>JAADFX010000091.1 GCA_013152685.1 Methanobacteriota archaeon | reverse complement strand
AAGGCTTAGTCGGGGTAGCCAAGCCTGGTATGGCGTCAGCCTGCTAAGCTGATGGGCTCTGCCCGCCGGGGTTCAAATCCCCGCCCCGACGTACCAGTAATTGAGATGAGAGGAGTATAGCATACTCCTACTTCTGCCAATTCCTTACCAAAATTTGGTAAGGTGTTCAGAATCAGTTAGTAACCGGATATCCTCCGTTACCTAGAGTAGCTCTCCTTGTGGTTTGCACCAGCTTATACTCGTAGCCTTTGCTAATCCTCTCCCCCTTACTCAAGCCAGCCTTTAGAGACGTGGAGAGGGGCATCCTCGAGGAGATGCTTTCTCTGATTAAGAAGATACGCGCCGGTGAAGAGGAGCCTTCGACGCTGGGGAAGTTTGCGGTGGAAAAAATAGCTGCCTTCAGCATGAAGAACCTGAGCGAAGAGGTTTCGGACCTGCTCCACTTAGCTATAGAGTTTGAGGAAAACCCGAGCATACTGATACTGAATCAAATAGAGAGAGAGGCAAAGGAGCTGCTGGAGATCATCAAAAAAGGTTGAGGGTCAGCGAGTTGCTACAAAGTCCACTACCCGGGGTGGTATTTTTAAGCCTTCTGGACGCCCGCCTGGACGAGTGCACCGGCAGAGCCGAGTTAAGCTGCCTCCCTAGCTTCCCTTCTGTAGCGGCCCGGACGCATTCCCCTCTATCCACCCGGCTGGAGCTTTTCCGGCAATCACAATGTTTTTAACCCCCAGCATTAAGCTATTCTCATGCCAGAGATAACGCCCATGATGCGCCAGTGGCACAGCTTCAAGCGGCGCTACAGCGATGCGATAATCTTCTTCCGCGCGGGCGACTTCTATGAGATGTTCCACGAGGATGCCGTGGTGGCTGCGAGGGAGCTGGGGATAACCCTTACCTCCCGGGGAAGGGAGCGCGGCAAGCCCGTGCCTTTAGCGGGGGTGCCCTACCATGCGATGGAGACCTACCTGGCAAAGCTGGTGAGGAAGGGCTACAAGGTTGCGATCTGCGAGCAGGTAGAAGATGCCAAGCAGGCGAAGGGCGTTGTGAAGCGGGAGGTTGTCCGCGTTGTAACCCCGGGCACGCTGATGGAGGAGAACCTGCTGGAGGAGAAGAGCAACAACTACCTGGCGGCGCTCCTGGTGGAGAAGGGCAGAGCCGGCGTGGCCTTTGCGGACCTCTCCACGGGGGAGTTCGCCTGCGGTGAGTTCTCCAGCGAGGAGGAGGCGCTCAACCAGCTGATTGCGCTCTCGCCGGCGGAGTGCCTTCTGCCAGAGGGCGTCTCCGCGGAGGAGCTGCGCAAGCACCTCCGCGAGACCTTCTTCAACTCCCTGCCGGAGGAGAGCTTCGACCCGGCTAAAGCGAGGGCGCTGCTGGAGGAGCACTTCGGCGTCGCAAGCCTCGAGGGGTTCGGCGTGGCGGAGTTGAAGCTTGGAGTGGCCTGCGCCGGTGCAGTGCTCCGCTACCTGCGCGAGACGCAGAAGAGTGCGCTCCCCCACATCACCGGCCTGCGCAGGCTCTCGGCGAGGGAGCACATGCTTCTCGACGCCAGCACACTGCGCCACCTGGAGATTACGCGCAACCTTCGCGATGGCTCCACCAGGGGCACGCTGCTCGAGGTTATGGATAGAACCACCACAGCAATGGGTGCCAGGCTGCTGAAACGCTGGCTCCTCCACCCCCTCACCAGCGCTGAGAAGATAAACCGCCGCCTCGATGCGGTGGAGGAGCTGTACAGCGACTACCTGCTTCAGGAGGAGCTGCGCGAGGCGCTTCGCGAGGTGTACGACCTGGAGAGGCTGTGCAGCAGGATAGCGAGCGGCTCCGCCAACGCAAGAGACCTGGTTGCGCTCAAGAACTCCCTCAGGGCGGTGCCGCGGGTTAAGGAGCTCCTCTCCAGGTGCAGGAGCTCACTGCTGCGCGAGATTGCTGAGCAGCTCCACCCGCTGGAGGAGCTGGTGGAGAAGATAGACCTTGCACTGGTGGACGAGCCTCCCGCGAGCGTGAGGGAGGGCGGAATAATAAGGCAGGGCTACAGCGAGGAGCTGGATAAGCTGAGGGAAGCTGCAAGGGAGGGCAAGCGCTGGATCGCGGAGCTGGAGCAGCGCGAGAGGCGGCGCACTGGAATAGCCTCCCTCAAGGTGGGGTACAACAGCGTCTTCGGCTACTACATCCAGGTGACAAAGCCCAACCTGCACCTCGTGCCCAAGGACTACATACGCAAGCAGACCCTCGCCAATGCGGAGCGCTTTGTGACGCCGGAGCTGAAGGAGAAGGAGGCGCTCATTCTGGGTGCAGAGGAGCGAGCCGCAAAGCTCGAGTACGAGCTCTTCAGCGAGCTGAGGGAGTATGTAGCGGCGCATGTGGAGGAGGTGCAGAGCACTGCCCGCGCCCTAGCAAGGGTGGATGTGCTCCTCAGCTTCGCCCGCATCGCCAGCGAGAGGGGCTACGTTCGACCAGGCGTGGACGAGGACAGCGTTATTGAGATAAAGGAGGGCCGCCACCCGGTTGTGGAGGTGCACCAGGGCGAGTTTGTGCCCAACGACGCTTACCTAGACTCGGAGAGGGAGCAGATTTTAATCATCACCGGGCCCAACATGGCGGGCAAGTCGACCTACCTGCGGCAGGTCGCCCTTATTGTGCTCCTCGCCCAGGCGGGAAGCTTTGTGCCTGCGAGAAGCGCCAGGATAGGAGTGGTGGACAGGATATTCACCCGCGTGGGTGCGAGCGACGACCTCACCCTTGGGAGAAGCACCTTCATGGTGGAGATGCAGGAGACGGCAAACATCCTGAACAACGCCTCCCGGAGAAGTCTTGTGATTCTGGACGAAATAGGTCGAGGGACGAGCACCTTCGATGGGCTGAGCATCGCCTGGGCGGTGGTGGAGTACCTGCATGAGCGCATTGGGGCAAAGACGCTCTTCGCCACGCACTACCACCACCTCACAGAGCTGGAGCAGCTTTTGCCTAGGGTGAAAAACTACCACATCGCGGTGAAGGAGCAGGGCAGCGAGATAATTTTCCTGCGCAGAATAATGCCCGGCTCCATAGACAAGAGCTACGGAATACACGTTGCCCGCCTTGCAGGCCTGCCGGGAGAGGTGATAGAGAACGCCACGCAGGTGCTGCGCCGCCTGGAAGAGGAGGAGGTGGCGGACGACAAGATTATAGCCAAGCGCCTGCGCAAGCGCAAGCTCGCGAAGGTTTTCGCCGACCAGGCGCAGCGCACCCTCTTCGATAGCTTTGCAACCAGACCCTCGCGGGTGGAGGAGGAGCTGCGCAGGCTGAACCCCAACGAGATGACCCCGCTGGAGGCGCTTCAGGCGCTCTTCA
>JAADFX010000090.1 GCA_013152685.1 Methanobacteriota archaeon | reverse complement strand
GTCTGAGCTGCCACAGGAACAGGAGCTTTGACGTTTACGCGGGCGCTCCCTACTACAACTACAACCTCAACTCCTCTGCGGTGCACGCGGCCCTGAGGCTCACCTGCCTCACCTGCCACAATGCCACCGGCCCCTACCCGCCGGCGAATGAGCCCCACGCCTTCGGAGGCCACAACTCCACCGACTTCTACCCGAAGGTCGCCCAGAACGTGAGCAGGAGGCTGATAGGCGACTTCTGCACCGGCTGCCACCACGCAAACAACCATGATATTACAAACAGAGAAGCGGGACTGAGCTGCGGTGGGGGCGGAGGCTTCCGGTGGAACAGGTGCCACGACGTCTCCGGCGCAATAGAAAACAATGTGTTTACCGAGCCCAGGGCAGCGGAGGCCTCCCGCTGGGTTTACAGAAGGTTTCCGTAATCCGCAAATAGCCAGTTGATTTTTGGCTGAGCCGTGGAAGTTATTAACTGTTAGCTTCTGAGGGTGCAAAATTATTTCGTGACGAAGTAAACAGCACCGGTGCAAGCGATAAACTATATATATGCAGAATTTTTAAGATGATATCTACCAACCCTGGGGACCCGGCCATGGAGCATAGGACTGAGAGTGGTGCAGAGGATATTGTGAGCAGACTTGAGGCGCTCCGCAAGCGTGCGCCACCGAAGGCGGAGGCAGCGCCAGCGGCTCCCGCACCACCCTCTGATGACAGGCGACGGAGGCTATACCGGATTGTGGGAGTTGCTGTGATAATACTCATAATTTTTGGGATTTTCCTGGCGGGTTACAAGTTTCTGATAAAGCCCATGGAGGAGAAGGCAAAGATAGAGGAGCAACAGGCTGCGAAGGCCAGGGAGGCGTTTGCAAAGGCACAGCAGCAGAAGATAGCCGAGATAGAGCAGGCGTTTGCCGGTCTGCCACCCAAGTATGCGGCAAAGAAGGATGAGCTGATTACTAGGGTCAGGGGTGCGAAGAGTGCCTCGGACCTCGCTGCGGTGGACGTGGCGGGTGCTGCGAGCGCTGCCTGGCGGGAGTACCTCCTGGCGGAGGCAGCTGCAAAGAAGGAGGTGTTCGGCGAGGACAGGATAATGCTGGTCGCCGGAAACGCCACCTACAAGGGCTACGAGAGGGTTGTGGCTGCAATCTCGGGGCTGAGCTATTCTGTGCTGAAGACGGCAACAATAGAGCAGATAAGGACGGTTTTTGTTCCCGTCAGGCTGCCCAGGGCTCAGGCGGCGGGCGGCTTTATGATGCCCGGCGACTATGTGAACATATACTACAAGAACAACTCGCAGGCGGTGGAAATCGTGACAGATGCCCGGGTTGTGGCGATACTCCGCGCCACCGCCTCCATCAGCCTCAGCGAGTCTGAGAACAGGATAGTCTCGGGGCAGGGCGGCGAGGCGAAGGGTGAGGGCAGCATAACCACCAGCGGTGTCAGCTCCCTCAAGGGTCCCATAAGCATAGGGATAAGGCAGAGCAGCTCCTCCACCACCTACACTGTGAATCTAAAGGAGGTGCAGAAGGCGGCGGCAGCCAACAAGATTGACCCCTCCTACATAGAGGCGGCGCTGCGCAACTACGGTATCAAGCTCAGCCAGCTGGAAATTGAGAGCCAGCTAGGCGACTTTGATGAGGAGTACCTGATACTCCTGGAGATGAGGGAAGAAGAGGCGAAGGCCCTGATATCCAAGTACCTCTCCGATAAGGAGAAGGCAAATCTGCAGATGGTGCTCTCCCAGCCGTCCTCCTGGATGCAGGGGAGGTGACACCTGTGCGCGTCCTGCTGCCGGCGCTGCTCGCCCTTGTTCTGCTGGTGTCCCAGGTTCACGCCGAGAACGATTATGCCGGTCTGAGCATGCCGGAGTACGGCTACATAACCCCCTCCCAGGTTACCTCCTACATAGAGGCGAAGGTGGAGAACAGGGGGTACTACAGGGTTTTTGTGGCCCTGCCGAAGGGGTGGGAGCTGGACCTCACGGAGTACAGCGTGAAGTCGTACGCCGTCAGGGAGTTCGGTCTCTGGCGGGTGTACGGAGAGGAGCTGGCTGAGAGCGGCAGGGTGTACCGCTACAGGGGCTCCTTTCAGAAGTCTGCAATAGTTGTAAAGACACCGGAGGGCACCTACACCGGCTGGTATCTGAAGCCCAACGAGGGGCTCATAATAAAGGTCAAGACGAAGCCGATATCCGGGGACGGTGTGGTGGACCCCCTGAAGATAGAGAAGCTGTACCCGGGAGTGAAGGTGCTGCGGTGGTACCAGGAGTTTACAGTCACCCTGCCCCAGGCAACCTACGGCTGGGTTCGCGCCCCCTGGGTGGTAAGGGGTGCGTCCCTGGTGGAGGCATACCCCTCCCCCTACGGCGAGGAGCACAAAACCGTCATAACCGACAAGAGCTTTTTCGGCGCAGAGGGGCTGAGGTACGAGTATCTGGAGGCTGAGGTGGATGTGCCTGCCTGGAATGAGTGGATGCCCCTCAGGAACTCCCTGGCGTACGCGCTGGTGTGGAGGCCGATTATGAACTTTACCACAGACTTCGTGGAGCCGGGGAGCAGGGAGTACGTACGCCCCGTGTGGGACACCCAGAAGCACAGAACCGGCGTTATACGCTACGCCTATGAGTGGAGGCGGGACACCAGGGTAAGGGGAATAGAGCTGTTCAGGGACGACTTCGATGACATCCCCTCCTGGATGGAGCTGTTTTAGGGTGTCTCCATGGGCGGACCCACCCCGCGTGAGCAGTGCGCCTTTGAGGCGGGCATAAAGCTGGGGGCGGTTTTCCACCAGTTTGTGGGCACCCCTGTGAGCGAGGCGTCCAGGGTAAGCCTCGAGGAGGCGATGCGCAGGGCTTTGCTAAACCAGCCCTACGTGAGGGAAGCGAGGGTTTGCATAAACCGGGAGAAGCTGAGGCTAGCTTCGGAGAATCCCTTTGGCTACACCTCCCTCTCGCCGGAGATGCTGGAGGTGGAGGTGGTGGTCGAGTGCACGGGGGTGCGCTGCACCGGAAAACTTGCCTACAGGGATGGGTATCCGCTGATGTGGCTGGAGTTTGAGGAGTAGCCATGGAGCAGGGGGACAGGTGGAGCAGGGCGGAGTTTGTGGAGCGCTACCTCAGGGCGGCGGAGGTAATCGTGGTGGAGCGGGAGAGGATGGTTGGCATGCTCCGCTCCCTGTTTGTGCACCTCACAGGGGGCAGGGGGCGCATTCTGGACCTGGGGTGCGGCGACGGCTTCCTCGCCGGTGAGCTCCTCAAGGTGGGCGATGTAAGCGCCGTCCTGGTTGATGGCTCCGGGGAGATGCTCTCCAGGGCGCGGGAGAGGCTGAGCGGCTTCCGGGATGTGAGATACATAAGGGCGGAGTTCCACGAGCTCGGAAGGCTGAGGCTGCCCGACTTCGACTTTATAGTATCCTCACTGGCGCTCCACCACCTGGAGAAGGGGGAGAAGAGGGAGCTGCTAGCCCGCCTGCGCTCCCTGCTGCGCCGGGGCGGCGTCTTTGTAAACATCGACCTGGTGAGAGCACCCTCGGCGGAGCTGCAGGAGTGGTACACGGCCCAGTGGAGGGGGTGGATTGAGGAGAGGCGCAGGGAGCTGGGGGTGGTAGAGGACTACGACGACCTAGTGGGGAGGTGCCTGGAGGCGGAGCACTTCTCCAGGATCAACACCCTGGAGGAGGAGCTCATGCTGCTGAAGGCGGCCGGCTTTGAGGTGGTGGACTGCTTCTACAGGTGGGGCATGTTCGCCATGTACGGCGGCGCCACCGAAAGGTAATTATTCCACCTGCGACAACCTTTATAGTGGGGTGTTGGAGATGTCGAAGCTGGACAAGAGAGGCAAGGAGAGGAAGGGCAGTGAAAAGCTGAGACTTCTGGAGAAGAAGCTGCTCGAGGAGGTGATTGCTGAAGAGGCGAAGCTGGCGTCTCACTCCTCATAGGGCGCGGTTATCACCCGCCTTATCTCCTCTGCTGTTTTTTCGCCAATGCCCCGGATGCGCATCAGCTCCTCCGGTGCTGCCGTGAACACCCTTTCTATGCTTCCCAGCTCCCTCAGGAGGCGCCTGGCGAGGGTGGTGTTCACCCCCGGCAGCCCTGCGACTATGAACTCCTGCTGCTCCCTGAGGGTGGTGCTCCGCTTCTCCCCCCGAATTTCGACGTAGCGCTCTCCCTCCTGCTGCTCCCTCCTCGCAATCGCCGCTATCAGCGCGGCACTCTCCGCCTCGCTGCCGGTGAAAAACACGGGTATGCCCAGGTCCACGGCAATTGCGGCCAGTGCCCCGCGAATCGCCTGGGGGGAGATGTTCCGGGAGGCGTAGAGGGAGTCGCCCTCCACCAGGATGAGGGGTCTGGCGTAGCTGCGCTTCAGGGCGATGGCCTGCTCAAAGAGGCGGCCGTCTATTATGCTCTGCAGGAAGTCCTGGGTGGTCTTCCGCTCGACGCAGACCCTGGAGCTGAGAACATAGTCCCCCACCTCGAGCCTCTTGGGCTTTGAGATGACCCCCAGCGAGAGGAGCTCACGCACCACGCTGGAGGATAGCTCCCGGGTGTCCACCACTATGCTTATGCTGTTCTCAAAGAAGTCGTCGAGTTTTTCTCCCCGCCGCCTGGGGAGCTGCGGCTCCTTTCCGGAGAACTTCTTCCTCAGCCTGGCCAGCACCTCGTGCATGCGCTTCTCCCTGCGCCTGGAGCTCCAGTAGAAGGCCTCATCGCGGGTCTTCTCGGCGAGGAGCACCACAACCCTGCCGGCACTTCCGCGTCCGGTTCTCCCGCGGCGCTGGATGGCGCGGATTTCGCTGGGTATTGGCTCGTAGAAGACCACCAGGTCAACCCTGGGGATGTCCAGGCCCTCCTCTGCCACGCTGGTGGCCACGAGCACGTTGTGCTCTCCGCTGCGGAACTTTTCCAGGACCTCAAGCTGCTTCTTCTGGCTCAGCCCCCTGTCGCTCCTGCTCCTGGACGCCTGGCCAACAAAGCGCACCGCTGAGACGCCCTCCAGCCGGTTCAGCTCCTCCACGATCTTTCTCACGGTGTCCCTGTACTGGGTGAAAACTATCGCCCTCCTCCCCGAGAGGTCCTCCCCGCCTATAATCTGGAGCAGCCTGTCCAGCTTGGGGTGGTGCATCTCCTCGGCGAGGCTTGCACACCTCCTCATTGCCCGCAGGAAGTCGCGGTCGTGGAGCAGCTCCTTCACCGCCCTGGAGCGCGCATCACGCTGCAGGCGGAGGAAGTATCGGTTGAGGGTTTCCAGCCCTTGGGTTTCGAGCAGCTCCAGGGCGTGGGCCAGGTTGATGCAGCCGGCTATCAGGGAGAGGGCTGAGAAGCGCTCCGGAGTGGCCTCTTCGGCCAGCTCCTTCTGCAGCTCTGCCCTGAGGGCGAGCAGGTCGCCCTTGCCTATTCCCGGGTTTACCTCCACCCTGACGCCCAGCCGCTTCAGCTCCCTGAGCCTCCGCCTGAGCGCCTTCTCCAGGGACGTTTTTATCTCCAGGAATTCGGCAGGCAGGGGAACGCGCACCCACTCAACCTTCATGCCGCTGATGTAGGGGCGCACATCAGGGTCGCTCTCAGTCCTCACCTCTATGTTTTCTATGTAGAGGTTCTCAACCACCTCTATGATTCTGTCCTCGTCGCCCCCGGGCGAGGCCGTCAGCGCCAGGATTCGCGGATTTCTCGCCTGGCTCATGTAGTTCCTGGCTATGAAGGCGTAGGGGTAATCGCCCACTCCCCTGTGGGCCTCGTCGAAGACCAGCAGGGAGACCTCCCGCAGGGAGCAGCGCCCGGCTATTATGTCGTTCTGCACCACCTGCGGTGTGGCACAGATCACACGGGCGCTCTCCCACAGGGCCTTTCTCCTGTCCGGCGGGGTGCTGCCGGTGAAGGCGACTATCTCCTCCTCCGGGAGCTCAAGGAACTTCTCAAAGCTGGCGGCATGCTGCGTCACCAGGGGCTTGGTGGGAGCAAGCATCAGCACCCTGCTGCTGGGGTGCTGCTCCAACCTGTGGGCAGCCAGCAGCACCGCTATTACGGTCTTCCCCAGGGCCGTTGGGGCCACCACCAGGGTATTTGCCCGGGAGGCGCTGGCGAGAATCACCTGCTGGTACAGCCTCGCCTCGACGGTGCCGTCCTTTATCAGGGGGTGCGATACAAACATCCTGCTAAAAGGCTGCGGGCGGAAGTATTAAATATTTTGGGAGCGCAGGAAAAGTAATAATAGGGTAATAATAATAATCTTTTATGGGGTTAAAGGAAGTGGAAAGGAAGAAGCTCGGGCTACTGCTCATACTGCTCGGCGTGGCGGTGTGGCCGGTGGCCGCGGTATTCAACATCGCCACCCGCACCGCTCTGGCCCTGCATCTCAGCCTCGTGATACCGGGAGTGTACCTCAGGGGAAGCAGGATACTCCGCTTCCTCAGGAGAAAGTAATATATAGAAGGTGCCGTAAAAGAGTAGCTTGTTTCAGGGTGAGTGTGCAATGGAGAAGTCGAAGGGATTCTGGACGAAGCATTCACGCAAGGTCAGGAAGCCCGTCCGCAGGCGCGGCCTCGTGCCCCTGACGCGGGTTCTCCAGGAGTTTTCCCCTGGCGACAGGGTTCACATAAAGATAGAGCCCTCTGTCCACAAGGGAATGCCCCACCCCCGCTTCCACGGATATACGGGAGTCGTCAGGGAGCGCAGGGGCAGGGCCTACGTGGTGGAGATCAAGGATGGGAATGCCACAAAGCAGATAATTGCACTACCCGTGCACCTAGAGGCGCAGAAGAAATGAGCGGAAGAGGAATAGTTGAGGTCAGGCCAATAACAATGTATGAGGCGAGGGCTATCCTGGAGAGGGAGCTGGAGGATAGCGAGGAGCCTCTGTACGAGCAGAAGATATGCCTGGACTACCTCAACAAGTTTGCGAGGCTGTCCCCCGAGGAGGGGCGCAGGATAGTGGAGGAGGTCCTCAAGGTAAGCGACAAGATCAGGCCCGAAATTGCAGTGAAGATAGCCGACCTTCTCCCCAGGGATGAGGAGGACGTGCGGGCGATTTTTGCCAAGGAAAGGGCGATCCTGGACAGGGAAGAGATAGCTAGGATTGTTGAGATCTGCGCTCCTTATATTAAAGAGTGAGGGAGGCGCGGCGGTGGGGATGGAAGAGTATGTTTATGTTCTGGACTACTTGCCCCACGGCAGACCGGAGGATGACCGCCCCATCTACAAGAAGGAGCCCCTGGTGCTGGCAATAGGGGAGAAGTACCTCTCGCTGCTCGAGCTGGTGCCCAAGCGCGGAGTTGAGCTGAGGCCCCATGAGAGGGTGTACATCGGCAAGAAGGAGAGGGACAAGATAGACTACATAAAGCGCAGGATAAGCTACGAGGAGCTGAGCTCTGCGGCGAAGGCGGAGCTACCCTACGTGCTGGAGAAGCTTGTGAAGAAGGATGAGAAGCGCTACGTGGAGTTCTTCAACAAGGCGGCACCTCTTACAACCCGCCTGCACATGCTGGAGCTGCTGCCCGGCATAGGCAAGAAGCTGATGTGGGAGATTCTGGAGGAGCGCAGGAAGAAGCCCTTTGAGAGCTTTGAGGACATTTCCCGCAGGATCAAGGCCATCTCTGACCCGGCGAAGCTGATTGTGAACAGGATAATTACCGAGCTTTCCGAGGAGGATGTGAGACACGGAAAGAGGAAGTACAGAATATTCGTCTCTCCGGGTAAGAGGCGGGAGAGGTGAGCCTCCTCCAGGAGACCAAGCTGATTCTGCGCAGGTACGGAATTAAGCCGAGCCGGAAGCTGGGGCAGCACTTCCTGGTGAGTGAGCGGATTATAGAGCGCGAGGTTGAGGTGGCGGAGCTCTCCGGGGGGGAGCGGGTGCTGGAGATTGGCGCGGGGATAGGCAACCTCACCGGGTACCTGCTGGAGGCGGGGTGTGAGGTTGTGGTGGTGGAGCGGGACCCGCTTATGGTGAGGGTGCTCAGGGAGCGCTTTCCGGGGGAGAAGCTGAGGGTGGTGTGCGGCGACGCCACCAGGGTGGAGCTGCCCCCCTTTGACAAGGTGGTTGCCAACCTGCCCTTTTCCATCTCATCTCCAATAACCTTCAGGCTGCTGAGGCGGGGCTTTGAGAGGGCGGTGCTCATATACCAGCTGGAGTTCGCCCGGCGGCTCGTGGCGGAGCCCGGGACCAGGGAGTACTCGCGGGTGAGCGCCGCGTGCAGGTACTACGCCAGGGCCAGGCTGGTGCAGCGCATACCCAGGGGCGCCTTCTACCCCCCGCCGGAGGTGGAGGCGGCGCTGGTGGAGCTGGTGCCGGTGGAGCAGCGCCCCGATGTGGATGAGGAGTTCTTCCTGCGGTTTCTTGCGGCGCTGTTTCCCTACAGGAGGAAGAAGCTGCGCAGGGCGCTCGCCCTGGCGGCGTCCAGGCTTTTCGGCATGGAGGAGGTGCCCCCCGAGGTGGACGCCGAACTCCTGGAGAGGAGGGTGTTCCAGCTTACCCCGGAGGAGCTCGCCCGCATAGGCGAGGTGCTCAGGAGATGGAGTACAGGGGAGTCAGGATAGAGACCTGTGAGGGTGTGTACAGCCCCTGCGACGACACCTTCCTCCTGGCGGAGGCGCTGGAGGAGGAGCTGAGGCCCGGAGACCGGGTTCTCGAGGTGGGCACGGGCACGGGGCTGCTGGCAATCCTGGCGGCGAGGCGTGCCGGCAGGGTGCTCGCCGTTGATGTGAGCGACCTGGCGGTGGAGTGCGCCAGGAGGAATGTGGCAGCAAACGGCGTGGATAACGTGGAGGTCAGGAAGAGCGACCTTTTTTCCCGGGTTACTGGGAAATTTGACCTGGTAATCTTCAACCCGCCCTACCTGCCCAGCGAGGACCTGGAGCCGGAGGATGACCTGTCCCGCGCCTGGGACGGTGGCAGGGATGGACGCAGGGTTACGGAGAGGTTTGTGCGCGAGTGCCCGGGGTACCTGAGGCAGGGGGGCCGCGTGCTCCTGGTGCAGTCCTCCCTGAGCGCTCCCGAGAAGACCCGGGAAATGTTTTTAAGGCTGGGCTTTGAAGTAAGCGTAGTCGCCGAGAAGAGGTTCTTCTTCGAGAGGCTGTGCGTGATAAGGGCGGTGCAGAGGTGATACTCTCGGACAGGGACATAAAGCGCTACCTGCGGGAAGGCAGGATAAAGGTAGAGCCCCTGGACGTGGAGGTGCAGGTGCAGCCCAGCAGTGTTGACCTCCGGCTGGGCAACCACTTCAAGGTCTTCAGGCACACCCGCAAGTCCCACATCGACCCGCTGCGCGATAATGTGGAGGAGTACACTGAGGACGTTTTTATAGGCGACGGGGAGAGCTTTATTCTACACCCCGGGGAGTTTGTGCTGGCGACCACGAAGGAGTGGGTGGAGGTGCCTCCTGAGCTCGTTGCGCGCGTGGAGGGGCGCTCCAGCCTGGGTAGGCTGGCCCTCCTGGTGCATGCCACCGCAGGCTTCATAGATGCGGGGTTCAGGGGGCGGATAACCCTGGAGCTCAGCAATGTGGGCAAGATGCCAATAGCCCTGAGGCCGGGTATGCGCATCTGCCAGCTCGCCTTCGAGATGATGAGCTCTCCGGCTGAGAGGCCCTACGGGCATCCCTCCCGGGAGAGCAAGTATCAGAACCAGGAGAGCGTCACACCCAGCAGGATCCACATGGACAGGGAGTTCAGAGAAAAGGAGGGTTAGTAATCCGGGAGCCCTTCACTATTGTTAAGAGGCGGCAAGACTGCCCACCTGCGGTTTTCGAGGATGCCCACCTGGTGCACCTGCCGCAGAGCAGAGGGAGCAGGACATGGAGTACAAGCAGGTAATTGTGGTGCGGGACGACCTGGGGATGACCAGGGGGAAGGCATGCGCCCAGGTGGCCCACGCCAGCCTGGGTGCGGCGGAGGTGGCCATGAAGGAGCACGCAGCCTGGTACGAGGCGTGGAGGCGCTCCGGGCAGAAGAAGGTGGTGGTGAGGGGCGAGAGTCAGGAGCACCTGGGCAGGCTTTTTGAGGAGGCGAAGAGGCTGGGGCTGCCCTGCTTCTTGGTGAGGGATGCGGGCCTCACCCAGCTTCCGCCGGGCACCACCACCGCCCTCGCAGTGGGTCCGGCACCCGGGGAGATGGTGGACAGGGTTACGGGGGAGCTGAGGCTCTTCTAAAAACTCCCGCCCATGTTGCCTTTTGGAGAGGTGGGAATGGAAGGCAGGGAGATTGAGCGGAAGAGCTTTTCAATAATTGAGAGGCGGCTGTCCCACCTCCCGGAACCTGAGCGGCAGGTCGTTAAGCGGGTGGTGCACGCCACCGGGGACTTCAGCTTCTCGAGGCAGGTGGTCTTCCACCTGGATGCCATTGAGGCGGGCGTCAGGGCGGTGCGCGGGGGCTGTGACGTAGTTACAGACGTCAAGATGGTGGCGTGCGGTGTCCTCGCGGAGCGCCTCGCCAGGTATGGAGGGGAGGTAAGGTGCTTCATCTCCTCCCCGGAGGTGGTGGAGTATGCGCGCAGGCACGGCATAACCAGGGCGAGGGCTGCGGTGCGCCTCCACGGGGAGGAAATTGAGGGCAGCATCTTCGCCGTCGGAAATGCGCCCACGGCTCTCTTTGAGCTCATTGATGCCGGGATACGGCCCAGGATGATAGTTGCCGCCTGCGTCGGCTTTGTGGGTGCCGCGGAGGCCAAGGAGAGGGTGCTTCGCTACGGCGTCCCCTCCATCGTGGTGCGGGGAAGGCGGGGCGGGAGCAACATCGCTGCAGCCATAACCAACGCGATTATACTGCTTGCTGAGGAGCATGCCCCGGGGAATCAAAATTTGTGAACTACTTTTCACAAAACTTTATAAGTCAGATGTCCTAATATACATAGGGGACATTTTGGAATAGGGAGGCCGACCGTTGGGAATTCCGGGAATGGAGTGGATAGGGGGTATTCTGGATACCCTAGTGGATGCCGTTGTGCTCGCCGGCACAGACGGCAGAATTGCCATGATAAACAGGAGGGCGGAGGAGCTTTTCGGCTACCGCAGGGAGGAGCTGGTCGGCAGGAAGGTAGAGGTGCTCATCCCGGAGCGCTTCCGCGGGAGATTTAGGTCTGCCTTTCGCAGGTTTTCCGACACTGGGGAGCTGAAGAAGAGGAGGATGGGCTACTACGAGGCGCAGGCGTGCAGAAAGGATGGGGAGGAGGTGCCGGTTGAGATATCTGTATCCAGGCTGGAGGTTGACGGCAGGGTGTACGCCCTTGCAATCATCCGCGACATCACCGAGAGGAAGCGGATTGAGAGGGCGCTGAGGGAGAGCGAGGAGCTCTTCAGAACCCTGGCGGAGTACTCCCTGGTCGGGGTTTACCTCATTCAGGACGGCGTATTCAGGTATGTGAACCCCAGGCTTGCGGAGATCTTCGGCTATGAGGTGGAGGAGCTTGTTGACAGGAAGGGACCCAGGGACCTCACCTTCAGGGAGGACTGGCCGGTTGTCAGAGAGAACCTGGAGAAGCGGCTGAAGGGCGAGGTTATGGCGATATGCTACGACTTCAGGGGGGTAAGGAAGAATGGTGAGGTTTTCTACGTGGAGGTGTACGGGGCGAGGGTGAGCTACCGGGGGAGACCGGCGGTTGTTGGCACCCTCCTGGACATAACCGACAGGAAAATTGCGGAGGAGAAGATAAAGCACCTGAACAGTGTTCTGAGCGCAATAAGGGGGATAAACCAGGCGATTGTGCGCGAGAGGAACAGGGAGCGGCTGCTGCAGACCGTCTGCGAGCTGCTCAACCGGGTGAGGGGCTACAGCATAGTGGCGGTGTGGCTGCTCGGAGGGGAGAAGCCGGAGCCGGTGGCGCTGGTGGGCGACAGAGGCAGGGTGCTCGCCGGCAGGCGCACTGTGGAGGAGGCGGTGTCGAGGCGTGAGCCCGTGGTTGTGCCGGGAGAGGAGGGCAGCGCAGCGGTTCTGCCGCTGGTGCACGGCGGGAGGGTGTACGGAGCCCTGTGCGTGTGCTCGGAGATTGAGGGCGTCTTCGACAGCGAGGAGCTGACGCTGCTTGAGGAGATGGCGGAGGACATAGCCTATGCGCTGAAGGCGATTGAGGCCGAGGAGCTCAGGCGGCGTGCGGAGGAGGAGCTCAAGCGCAGGAAGGCGTTCTATGAGACCATAATTCACTCCGCCACCGACATGATTCTGGTGGTGAACCCGGAGGGGAGGTTTATCTACGCCAACAGCGTCGCCAGGCGGGTGCTGGGTGAGGATGTTGTGGGGAAGCACATCAGGGATGTGGTCGCCCCGGAGTACGTGGAGCTGGCCCTGCGGAACTTTAAGAGGCGCCTCAGGGGGGAGAGGATACCCCCCTACATAATTCAGGCGATAGACAGGCACGGGAGGAGGAGGTGGACGGAGATAAACGGGAGCAGGATTGTCATCGACGGCAGGGTGGTGGGCACCTGCGCCATTGCCAGGGACGTGAGCGCCAGGAGGAAGCTGGAGGAGGAGGTGCTCCAGGCGAAGGAGTTTCTGCACAGCATCCTGGAGAGCTCGGCGGATGCGATTATAGCCACCGACAGGGAGGGGAGGATAACCTACTTCTCCAGGGGCGCGGAGGAGATGCTGGGCTACAAGGCGTCTCAGGTTGCAGGAAAGCCCTTTTCCTCCCTCTTCCCGCGGGAGCTGAGGGAGGAGGGAGAGCGGCTCTTCGAGCAGCTGGTGGAGAAGGAGATACTGAAGAACATAAGGACGAGGCTGCAGTGCGTGGAGGGCAGGACGATAGAGGTCAACCTCTCCCTGGCGCTCCTCAGGGACAGCGAGGGCAGGCCCATGGGCAGCGTCGGGGTGGCCAAGGACATAACCAGGGAGGTGCGTGCAGAGGAGGCAATGAGGCGCGCCTACGAGGAGCTGAAGAGGCTGGACCAGCTGAAGAGCGACATAATAGCGAATGTGAGCCACGAGATCCGCACGCCCATAACGATAGCCAAGGGCTACATAGAGCTGGCCAAGGAGGAGAAGGACGAGGCGGAGCGGATTGCGGAGCTGGAGGCTGCCACCAGGGCGCTGATGAGGCTCAACGACATAGTGGAGGACCTGATAAGCATAGCCGACATCGAGAGGGGCGACTTCAAGCTGAAGCCCAGGGAGGTGGAGGTGTGGGAGGTGGTGGTCAGGGCTCTGGAGGCGAAGGAGGAGCTCGCCAGGAGCAAGGAGGTGAGCATAGGCGTGGAGCTGAAGTACACGGGCAAACTCTTTGCAGACTCCGCGAAGCTGCAGCGGGTGCTCATGAACCTCCTGGACAATGCCATCAAGTTCAACAGGCGCGGGGGTGAGGTGAGGATGTGCGTGGAGAGAAGCAACGGGGAGGTGCTGTTCAGCGTTTCTGACACGGGGATAGGCATCCCGGAGGAGAGGCTCGGGGAGATCTTCAAGCCCCTGACGCAGCTTGACCCGAGCTCCACCCGGCACTACGGCGGCACGGGCACGGGGCTCGCGGTTGCCAAGCGGATAGTTGAAGCGCACGGGGGCAGGATATGGGTGGAGAGCACCCCCGGAGAGGGCTCAACCTTCTACTTCACCGTTCCCCTCCACCTTCCCGCTCCCGGTCAATGAAGTCCAGCCAGTGGAGGTACCTCTCGTCCCTGCCCCGGGTGACGTCGAAGAACTTCTTCTGAAGTTTTCTGGTGACCTCACCGGGCTTTCCTATCTCATAGCCGTCTATCTCCCTTATGGGCGTGAGCTCCGCCGCGGTGCCTGTGAAAAACACCTCATCCGCAAGCAGCAGCTCGGCCCTGGTGATGTCCTTCTCCACCACCTCATAGCCCATGTCCCTCGCCAGGGTGATGACGCTGTCCCTGGTAATTCCGGGAAGGATGCTGGCGTGGACCGGCGGGGTGTATATCACGCCGTCCCTGACGATGAATATGTTCTCACCCGGCCCCTCGCTGATAAAGCCCCGGTAGTCCAGCATGAGCGCCTCGTCGTAGCCGGCCTTCAGGGACTCCAGCTTCGCCAGGATGGAGTTCGCATACTGCCCGGTGCACTTTGCCACGGGGGGGAGGATGTTGGGGGATATCCGCTGGAAGGAGGATATCTTTACCCTTATGCCGTTTTTCAGCCCCTCCTCGCCCAGGTAAGCACCCCAGGGCCAGGCCGCTATTGCCACCTCCACAGGGGCGTTGAGGGGGTTGAGTCCCATCTCGCCGTAGCCGCGGAAGGCTATGGGGCGAATGTAGCACTCCTTCAGGCCGTTTGCACTGACGAGCTGCCTGGCAGCCTGCATAAGCTGCTCGACGGTGTAGGGGACCTCCATGAAGTAGAGCTTTGCGGAGCGGTGGAGCCGCTCCATGTGCTCCCTGTGGCGGAAGATTGCAGAGCCGCTGTCGGTGGAGTAGCACCTGATTCCCTCAAAAACACCCGAGCCGTAGTGGAGGGCGTGGGTGAGCACGTGCACCTTCGCCTGCTCCCAGGGGAGGAGTTTGCCGTTCATCCATATGTATCTGACCTCGGGGATCGGCATGGCAACCACCAGTCAAGGGATTTTTATGCCTACCTCTATAAATCTCTTCCGCCAGTGGAGTGAGGGGAGGGAAATTTGAAAATGTTCGAGGAAACAAATAATAACCCTGAAGGAGGAGTAAGTAAAAATGGACGGAATTATCAGCGGCGAGGGAAAGGGGAAGGTGGTGCTCCGGGTTACGTCGGTGGAGCCCCACACCGCAGAGCTCACCTCGGAGCAGCTGAGGGTCCTTGCGAGGGTTGCCAGGAAGTACGGCTCGAGGGTTGTGCACACCACACCGCGGCAGGCGATTGAGGTGCCTGACGTGCCCCGGGAGCTGGTGGAGGAGGCTGTGAGGGAGCTGGAGAGGGCTGGTCTCAGGGCAGGTGCCTCCGGCAGGCTCACCCGCAACGTCTTCGCGTGCTCCCGGTGGTGCCTCTACAATGCCGTGCCGGTGGCTGAGCTTGCCGAGGAGCTCAACCGCAGGTATGGTGGGGCTGAGATGCCCGCAAAGCTGACCATCTCCCTCTCGGGGTGCAACTTTTCATGTTCCCGCTCGAGGACCTCGGATATAGGGGTTATAGCCAGGACCAAGATAAGGGTTGATAGGGAGAAGTGCATCAAGTGCGGCCTCTGTGTGAATGAGCCCCTGGGGTGTCAGGTTGACGCCCTGAGGGTCTCGAAGGAGGAGCCGGTGGTCTGGAACCGGGAGAGGTGCGTCGGGTGCGGCTTCTGCTCAAATGTGTGCCCCGTGTCCTCCATAACCGCAGACGAGAGGGGCTTCGACATCTATGTAGGTGGTGGCGGCGGGTTCTTCCCCAGGGAGGCAAGGCTCCTGAAGGAGTTTGTGAGCCAGGAGGAGGTGCTGGAAGAGGTTGCCCGGGTGGTGGAGAGGTACAGGGAGCTGGCGGAGCCCGGTGAGAGGCTGTTCTCAGTTGTGGAACGCGTGGGGTTAGAGGAGTTTGAGTGAGATGGCAGAGGCGGAGGAAGGCTTCAGGTTTGAGCTGCCCAAGGTGGGCATTATAAAGGGCGTGAAGGCGCAGGACATCGAGGTGGTGGGGGAGAAGGTGGTCAACGTCAGGGTGAGGGCCAAGCCCTACTCAAACATGTACACCGCGGAGCAGCTGGAGAGGGTTGCCGAGGTGGCGGAGAAGTACGGCTCGGGCAAGGTGCACCTCAGCCCCAGGCACAACCTGGAGATACCCGAGGTGGGGAGCAGCAGGCTTACCCGGGCGCTTCAGGAGCTCTTTGCGGCCGGCCTGCAGGCGGGAGGCTCAGGCACGTCGGTGCGCAACATCTTCACCTGCGCCGAGTACTGCCCCAACAGGGTGAAGAGTGTGAGGGAGCTGGGTGCCATCCTGAGCGAGCTGTTCGGCGACACGCCCCTCCCCAACAAGTTCACCATCTCCCTCTCGGCCTGCCCGGCGGGGTGCGCGCGCCCCTGGAATGTGGACGTGGGGATTATAGGTGTGGCGGAGCTTGAGGTTGCGCCGGAGAGGTGCCGGGAGGGATGCACCGCCTGCGTGGAGGCGTGCCCGGTGGACGCCATATCCCTGGAGGGCGGCCTGAGGATAGACGAGGAGCGCTGCGTCGGGTGCGCCAGGTGCGCGTGGGCGTGCGAGCAGGAGGCAATCAAGACAGGAAAAAGGGGCTTCAGGGTTGTGATTGGCGGAAAGGAGGGGAATACTGTGGCCTTTGCCCGGGAGCTGCTGGGCATGGCCGATGACTACCAGGTGATTGAGACGGTTGACGGTGTGATACGGCGCTACAGGAAGCTCGCCCGGAAGAGGGACGGGAAGAAGTATGAGCGCCTGGCGGAGGTAATACAGCGCATGGGGGGAGTGGAGGCCTTCATGCAGGCAGAGGGCAGCTAGGAGATGTCCAGGCGCAGGTTCCAGCCGCTGTAGCAGTTGGGGTCCACACCGTCCCTGCAGTCGGAGAAGTTGGCGGTTATGTTGAGGTACTGGGTGGGCTGGATTATTGTGACATTTGCAGCCTTGGTGTGGCACGCTATGCAGGCTTCGTTGCTGCTCCTTAGCAGGTCGCCAGTGTCCACACCTGAGGCGTTCTTCGCCCGCCAGTAGAGGGGGCGGTGGGCCTCAACCTGGGAGTTCTCAAATTCGGCGGTTACGTTTGCCTTGGTGTGGCAGGAGGTGCACTCCGGGTTGTTGAAGTGGCAGAAGGTGCACTCAACAAGAGCCGCGGCGTGGAACTTACCTGTACCCCCCTGGTAGGGGTTGTAGTATGGGGAGGAGGCGGGGAGCCCGCCCACGTCCCCGTCGGCGTAGGAGGGTATGTGGCAACCCCTGCAGGGGTTATTCTTGAATCCGTGGGTGGTGTGGACGTTGTTTGAGGTTATCTCCGAGTGAATGCTGGGATGGCACTTGGTGCAGTCAACACCGCTGCCGTTAACAAACCTGTGCTGCAGGGAGAACTTGGCGGTTGCGCTGGGCATCACCAGCAGTATCAGTGCCATGAGGCCTACAGTGAGCACTAGCATCGTCCTGGTGTTCATCTCCTTACCCCCGCGGGATTATGAATTATTTTTAACTACATATGAAGGCAATTTAATATTGAAACCTCTTCATATATAACCTTTTTCTTTCCCGGAGCAAAAGAGGGCGGAGGTCCGGAAGCCCCGGGTGAAGTCGGGTGCCGGGTACTTCGGAGGCGCCTTGCAGCACTGCACCCTTAATTTTTGCGAGAGCTATTGGGGGCAGCGTTAACTTTTTAACCCTGCCGGGGCAAGCTAGGGGCATGCTTGACGAGAAGCGCATGAAGGCGGAGTTTCGCCGCAGGGCACAGGCGGAGCCGGAAAAGCACTACCCCGTGCAGACGCTCATAAGCGAGGGGTTTGAGCGCCGCCGCTGCAGGAGGTGCGGCAACTACTTCTGGAGCGCCGAGCCAGAGCGCGAGGTGTGCGGCGAGCCCGAGTGCTCCGGAGGCTACACCTTCATCGGCAACACCCCTGCGGGGGTTAAGATGGACTTCATCCAGACCTGGAGGAGGTTCTCTAGGTTGTTCAAAAAGCTGGGCTACACGCCAATAAAGCGCTACCCCATAGCCGCGCGCTGGCGCGACGACACCGACTTCGTGCAGGCGAGCATCTACAACTTCCAGCCCTACGTGGTGAAGGGCGAGGTGGAGCCTCCCGCAAATCCCCTGGTTGTGCCCCAGTTCTGCGTGCGCTTCAACGACATAGACAACGTGGGAATTACGGGCAGGCACTACACCGGCTTTGTGATGATAGGGCAGCACGCCTTTGAGCCTCCCGAGAGCTACTCGCCGGAGGAGTACCTGCACCACATCTACCTCTGGCTAACGCAGGGGATGAGGATTCCGAAGCAGGAGATTCAGTTCCACGAGGATGCCTGGGCGG
>JAADFX010000089.1 GCA_013152685.1 Methanobacteriota archaeon | reverse complement strand
GGTACCGCCACCACGAAGTTCCTCTCCAGGTCGAGCAGCCCCCTGCGGACCGCCTCTGCCTGGGGCGGAAAGAGCTCCTCCACGCCCCGCTTCCGCAGAAGCTCCACCACCTGCCTGGGCAGGCCATGCTCAAGGAGCCGCTCGACGCGCATGCAATGCTTTTATTTTCTGGGATAAAAACCCTTGCGGAGGTGCAGGAAGGGCGAAAACATAAAAGAGCCTGCGTGGAGACACAGCACAATGCCCCCGGAGGACTTCAGAATAATCCCCGTCCTGGACATAATGCGCGGCAGGGCTGTGCACGCCGTGCGCGGGGAGCGCCACCGCTACCGTGAGCTTAGGAGCGTGTTCGGAAGCTCTCCCGTGGAGATAGCTGAGAACCTGCCCTACCCTGAGCTGTACGTCGCCGACCTGGACGCCATAACCTGGAGGAGCCCCAACCTTGAGCTCCTGGAGAGGCTGGCCTCCGTTAAAAGGCTCCTCCTGGACTGCGGGGTGAGGGGCAGGGCAGACCTGGAGCTGACTTCCAGGCTAGGGTGCACCCCGGTGATAGGCACCGAGACGGCGGAGAGCATCGAGGTGTTCAGGGCGGGCGTCGCTGTTTGGAGGCAGGAACTCTTCGCCAGCCTGGACGTTATGGATGGAGAGGTGCTCTCCCCCTTCCTCCCCCCTTCGCCGGCGGATGCGCTAGGGGCGCTTGAAGATGCCGGAGTCAGGAACATAATCTACCTGGACCTCTCCCGCGTGGGCACCCTCAGCCTGAACGTGGAGGCTCTAAAAGAGCTGCTCGCGGAAAAAAGGAAGGAAACCCGGCTCTTTGCAGCCGGAGGAATAAAAAGAGGGGACCTGCCCAGACTGAAAAGCCTGGGCATAGCCGGCGTTCTTGTGGGGACTGCACTGCACAGGGGCGAGCTGTGACTACATCATGGGCATGCCGCCGCCCGGCATGCCTCCCATCTCATCGCCGCCCGCCTCTTCCTTGCCCAGCCCTTTGGCTGCGATGACGTCATCGATGCGCAGGATCATCACCGCAACCTCGCTGGCGCTGGCTATGGCCTGGGTCTTGACGCGCAGCGGCTCCACCACGCCTGCGCTGAGCATGTCCACAGCCTCGCCGGTGTGCACATTCAGCCCGAAGTTCGGACCCTCCTTCTCGTGCTTTGAGCGCAGCTCCACCAGCACGTCTATCGGGTCAAGTCCGGCGTTCTCGGCGAGAGCGCGGGGCACCACCTCTAGCGCATCGGCGAAGGCCTCGATGGCGAGCTGCTCTCGCCCGCCGACGCTCTTCGCGAAGTCACGCAGGCGCAGCGAAACCTCCACCTCGGGCGCTCCTCCACCCGCCACGATCTTCCCGTCGCGTATTGCCGCGGGCACGACGCCCAGGCAGTCCTCCAGGGCGCGCTCCACCTCATCGACAATGTGCTCTGTTCCGCCGCGGATAAGTATGGTCACGCTCTTGGGGTTCCTGCACCTGCGCACAAACACCAGCTCGTCGTCGCCTATCTTAACCTCCTCCACTATGCCAGCGTAGCCCAGGTCGGCGTCGCTCAAGTCATCGAGGCTGGTGACTATCCTCGCCCCGGTCGCTCTTGCCAGCTTCTCCATGTCGCTCTTCTTCACCCTGCGCACCGCGAAGATGCCCTCCTTGGCGAGGAAGTGCTGCGCCAGGTCGTCTATACCCTTCTGGCAGAAGAGCACATTGGCGCCGCTCGCCTTAACCTTCTCCACCATCTCCTTGAGCATGCGCTCCTCCTCGTCGATGAAGGCCTGAAGCTGGTTCGGGTCGGTTATGCGTATCTCTGCGTCGAACTCCGTCTTCTCAATCTCAATCGGCGCATTTACCAGCGCAATCTTCGCCTCCTCCACCCTGCGCGGCATCCCGGGGTGAACGCGCTCCTTGTCTATAACCACTCCCTGCACCAGCTGGGTGTCCTCTATGCTGCCCCCGACCTTCTTCTCAATCTTTATGTGGTCGGGGTCTATCACCACCTCTCCGTCGCCCTGCTCGGCGACCGCCTTGACTGCCTTCACCACCAGCTCGGCGAGGTACTCCTTTGCCTTCTCCGCCCCCTTGCCGGTCATTGCGGTGGTCGCCACCTTCTTCAGAAGCTCGTCGTCGGAGATGTCTATCTCAGTCGCCATCCCCTCCAGGACCTCCTCCGCCTTCTCTGAGGCGATGCGGTACCCCTTCGCGATAACCGTGGGGTGCACATCCTGGTCCAGGAGCTCCTCGGCCCTCTTCAGGAGCTCTCCCGCGATTACCACGCTGGTGGTGGTGCCGTCTCCGACCTCGTCCTCCTGGGTCTTAGCCACCTCCACCATCATCTTGGCAGCGGGGTGCTCCACCTCCATCTCCTTGAGGATGGTGACGCCGTCGTTGGTCACCACCACGTCGCCCACGCTGTCCACCAGCATCTTGTCCATTCCCTTCGGCCCCAGCGTCGACTTCACTATCTCGGCGATTATGCGCGCCGCCAGTATGTTGGTGCGCTGCGCATCCCTGCCGTAGGTCCTCTGAGCCTTGTCCGACAGTATCAAGACAGGCTGTCCTCCTAGCTGTGCTACCACTTCTTCACCTCCTGGTTAAAGTTACGTCAGGTTACTTTTTCCGTTACCTATGTTTTTGAACTTCTATATAAAGCTTTGGGACAGGCGCACAAAAAACCCGGGAAAAAGAAGGGAGAGCTGCACAACCCCCGCAGCATGAATCTAAGAGGTGTGGGAGTGGGGGCACTGGGACTCTGTTCTCAGTGGTTGTTCTGGGACTCTACCCCTTCTGAAAATTTTTATTACTTTCATCCTCAGTATAATTAATTGAAAAAGGGATATTTAAATGCTTGCCATCAGTGCTTCCCCGAGCTTCTTGCGCTCCTGGTATGAGAGAAGCAATGCCAGATCCTCAACGAATTCGTAGCCCACGTCCTCTGGCATCTCTACCTTGGCAACGGCGAGATCAAGGATGTAGCAGCCGTCATACTTTCGCATCCCTGCCTTCTCAAGCCAGACCGAGGATTTGACCTCGGTTACATGCGTCTTCCCATCGCCCGACGTTATGGTTATTCTTACATTCCTCATTTTTGCCCCTCCTGATCGAAAGGTAGGGTATATGCAACAATGCACATACTTATACGTTGGCCTAGAGCAGCCGAAAAGTGTAAAGTAACATCAGTCCTGGTTGGTGCTGGAGAAAAAATAGCAAACTATAAATACCCTAATGTGACAAAGTCATTAATGCGCCGGGGGCGGGATTTGAACCCGCGTGTTCCCGGGCCATGGGGAACAACCGATCTTAAGTCGGTCGTCTTGACCGAACTCGACCACCCCGGCGCGTTATGCTTATTTTTGGTTTTTTGAGCAAAGTCCGGGGTTTTATAAGAGAACTAACAATTATAATACGACTTCGGTATTTAACGTTTTTGAGTTCCTCCCCAGGATTTCCAGTGGAGAATTATGATTAAAAGTAATAATGATTTAAAAATAAAAGATTTTTTAATCATAAATCATT
>JAADFX010000088.1 GCA_013152685.1 Methanobacteriota archaeon | reverse complement strand
AGCACTTCGACATCCTCATAAGAGCCCGCGCCATAGAGAACCAGTGCTTTGTGCTGGCGTGCAACCGCGTGGGCAGGGATGAGCACAACTCTTACGCTGGCGGGAGCGCCATCATCTCACCCTGGGGTGAGGTCCTCTCCGAAGCCCGCGAGAAGGAGGCGCTGCTGGAGGCAGAGCTCGACCTGGAGGAGGTTGCCAGGGTCAGGCAGGGGCTCCCCGTGCTGGAGGACATGCGAGCTTTTTAGCTGGTTTGAACAAGGTTAGCCTGCGCTTACTTTTCTGGGCCTGTAGTCTAGCCAGGACAGGACGGGAGCCTCCGGAGCTCTAAGCCCGGGTTCAAATCCCGGCAGGCCCGCTACTCCCCTCTGCGTCCTCTCAGGTACTCCCCCAGGGCGCAGAAGCTGCCCTTCCAGTCGGAGATCTCCAGCACCTCCTCGAAGCTCATCTCCGCCAGGGTGCGCCTCTCTCCCCGGGGAATGAAGATGGTGTCGTACCAGTATTCCGACCTCCCCCGGGGTTCCTCCGCTATGACTCCGCACATCTCTCCAGTAAAGAACCTTATCTCCCCGCCCGCCTCGCGCAGCCCCACCACCGAGCGGAAGCACGCCTCCCTTCTCTCCTCTCCCTCCAGGAGCCTCAGCAGGTGCTCCGCACTCAGGGTGCGCTGCACATAGCCCGTGATTGTGCCCGGGAAGCCGCGGAGCGCCTCCACAAACAGCCCCGAATCCTCGGCGATTGCAGGCAGAAGCTCTGCACGCAGGAGCGCATCCTCCACCACCTGCTCGCCCCTCTCGGCCTGAACCTCCCTGTAGCGGGGCTCCACCCTCTCCAGGGCTACGCCGTAGCCCCGCAGCAGCCTCTCCGCGACGCGAAACTTGAAGCGGTTCGAGGTGTAGAAGTACAGGCGCATCTACAGCACGCCCGCCTTCATGTACATGGCCACGCCGCTGAGCACCGCCAGCACATAGAAGAGCACGCCGAGGCTGCCCAGCACCATGTGGGCAATCTCCTTCTTCCCTATCCGCTCCTTGAAAATCCTTCCCCTGAGCGCCACGCCGTAGAGCAGGGTGGCTGTGAGCAGCACCGTTGAGGCCGCTATTGAGACCACGTGGAGCGTCAGAAAGCCTGTGGCGCGGAAGGCCTCCCTTCCGCCGGCTATCTCCAGGGCGAGGCTGCGCTCAAAGCCGTAGTAGAGCGCCAGGGCAAAGACGAAGAGCGCGTAGGCTGTGTAGACCATCACCCCGTGCCTGGACTTCTCATCCGCGGGAAGGGACTTCGCCCTCCTGTAGCCCTCGGCGGCACCTGCGAGGAAGAGGATCATCCCCACAGCCAGAATGTAGGGGTGGTACAGCATGCAGGTAGATTGGGGTGGCGGGATATAAATTTTTATCGCCGGCTCATAAGCGCCTCCGCCTCCCGGAGGAGTGCTTCAAGGCGGCTCTCCGGCAGACCCGTCACCAGGAGCACGTACTCCCTGTCGCTCTCCACCAGGTCCCTTACCAGCACCAGCTTCGCCCTGGTCAGCCTCCTGAGCACCTCTCCGTCGGCCGAGGGCAGGGAGGTGACGGGGTAGAGCCTCTTCCCCTCCACCAGGTCGCGCAGGCTTCTCCTGGGCGGAGATGCCCAGGTGGTGAGCCTCATGCCCCTGCAGCGGGCGAACCTCCTCGCATCGCGCGAGGCCTTGGTGTTGGTGGCCAGCCAAACCTCGTGGAAGGTGCGGCCCGCCTCCCTGAGGTCGAGAAAGCGCATGTAGGTGTAGAGCGCCTCCTTGAGGTTGGTGTACACCCCCGGCGAGGAGTGGTACTTGCACTCCACCAGCATCCTCCTCCCCTCCCCCTCGGCGATGATGTCAACCTCGTGCACAGCGCACCTCCCCTCCAGCCGGCGCCCCACCACGGTGGCGTAGCCGTGGCTCTCCAGCACCCCCGCGAAGTAGCTCTCAAAGGCGAAGCCCCCGCTTCCCAGGCGCATTATCGCATGTTTCAAATCGTACCGCATCTCCGCGGTGCGCTCAGCCTCCCTGAGGAACCGCCTGACCATCTTTAAAATCTCAGCGGTGGTGATGCCGTCGTACACCCTCTCCTGAACCCTCGCGAGGACCTCCTGCCTGGTGGCCCTCCCGGCACCCGCGCGCCTCAGGGTGCGCTCTATCTTGCGCGGGTCGAACCTCTCCCTCTCGCCGGAGGCCTTGACCACGTACACCCGCAACACCTACTTCTCGCACCTGCAGGGCAGGGCGTTGCAGTAGCGGCACCTGCCGGGGTACTTCCTCCTCAGCGCCTCCTCCACCTCTATGCCTGCAAGGTTGGCGTAGCTCACCACCCAGGCGATGACGTCGGCAATCTCCTCCTCCACACCCTCCCGGCTGCGCTTGCGGTGCGCCTCCAGCAGCTCTCCCACCTCCTCCACCAGCCACAGCAGCGTCGCCTCGGCACCGCGCTGCGAGTCCTTCTCCAGGTAGAGCTCCCTGATGAGGGACTGGAACTCTGAGATGCGCATGAGGTTAACTTGCCCCTGCGGCATTTAACCTTTTTGTTTCCTTTTATGAATCTGTCAAGACGTTAAGATAGGCGATTTTTAGCATGAAGTGCTCCTTCTGTTCCAACGAGGCCGCGGGCCTAATAACCGAGTTCAGGCTCAATCTGTGCCCCAAGCACCTGCGCCGCTTCCAGAGGTTCCTGGAGGTCAAGCGCGAGGCGGAGACGGAGCTCATCGAGGACATGCGCGTGCTCGAGCGTCTGGTGAAGCTAAACCCGCGGATGGTCACCTGCCCGGGCTGCGGCTCCTCCAGCATAGAGATACACCACTGGGAGAAGCGGGGCAGGAAGAACGTCCCTGTATTTAAGTGCAGAAGCTGCGACTTCATGGGGTAGCCGCGCGCCTTTAAAATTTTTATTTGGCGGCGCTGCATTAAAATCCGGATGCCCACGCTGAAGGAGATTCTGGAGGCAGAGGCGAGGAGGGTGCCCCGCCTCGGGGAAATTGCGGAGCGCTGCCTGGCGGGAGAGCGCTGGGGAGGGAGTGTGGTGTGTATGCTGGTGGACGCGGCGATAACCTCCACCGGCGTCAACTACTTCACCGTCGTCCTGCCGCGCGTGGCTGAGTTCAGGCGCAGGTTTGTGGACACAGGAGAGGTAGCCACCCTCGGGGAGCTCGCCGCCGCTGAGCAGGATAAGCTTCTGGAGCTGTGGGGCAACAGGCGCAGCTGGATGGCGGCGAAGCAGATTGCGGGGGTTCTGGAGGAGATAAGGCGCTCCTCCGGGGGAGGGGACATCTCGGCGCTGAGGCGGTGGGCTTCCAGGGCAAAGCCTGAGGAGTGGAGGAGCGATGCCGTGGGCAGGATAAGGGGCGTGGGGATAAACACCTTCCAGTACCTGCGCATGATGGGCGGCGTGGACACGGCGATGCCCGACAGGATTGTGAAGCGGTTTATTAACAGCCTGCTCCTCCAGGCGGGCAATGCGCCGGTGGAGGAGGACCTGGCCTTCATAAGGAGGGTGGAGCAGATAGCGACGGAGACGAAGCGCTCCGCAGTGGAGCTTTGCTTTCTAGCTTGGCTGGTGCAGTTCCAGGGAGAAAAAATAAAAAGATATGCGGAGGTTCTCAGCAGGATATAGCTACGCCCTTCTTGCTGCAAGCTCGCTGAGGCGCTTTACGCGTGCCACCATGTTGGGATGCGTGCTAAACGCCTCCATCAGCCTGTCCGCCAAGCTAAGGCGCACGGGCTTGCTGCTGAGGGCGAGGAGCTCATTGGCGTCGATGCTTCCATCCAGATTGGCGTCCACCTGCCGGAGCTCGCGAACCTCGTGATAGGCCCTCGCAGGGTCGTTGGCGAAGAAGGCCCTGTAGCCCTGGAGCTGCCTCAGCGTCTCCCTGTCAACGCGGGCGCTACCATAGACCAGCTTGTAGAGCGCACTTGCGAGGGCGTGGGGGGGATTGCCCAGCTTAACGCTGCCCTCGTCGGCGTAGTACTCCCGAATTCTGGAGCCGTAGAGCACCAGCAGGTTGGTTATGAAGTAGAGCAGGAAGGCGGCAATGCCCAGGGCAACGGCGTTGCCCCTGTTCCTCCCGCCGCTCCACATGAAGCTCCAGGCAAGGTACCAGAGCACCATGGGCACGACGCTCAGAGCAGTGATAACAGTGACGTCCCTGTTCTTCAGGTGGGAGATCTCGTGCCCGAGCACCGCCCTGAGCTCCTCCTCTGTCAGGACGTTCAGAAGCTGCTCTGTGACGCACACCCTGCCGTCGCTCCTCCAGCGCCCGAAGGCGAAGGCGTTGGGAATCGGGAGGCGGGATATCCCCACCTTTGGCTTGGGTATGCCCGCACGCCTCGCGAGCTCCTCAACCATGCGGTGCAGCTCCGGCGCCTCGCTCTCGCTGACGTAGCGCACACCCATGCTCATCTCCACTATCTTGGGGGAGATGAGGTACTGCACGCCGAGGAGCACTACGGCAAAGAGCGCATAGGCCAGGAAGCTCTGAATCCCGGCGATGCTCGCCGCCACCACGACGATCGCATACACTATGGCAAACATCGCCGCCAGCAGCAGGTACATCCTAATCTGGAGCCACATAGCTTCCCTTCTCCTCCTTCTGGTGTTCCCCTTACATGGCTGGGTTAACATCTACAAGGCTAGGGGAAGACATAAGCGACCAGGAGGTAGAGCAGCAGAGCCATGCCGAGCCAGTAGAGCAGTCCCCCGCCGCCGTGCATCCTGCACCCGGCGTGGGAGGCGTGGGAGTGCTCCTCCTGCCCATCCTTCTTCTCTTCCTTACTTCCGCGCTCACCACAGCAGTTCATTTTTACCTGCATAAGGGTCGAGGCACCCCCCTGAAATACTTTGCTGTTGCACAAAGTAAAAACCCGTGGCCGGAGTTTTTCACAGTGGAATTTTTCCAGTGAAAGAAGCCGCCAGTATCTATAAGTACTGGATGCGAGAGAGTATTAGTTAAGGAGGGAGGCGTATGAGCTGGGAGGTTAAGAAGATTCTCGTGCCAACGGACGGCTCTCCGAAAGCGGAGCTGGCAGTCGAGCCTGCGCTTGAGATTGCCCGCCTCAAGGGGGCGGAGATTGTGGCGCTCTCTGTGCTGGCGGCGCCCTTCGAGTCATCCTGCTTCACAGGCACGGGCGCCGCGGAGGGAGCGCAGGTTATAGAGGAGCTGAAGGTGGAGCTTGCCCAGAAGAGCGCAGAGCGCGTTGTGGCGAGGGCAGAGGAGGCGGGGATAAAGGCCAGAGCGGTGGTGCTCTCCGGCTCGCCGGCTGAGGAGATCCTCAAGGTGGCGGAGCGGGAGGACGTGGACCTGATTGTAATGGGCACCAAGGGGATGACCGGCACCAGGAGGCTCCTGGGCAGCGTCGCCATGTCGGTTATCTCCCACGCTCCCTGTCCAGTGCTCACTGTGAGGGAGAAGGAGTACTCCCTGCCCCTCTATGAGCGCGCACGCAGGATGTAGTCAATGCCCAGCTGGCGCAGCTTCTCCCGGGTGGGCACGCCAGCGCTGCTCCAGCCGCGCAGGCGGTAGTACTCCTCCAGTATCTCCAGCTCCGCCCTCATCCCCCTACTCGGGCCCTCCGGAATGGGCTGGGTGAGGAGCCTCTCCGGCAGGGCGTCGTCCTTGCTGGAGAGCCCCTCCCCCAGGTTGAACACCCTCTCCAAGTTGAAGATCCTCTCCCCGGCGGTTACCAAATCCTCAGCGGTGAACTCGATGCCGGTGGCGAGGCTCAGGAGCTCCGCGTAGTCCTCTGCGGTGAGCGCGCGGGCGGTGAACTTGCAGAGGATGAGCGAGTCCAGCGCAGAGTGCAGGTCCTGGAGCTGCTTCACCAGCGCCGCTTTGCCCTCCCTGCTGCGTCGGTCCACGCTCTGGGTGAGGATCTCCTCGATATAGACGGGAGCGCGCAGGTGGCACGCGCCGCGGTTGGAGGTAGCGTAGGCGAGGGCGACTCCGCGGGCACCTCTCGGGTCATAGCCCGGAAGCTCCAGGCCCTTCACGCTTACCGAATACTCCGGCAGCGCGCGGGCGCTTCCCTCCGCCAGAGCCTCGCCCTCGCCGCGGCGGTGGGCGATGTCCTCAAGCAGCGCGTAAACCCTCTCCGCGTCACCCCAGGCGATGGCGCCCTGCCGCGACTCGATGTAGGCGGCTATGGTGCCACCCGCAGAGATGGTGTCCATGCCCAGGTCGTTGCAGAGCTCGTTGAACTCAACCAGCCACCTTAGGTTTGCCACACCCACATTCGCTCCCAGCGCAAAGAGGGTCTCATACTCCAGGCTGGTGGTCCTCACCCCTCCCACCTCCACCACCTTGCCGCAGCGAATGGCGCAGACGTAGCAGCCGTAGGAGCCCCTTATGTGCTTCGCAAGCGCCTCCGCGGAGATTTCATCAGCCCCCTCGAACACCCCCTCGCTGAAGTTGCGCGTTGGCAGAAGCCCCGCATAGTTCACCTTGGCGAGCACATTCGGCGTACCGTAGAGCTTAAGCACCTTCCCCGTGGTGGGGTGCTCAGCAAGCTTTGCGTGGCACTCCCGCACCTTCCTTTTAAACTCCTCCGGGCGGGCAAGCTCCACGGAGCCCTCCCCCCTTATCGCAAGCGCCTTCAGATTCTTGGAGCCCATCACCGCCCCGAGGCCGCCCCTCCCGAAGGCGCGGTGCCCCTCGTGGATTATGCTGGCGAAGCGCACCAGGCGCTCGCCGGCAATGCCTATGCATGCGACGCTGCAGCGCCCCCAGCCGGGCTTCTGCTTTATCTCCCGCTCCGTCTCCCGGGTGCCCCTGCCCCAGAGCCGTGCTGCGCTCTCAAACTCCACCTTGCCTCTAGAAATTCTGAGCAGTGTTTTTTGCTCAGCCCTGCCGGAAATCACCACCGCCAAGTAGCCGGCTCTGCGCAGGTGGTAGCCTATCCTGCCGCCGCAGTGGGACTCAAAAATTGTGCCCGTGAGCGGCGACTTCGCCGAGGCGCTGGCGCGCCCCGAGGAGGGGGCGGGCGTGCCCGTAAGCGGGCCGGCGGCGAAGATTAGAAGGTTCCCGGGAGAGAGGGGCTCCACCCGAGGGGGGAGATGCTCGCACAGCAGCCTGGCCGCGAGCCCCTTGCCCCCTATGAAGTCCCTCACCAGCGCATCGTCCACCTCCTCCTCCCAGAAGTCCTCATCCGTCAGGTCTATCCAGAGCACATTGTACAACCCGCTCACCTCAGGAGGATGTATATTCCGGCGATTTCCCACACGGCGCCCAGCAGGAGCAGGAGCACCACCAGGGCGTAGCCCCTGACTATTCTGCTCAGGGCGCGCCTGACCTCGCCCCTGCGCACCAGCTCTATTCCCAGCGCCGTACCCAGCGCCGCGGAGATGCTGTACGCCCCGAACTCCAGGAGCACCGTTCCCGCGACCAGCAGCAGGTGCTCAGGGCTCGTGATGTTGTCGTAGAAGGCCAGCCCCGCGTAGAGGGCGCGGAAGGAGCTGACCAGCGCCGGCAGGAAGAGCAGCACTCCCGTAAGCGTCGTGCCCACAAGGGCGCCCCAGCCCAGGTTGTAGGCGAAGGTTATCGCCACCGCCTCAATCAGGCTACCGCTCTCCAGGCGCTGGGCGACACTCTGCAGGGGCACAAAGCCGCTGAGGGAGCTCAGGAACTCCTGCCTCATTGCCATCGCCCAGTGCAGCCCCAGCGAGGCTGCGGAGTAGCCGAAGAGCAGGAAGAAGAGGTGCACCCCCAGCATCATCACCACCAGGCTGCGAACCTCCGCCACCGCCTCAATCGCGCGCCTGAGATTCATGGCCCCACCAGTTGCTTGAGAAGCCTCACCCTCTCCGCGGTAATCCTCCCGCGCTCCCTGTCGCCGGCGGTGCAGGCGGCGCCCCTTACGCCAACTATGTCCGCGCCAGTCTCCCTGAGCTTTTCGATGTCCTCTGCCGAGAGGCTCCCCGCGAGGGCGCAGATCAGCCCGCTGGAGTGGGAGCGCTCAACAAAGCTGGCAAGCTCCTCCACGCTCATGTGGGTGAGCAGCCCGCCTCTGCCCTTGACTGCAGTGTCTATCATAACGCCGTCCGCATCAGCGCGGAGGGCAACGTCGATGAGGGAAAAGGGGGAAACCGCACCTATAAGCGGGTGGTCAGCATAGCCGGCGAGCACCACCTTCGCGTCGAAGCTGCGGGCAGCACCAACAATCGCTTCAGCCATGCTGAGCGCCTGCTCCTCATCTTTTATGCCGTAGAAGCCCGCTTTGATGTAATCAACGCCCAGCGAGGCGAGGCCGTACGCGGCCAGGCTTGCGGTGCCAGGCTTGAAGTCGAGGTCCCCCAGCGTGGCGCTGGTCTCAACGCTCGAGGGCAGGGCCTCGAGCACGCGGCGAATAACCCAGGGGAAGCTCGCCCCAAGGGAGCCCTCGGCGGGGTTCTTGACGTCTATAATATCCGCCCCGCCCTTCACCGCCTCCCTGGCCTCGTCTGCATCCACCGGGCTTACAAGCAGCTTCATCGCCCTTGTACTTCTCCTTGGCAAATAAAAAATTACCGCCGCAGGTGTTAAATGAAGGCGGGGAGGAGTATTATCCATGAGGTGCCCCTCCTGCGGTGAGGAGATACTTGTGATGCGCTGGGGAGAGGAGTACGGCGTCGTGTGCCTGAGGTGCAGGATTAGAGCAAGGGTGCGCGGCGGGAGCGAGGAGGAGGCGTACAGGAAGTTTGTGGACTCCTACAGGAGGGGCGAAGCTGGGGTTCCGCCGCAGGTCAGGCGCGAGATTGAGCGCGAGGGGGCGAGCTTCGAGGAGCTCCCTCCCGTGCTTCAGCGCATCCTCAGGCTGCGCGGCATTAGGCTTGCCAGGTACAGGCTGCTTCGCGAGGCAGGGTTAGAGCCTGGAAGGCGCATTGAGGAGCTCGGTCTGAGGCGGGAGATACTCACCTACCTCAGGTCGAGGGGGATACGGAGGCTGTACCGCTTCCAGGAGGAGGCGCTGGAGAAGGTGCTCTCAGGCAAGAGTGTGGTTATCTCTGCCCCAACGGCGAGCGGCAAGACGGAAGCATTCACCCTGCCGGTGGTGCAGAGGATTCTCGAGGAGGGAGGAAGGGCGCTCTTCATATACCCCACCAAAGCCCTCGCGAGGGACCAGCTCTCCAAGTTTAAGGAGGTGGAGGCCGCCACGGGGGTGCGCTTCGCCGTGCTGGACGGCGATACTCCAAGGGAGGAGAGGCGCAGGATCTACGACTCCCCGCCTGAGGTGGTTATAACCAACCCCGACATGCTGCACCTCCACATGACCATGCCCTGGAGTGAGTTTCGCTCGCTTCTCGAGGGAGTGCGCTTTGTGGTGCTGGACGAGATTCACGAGTACACCGGCGCCTTCGGGACGAGCATCCACTTCATCCTGCGCAGGCTGCGCAGGTTCGCCAGCTTCCAGCTTATCGGTGCGAGCGCAACCCTCGCCAACCCCCGGGAGTTCGCCTCGCAGCTCTTCGCCTGCGAGGTTGAGGCGGTGGTTGAGTATGGTCGGAGGGGGAAGCTGCACCTGGCGCTGCTCTACCCCGAGGAGGGCAGTGACACCTCGCTTATTCTCGCCATAATGCGGGAGCTGTATGCGCAGGAGCTTAAGACGCTGGTCTTTGCCAACACCCACAGAAATGCGGAGGTGCTCCTCAGACTGGCGAAGAAGCGTGGCATAAAAGCCGAGATCCACCGCGCGGGTCTGACAAAGAGCCACCGCCTGCGCGTGGAGCAGGCCTTCCGCAGGGGGGCGCTGCCCTGCTTAATTGCGACGCCCACGCTGGAGCTGGGCATAGACATAGGCGACCTGGACGCGGTGGTGACGATGCTGACCAGCTTCTCGCGGGTGCTGCAGCGCATAGGCAGAGCGGGACGCAAGGGGCAGGAGAGCATTGCGCTGGTGGTGCTCCGCAGCAACGACCCGATAAGCTCCTACTACCTGGAGCACCCGGACGACTACTTCGCAGACGTGGGGGAGGGCTACGTTGAACCCAGAAACGAGGTGGTGGCACGCTACCAGCTGCTTGCGGCGGCGCTGGACATGCCCATAGCGGAGGAGGAGTTCCTGGAGTTTGAGCCCGTGCTCAGCCAGCTCCTTGCGGAGGGGCTGCTGGTGGAGAGGCGGGGGAGGCTCTATCCCGACTACAGCAGGGCGAGGCGCGCCCTCGCGGAGTTCAGCCTCCGCGGCTTGGGAGAAGAGGTGGTAATTCGGGAGGGCAGGCGCAGGATAGGCACGCGGAGCATGCCCATGGCGGCAAGGGAGCTTTTTCCAGGGGCGATATACCTGCACGGCGGCAGGGCGTACATAAGCAGGAGCTTCCACTTCTCTCAGGGCAAAGGCGTTGCGCAGGTGGAGCGCTATAGCGGGGAGGAGAACATTAAAACCGAGGCGCTGCGCTTCTCCATGCCGGAGGTGGTGGAGGTGCTCCAGCGGAGAAGTGCCCTTGGCGCCGAGCTGGTGTATGCGAAGCTGCGCATCACAGAGGTGGTGCACGGCTACATAGTTAAAGACATCCTCTCAGAGAGGAGGCTGGCGCAGGAGGAGCTTCCAGAGCCGATAGAGTACACCTTCACCACCTATGGCGTTGCCTTCCGTGCACCTGAGCCGGAGCCCATGCCCGAGCCGAAGAGCGCAACGCTGAGCCACGAGGAGCTCCTCGCAGGCACCTTCCACGCACTGGAGCACGTGCTCATCGAGGGGAACAACATGCTCCTGGGAGGTGGGGCCGGAGAGCTCGGAGGCATAGCCATGGGGGGCTCGGGGGTTATATTCATCTACGACGGCTCTCCGGGAGGCAACGGCCTCGCGAAGCTGCTCTTCGACCGCTTTGAGGCGGGAGTAAAGCGCGCCAGGGAGATTCTCAGGCTCTGCCCCTGCTCCCGAGATGACGGCTGTCCGAGATGCACCTACTCCTACCAGTGCGGGAACAACAACCGCGTGCTCTTCAAAGCCGGTGCACTGGCTGCTGCTGAGGCTATGCTGGGCGGAAGGGCCCGCGAAATAGGCGAGTATGAGGGCGAGAGGCCTTACGTTTAGAGGTCCACTTTCTTAATAATCTCCTCCTCCACTTCTTCCAGAACGTCCAGCAGCCTCATCTGTCGCGAGTTTTCCACACCCCGTGTAGTGTGCTTTTGGTAGGGAAAGGATTTCACCCTGTGGTGAGGAGCCGAGTCCCACCTGCATATAAGCCTGTTTTCCCCGTCCATCCAGTGAAACCGATAGTTGTACTCGTTCGGGGACAGCAACTCCATGAAATCGAGGACCGAGCCGTCTAAAAAATGCAGCTCTCCTTTAACCACCGCAAGCTCCTCAGTTATTATTTCAATTTCGATCTCCCTTTTCTCGATTAAATGTTCAAGCTCACGCAACTTCTGCTCAAGTTCTCTGATGTAGTCCCTAATCAAGCTTTACACCCTCAAGGGCAGAGAGCCTCTCCTTCAGCTGATTATAGACCTTTAAAGCAAAAAGCCACTCAAACCATGTTTTATCATCCCCGATTTCGCCCCTGTTAAACCTCCTCTGGAACTCCTCCGAGCTCATTTTATACTCTTTTTCGAAGCTTTCCAGCCGTTTCTCATAAAACTGAAGCTTCTTCCTGAGCAGCCTCCTTTCCCTTTCGAAAGCCTCCTTCACAGGTTTAACGGCTTCCTCGGGTATCCTGAGGCTTATGTAGCTCATAGGTTATACCAGCCTGAATAACGTCACAAAAAGTAATCCTGCTGGTCAACAATCTTTCAGCAAAAGATTTTTACCTGCCTGCAGACAAAGGAGCAGGAGGTGTGGAAAATGAAGCTGCTGTACTCTGGCAAGGCGAAGAGTCTTTACGAGCTGGACGAAGGGCGCGTGCTCATGGAGTTCCGGGACGACCTCACCGCAGGCGACGGCGCGAAGAGGGCGACCAAGGCAGGCAAGGGGGCGCTCAACGCCGAGATTTCGGCAAAGTTCATGGAGCTGCTGAAGGAGAAGGGGATACCCACCCACTACCTGGGCTTTGAGCCGCCGAACAGGCACCTGGTAAAGCACGTTAAAATAGTGCCCCTGGAGGTAATAGTGCGCAACATTGCCACGGGAAGCCTGGTTAGGCGCTACCCCTTCAAGGAGGGCACCGAGTTCTCGCCGCCCATTGTGGAGTTCTGCCTCAAGAGCGACGAGTACCACGACCCCATGGTGAACGAGGACATAGCCCTCGCCCTGGGTGCGGTCTCCTCGAGGGAGGAGCTTTCGAGGATGCGTGAGATTGCGCTTAAGGTAAACGAGGTGCTCCGCGAGTTTCTACTCCAGAAGGGAATCATCCTGGTGGACTTCAAGCTGGAGTTCGGCTACGACGATGAGGGCAACCTGGTGGTGGCGGACGAAATCTCGCCCGACACCTGCCGCTTCTGGGACGCAGAAACCAGGGAGGTCATGGACAAGGACCGCTTCCGCCGGGATATGGGCGACGTGCTGAAGTACTACGAGGAGGTAAAGCGGAGAATCTCAGAAAATTAGAGACCGGATTTGAGGTCAAGCGGTTATACCTTAAGGCACGCCTCAAATGCCTGTCCTTTTTACGGGACAGGCACCTTTGGCATTGCCTCTCAGGTATACAGCCCGGCGAACAGGTTGCTGTCCCGCACCTCCACTCCTTCCCCGGGTTTCCCCGGTGGGAGTGTCGGGCAAGGACGAGCGCCCTGCCGGACTGCCCGCTTGATTTCCTCTCCGGCAACACTATCTATTAATTTAATGGCATAAATATTTTTCGGTTGATTACCTGGAGTAATTGCATGCCCCTAGCCGGGCAGGAGCAGGAAGCTCCGGCCCTCCTCCCGCTTCACCATCCTGAAAAAATCGCAGTTCATGCAGGACATCCGCTTTTCGGCAAAGGTTCCCTGCACCTCGCCGTTGCAGAAGGTGCCGCTTACCGCCCAGCAGATCCTCCCACCATTTCTGCCGCCGTTCAGCCCATCGCTTGAAGAGTCCACAGTTGCGGGGCATACGCCGAGTTCCTCCACCCTCGCCCCTCCGGGCTGTCTGCCACATTTTTTGAACTCCCAGCAGGAATCGCCCCTACCTCACCCTGCTGCCCTCTTTAACATCCCTGTCGAGGGTTACCGCCATCGCTGTGCCCTTGGAAACGCTGCGCAGGATGAGAACCTCGCTCCTCTCCCCGGCCACCTCGAAGGGCTCAACGTTCGCCAGCACCGCCACCAGCCTGCCTTTGAGCTCCCGCGCATCGGTGAGCTTCGCCACCGCCTGCTTCTTGGCATCGCCCAGGCTCAGGCTCAGCCTGAAGTACCCATCGCCGAGCTCCTCCACCTCCTCCACGCGAGCCACGCGGAAGTCGAAGCGGGAGAAGTGGTCGTAGGTTATCTCGGGCTTGGAGGCGAACATCTCCTCAAACTTTGTGACCCTCGATGTTATGCGGCGCAGCCTCTCTATGTCAGCATCGCCCAGCTTGGGAAAGAGCGGCTTCGGCTTAAGTATTTTCGTCCCTGGCTTAATCTTCTCCCTGCCCACGTCCTCAAGGTTGCCCAGGTTAGTGCCGAGGAGGCGGGCAACCTCGGCAGCGCTCTTTGGCAGGAAGGGGCTCATGAGTATAGCCAGGTCATAGCACAGGTTGGCGCACACGTAGAGCGCCGCCCTTGCCCGCTCGGGCTCTTCCTTAACCTTCCTCCAGGGCTCCTGCGCCTGGAAGTAGGCGTTGCCTATGTCAGAGAGCTCAAGCACCTTGCGCAGGCCGTCTCTCAGCCTCACATCCCAAAGGAGGGAGCGGTACTCCTGCGCAACCCGCCTGCTCTCCTCCAGGGTGCGCCTGTCCTCCTCGCCGAGCTCAGCGCGGGGCACCTCGCCAGAGAAGTAGCGGTGGATGAAGCTCAGCGTACGATAGATGAAGTTGCCCAGGTTGCCAACCAGCTCGCGATTAACGCGCTCCTGGAACTCCCTCCACTTCCACTCGGTGTCGCTGGTCTCTGGAATTATGAGTGTAAGGTAGAAGCGCCACACGTCGCTGCTGAGCTGCGCCTTGGGCAGGTTCTCGCAGAATATCCCCCAGCCTCTTGACTTTGAAATCTTGTCCCCCTCGTAGTTCAGGTACTGCAGCCCTGCCACGCGGTAGGGCAGGGCGTACTCGCCGTTCGCGAGCAGCATGCCCGGCCAGAATATGGTGTGGAAGGGTATGTTGTCCTTGCCTATGAAGTGGAATATCTTCGCCTCGCCCTTCCAGTAGGGCTCCCAGGCTTGTGGCTTGCGGTTAAGCTCAGCCCACTCCTTTGTGGAAGAGATGTAGCCGATGGGTGCGTCGAACCACACGTAGAACACCTTGTCCTCGTAGCCCTCCAGAGGTACCTTAACCCCCCACTCCAAATCGCGGGTGATGCACCTGGGCTTCAAACCCTCCTTAATCCAGCCCATCGCCATGTTGTAAACCTGCGGGCTCCACACCCCTCGCCTGGACTCTATCCACTCCTTGAGCTTCGGCTCAAGCTTGTCAAGGTTCAGAAAGAGGTGGCGCGTTTCTTTGAACACGGGTTTATTGCCGCAAAGCACGCAGCGCGGCTCCACCAGCTCATCCGGGTTGAGAAGCGTGGAACAGCGCTCGCACTGGTCTCCTCTAGCAGAGTCGTAGCCGCAGCTGGGGCAGGTACCTTCGACGTAGCGATCCGGGAGAAAGCGACGGTCGTGCTCGCAGTAGGGTAAAAGAAGCACCCCCTCGGTTACGTAGCCGTTCTCGTATATCTTCATAAAAAACTCCTTCGTTGTGCGGTGGTGGATTTCTCTTGAGGTACGAGAGAAGTTGTCGTAGCTTATGTCCAGCCACTCGTAAATCTCGCGGTGCACCTCGTAGTACTTATCCGTCAGCTCCTTTGGCGAGACCCCGAGCTTTCGTGCGGCAACCTCTATGGGCGTGCCGTGCTCGTCGCTCCCCCCTATGAAAACCGTCTCGTAGCCGGCGAGGCGGCAAAAGCGAGCGAATATGTCCGCAGGCAGGTGCGAGCCCGCGATGTTGCCTATGTGGGGTACGTTGTTCACATAGGGCAGTGCGCAGGTGACGAGAACTTTTTCTGCTATGACAAAACCTCCTGGAGGAGATGTTCTGAGCCTATTCCGCTACCTGTATCTATGGTTCTGGAGGTAATAGGAACCCCGTGGAGGTTCCTATCCCGGCAAGAATATTTATAGGTTAACAATATAAGATTTCTTGCATGGGAGGCGTTACTCTTGAAGACTTTGAGAAGCTGGACCTGCGTGTCGGTGTGGTGAAGGAGGCGGAGGAGATTAAGGGCTCCGAGAAGCTGCTCAGGCTGGTTGTTGACATAGGTGAGGAGAGGCAGCTTGTGGCTGGAATAAGGAAGTGGTACTCCTGCGAGGAGCTGGTGGGTAAGCGCATAGTGGTGCTGGCAAATTTAAAGCCCGCAAAGCTCTTCGGCGTTCTCAGCCAGGGCATGCTCCTGGCGGCGCAGGATTCAGAGCAGGTGGCGCTGCTGGTGGCTGAGGGCGAACCCGGCGCGAGGGTGCGCTGAATGGCGATAAAAAAGATAAGAAAGCGGGATGGCAGAGTTGAAGACTTCAACCCCGAGAAGATACGCAACGCAATATTAAAGGCCTTCATCGCCACAGGCGAGGGCAACGGCGAGGTCGCTGGAGAAATAGCGAGGGAGGTGGTTGCCCGCGTTGAGGAGCGCTTCCCCAGGGCGATCCCTGGTGTGGAGGATGTGCAGGACATTGTGGAGGAGACGCTTATAAAGCGGGGCTACGCCAGGGTTGCGAAGGCGTACATACTCTACAGGAAGGAGCGCGAGCAGATTCGCGCCGCGAAGAGCTTCATCGGCGTGCGTGACGATTTAAAGCTGAGCGTCAACGCCACGCAGGTGCTGCAGAAGCGCTATCTGCTAAAGAACGACAGGGGCGAGGTGATTGAAACCCCCGCGCAGATGTTCAGGCGCGTTGCGAGGGCGATAGCGAGGGTGGAGAAGCGCTACGGCGGAGATGTTGCAAAAGCCGAGGAGCGCTTCTACTCCGCCATGGTGAGGCTGGACTTCCTGCCAAACTCACCCACGCTGATGAACGCGGGCACGCGCCTGGGGCAGCTCAGCGCATGTTTCGTACTCCCGGTGGAGGACTCGCTGGATAGCATTTTCGACGCCCTGAAGCACATGGCGCTGGTGCAGCAGAGCGGCGGGGGCACGGGCTTCAGCTTCTCAAAGCTGCGCCCGCGCGGCGACATAGTGCGCTCCACAAAGGGCGTCGCCTCTGGGCCGGTGTCCTTTATCCGCATCTTCGACGTTACCACAGACGTTATAAAGCAGGGGGGAAAGCGCCGCGGGGCGAACATGGGCATTCTGCGCGTTGACCACCCGGACATAATAGAGTTCATCACCGCCAAGCAGCAGGAGGGCGTGCTCGAGAACTTCAACCTGAGCGTTGGCGTGACCGACGCCTTCATGGAGGCGGTGCGCAGGGATGAGGAGTACCCGCTGGTGAACCCGAGGAACGGCGAGGTGGTGCGCCACGTCAGGGCGAGAGACGTGTTCGACATGATTGTAACCGCCGCCTGGCGCACCGGCGATCCTGGTCTGGTTTTTCTGGACGAGGTGAACCGCCACAACCCCACGCCGGAGCTGGGCGAGATAGAGAGCACAAACCCTTGCGGCGAGGTGCCTCTATTACCCTACGAGTCCTGCAACCTGGGCTCAATAAACCTCTCCCACTTCGTTGCAAAAGGCGAGGTTGACTGGGAGCGTCTCCGCGAGGCGGTTCGCCTGGGGGTGCACTTCCTAGACAACGTCATAGACGCGAACCGCTACCCTCTAAAGGCGATAGAGCGCATGACCAGGGGCAACCGCAAGATAGGCTTGGGGGTAATGGGCTTCGCTGAGATGCTGATAATGCTTGGGCTGCGCTACGACAGCAACGAAGCTATAAGCTTTGCGGAGAAGCTCATGGGCTTCATCCAGCGCGAGGCGAAGCAGGCCTCGAGAGAGCTCGCGGAGCAGAGAGGCTCCTTCCCGAACATCGATAAAAGCATCTACGCGGGCGAAGCGATGCGCAACGCCACGGTTACTACGATAGCGCCCACTGGTACAATAAGCATAATCGCTGGCACAAGCTCCGGAATAGAGCCGCTCTTCGCGATATCCTTCATACGCAATGTGATGGAGGGCACAAAGCTGCTGGAGGTGAACCCCCTCTTCGAGCGCATCGCCCGCGAGAGGGGCTTTTACTCCACCTCGCTGATGATGAAGATAGCCAAGAGCGGCTCAATCCAGGATATCGAGGAGGTGCCCCGAGACGTGCGCGAGCTCTTTGTCACCGCCCTGGACATAGCGCCGGAGTGGCATGTGCGCATGCAGGCGGCCTTCCAGAAGCACGTGGACAATGCGGTGAGCAAAACCATAAACCTGCCCCACGACGCCAGCCTGGAGGACGTGCGAAGAGCGTTTATGCTCGCCTACGAGCTCAAGTGCAAGGGGATTACCGTCTACCGCTACGGGAGCAAGCGGGAGCAGGTGCTCTACATCGGGCCAATCTTCAAGAAGGAGACGGGCGAGGAGCACATCAGCGCGGATGCCGAATACTCGGGAGGCTGCCCCACGAGGGAGTGCATAGTGTGATTCCCATGCGGGGTCTGGTTTACCTCTACACGGGCGAGGGCGAGGGGAAGACCACCAACGCCATAGGTTTAGCGGTTCGCGCCGTGGGGCACGGGTTTAAGGCTGTGGTGGTGCAGTTCCTGAAGGGCAACCCGGACATAGGGGAGTACAAGGTGCAGAAGAAGCTCGCGCCCCTATACGAGGTGCACCAGTTCGGAAGCAGGCACTGCATCGACCTGCTCCACCCGCGGGCGGAGGACAGGGAGCACGCCAGGCGAGCGCTCGCCTTTGCGAAGCAGGCTTTGAAGCAGAAGCCCCGCATCCTCGTGCTGGACGAGGTGAACCTCGCGGTTGCCTTCGGGCTTGTGCCCAAGGAGGAGGTTCTCGAGCTTATGGAGCGCGTACCCCCGGAGACTGTGCTGGTGCTCACCGGCAGGCGGGCTCCGAAGGAGTTCATAGAAAGGGCCGACCTGGTGACCGAGATGAAGCTGGTGAAGCACCCCTACCAGCGCGGGTTTATGGGGAGGCGGGGCGTGGAGTACTGAGCTGGAAAAATCACTTCTGGCTGGCTCTCCAGCTTGTTCTCTTTACAAGCGCCCGAAAAAATCTATCAAAGAGATGTTTAGTTTTTGTTTAATGTGCAGGGCAGGTGCGGTACCTTTTTTCAACGGCAGTTTTGCTTCTAAAGGCGATGACCTCTGAGATTGTTTTAGACCCGGAAATAAAGCTGATGATGGTGGAGAAGAGCATCGGCATGCTCGCCACAAGAGAAGAACTCAAAGAGATAAGGGATGAGCTGAAGGGGGATATCGCATCACTGCGCAAGGAGCTGAAGGGAGAAATTGCCGAGGTAAGGAAGGACATGCGCGCTATGCTTCAGATAGGCTTTACAGCCATCGGCCTGCTAATCGCCATTCTCGGTCTGTTTCTCGGGTATTTGATAAGGGCGTAGTCCTCTCATCCTGTATTGGGGGAGGCACTGAATAA
>JAADFX010000087.1 GCA_013152685.1 Methanobacteriota archaeon | reverse complement strand
GGATGGTTGGGGAGGTGGAATGGTTTCAGGATGCGTATTGGAGATTGTGAGGAGTCAAATGGGGAGGGCCCCGGGAGGTTTATATATTGATGTTACCCTGCCGGGAGTTATTAAATGAAGGTTCTCGGCATAGACCTGCTCGCCGGCTCGCCCAACGCAAAGGCGCAGCCCCGCTACTCTGCCGTGCTTCTGGAGGACGGGAGGATAACCCTCCGCGAGGAGCTGCCCCGGGGGAAGCTGCTCAGGTTTATCCGGGAGGCAAGGCCTGAGCGCCTCGCCGTGGACAACATCTTTGAGCTCTTCCCCAAGAAGAAGCTCAGGCCCTTCTTCTACTCCCTGCCCCGGGAGACGCAGGTGGTCCAGGTTACAGGCGCACCCGGAGAGGCGAGGGCGCTGCACATAGTGGCAAAGAACCACGGGATAAAGCTGCGCAGGGACGCAAGCTCCATGGAGGAGGCGGAGGCGTGTGCGCTGCTCGCCTACATGAACGTCGGCTGCGTGGTGGAGCTCTTCGAGAAGAAGACCAGGATAATTGTGAGCAGGGCCAGGAGCCTGACCAGAGGGGGGCAGAGCAAGGACAGGTACAGGAGGAAGGTGCACAACAACATCGCCATGAGCATCAAGGAGATCAAGGCGAAGCTCAGGGAGCTCAAGGTGGACTTCACCCTAGAAACCGTCCGAGCGGACAGCGGCTACTCGCGGGGCGAGTTCCTGGTGTATGCGCCGCGCAGCGAGCTCAGGGGGATAAAGAGCGCACGCGGGAGTGATGTCCAGATAAAGGTTCTGCCCGTGGAGAAGTCTGGATTCAGCTTCACACCTCTCGGGGCGGAGAAGGCGACGGTGATTCTTGGCGTGGACCCGGGCACCACCACCGCGGTGGCGGCGCTCAGCCTGGAGGGCGAACTCCTGGAGGTGGCTTCGAGGAGGGACTTCACCCTGCACGAGTCGCTGCTCTTCGCCGCGAAGTACAGGGCGGTTGCCATGGTGGCGAGCGACGTGACACCCGCGCCGCGGTTCGTCGAGAGGCTCGCCTCAAAGCTCAATGCGGTGCTCTTCACGCCGGCTCAGCCCCTCGCCGTGGAGGAGAAGATTCGCCTGGTGGAGGAGAAGTTCGGCAAGGTCTACCGCAACCCCCATGAGCGCGACGCCATCGCAGCGGCGCTGAAGGCGTACAACGCGGTGAAGAGCAAGCTGGAGAACATAGAGCGCCGCCTGCTCAGCGCCAACGCCTGGCACCTGAGGGAGGAGGTGAAGCTGGCGGTGCTCCGCGGTGAAAGCCTTGAGCGCGCCCTTGCCCGGAGGCTGCAGGTGGAGGAGCAGGAAGAGGAGGAAGAGGCCCCCAGCCTGGAGAGCGTGCCCAACGAGTACCGCGGGATTATACGCAGGCTTCGCAGTGACGTGAGGCTCCTGAAGGAGGAGCTCCGGGAGAAGGAGCGCGAGATTGAGAGGAAGGACAGGGCGATAGCAGGCTTGAAGCGCAGGCTTCGCGAAGCCCTCGCTAAAGAGAGGCGCAGCGCAATTCGCGACGAGGAGGTGAAGAAGAGGGAGCGCGCCATCGCCGAGCTCAGGAAGAAGCTGGAAGCGCTTGCGAGGGAGAACCGCGCGCTGAAGCGCAGGATTGAGAAGCTGGAGAAGGAGCTGGAGCTTAGAGCTAAGCCCGAGCTGGAGGTTGTGAAGGTGCTGCCGAAGCTCACCCGGGAGGAGGTGCTCAGCGCAAAGGAGAGGCTGCGCCTCGGCCAGGGGGATGTGGTGCTCATCGAAGACGTGAGCGGCGCCGGGAGGAGCTCCGCAGAGGAGCTGGTGAAGCTCAAACCCAGGGCGATAATCCTGGAGCAGCGGAGGCTGCCCCACCCGGCGAGGGAGGTGCTCGAGGACCAGGTGCTCCTCTCTGAGGAGGAGCTCAGCCTCAGGCGCGTGGCCGACTTCGCCGTGGTCGAGAAGCGCGAGCTGGAGGAGGCGATAGAGAGGAAGCGCGCGGAGCTTGCGGAGAGGCGGGCGGCTAAGCTGGAGAGCTGGCTGGAGAAGCTCATCACCGACTACCGCACCGAGAGGGAGCTGCTCCTGAAGAGGAGGTAGAAAGCTTAAATATTCCCGGGGGCAAAGGTTTAGCAGGTGGTGGAATGCTCACGGAGAGAATCAGGAGGGTCAAGCCCTCGGCAACGCTGGAGATCACGGCAAAGGCAAAGGCGCTGCGCGCTCAGGGCAGGAGGGTAATAGGCTTCGGCGCCGGAGAGCCGGACTTCTCCACTCCAGAGCACATAAAGGAGGCGCTCATAAGGGCGCTGGAGGAGGACTTCATCTACTACACCCCGGCGGCGGGCATACCCGAGCTACGCCAGGCCGTGGCTGAGAAGCTCGCCAGGGAGAACCGGGTGAGCTACGACCCCGAGAGGGAGGTGGTGATAACCCCCGGAGCCAAGATGGCGCTCTATGCCGCGATTCAGGTGCTTGCAGAGAGGGGCGACGAGGTGCTCATACCCTCGCCCTGGTGGGTCTCCTACCCGGCGATGGTGGAGCTCGCAGAGGCGAGAGCGGTGTTCGTGCCCACCTACGAGGAGGACGGGTTCCGCCTGCTGAGCGACGCCATAGCCGAGAGGATTACCAGGCGCACAAAGCTGCTTATCCTGAACTCGCCCTGCAATCCCACCGGTGCCGTGCTTGGCAGGAGCGACCTTAAAGCAATAGCCGAGGTGTGCCAGGACCACGACATCTTCGTCATCTCAGACGAGATTTACGAGTACATCATCTACGACGGCGAGGAGCACGTGAGCATCGCCAGCCTTGACGGAATGAAGGAGCGCGTGGTTACTGTGAACGGCCTCTCCAAGGCCTACTCCATGACGGGCTGGCGCGTGGGCTACGCCTGCGGCAACGCCGAGGTGATTAAGGCCATGACGCGCCTTCTTGCACACAGCGTGAGCAACGTCACCAGCTTTGTGCAGAAGGCGGCAGTGGCGGCGCTTCAGGGACCTAAGCAGGAGGTGGAGCGCATGGTCAGGGCCTTCGACGAGCGCCGCCGCTACATTGTGAGGGAGCTCAGGAGCATCCCCGGGGTCAGCTGCGTCCTCCCGAAGGGTGCCTTCTACGCCTTCCCCAACTTCTCGGCCTACGACAGGGATTCCTTCAGGCTGGCGAACTACCTGCTCGAGAGCGCCGAGGTGGCGGTCGTGCCGGGCGCCGCCTTCGGTGAAGAGGGCGAGGGGTACCTGCGCTTCTCCTTCGCCACCAGCATGGAGAACATAAAGGAGGGGATGGAGAGGATAAAGCGGGCGCTGGAGGAGTACCCTAAAACCTCCTCTGGCAGTTAGGGCAGAAGTGGCTCACCCTCCCCCTGACGCCCTGCCGCTCCCTGCGTATCCCGCCGCCGCACCTTAAGCAAAGCCTGCGGTTGTAAACCAGGAAGTGAGGCGCAACCCTGCGGCGCGCCCTCCTGCACCTGTAGAAGAGCATCGCAAAACTGCGCACCTCCTCCAGGAGGCGCAGCAGAGCCTCCTCGGGCAGGTGCTCAACCCTGCTCATGGGGTG
>JAADFX010000086.1 GCA_013152685.1 Methanobacteriota archaeon | reverse complement strand
GCACCGGAGAAGGTTTACGCCGGAAGGGTGGAGGAGTGGAGCGGAAAGAGGGTGGTCATCTCCGGAGAGGAGGAGAGGAACTTCAGCCCAAGCTTTGTCGCAGCTTCCCTCTCCTGGCTCCTGCCAAAGCTTGGCATGGCTGGTCCGAGAAGAATAGAGGTGAAGGGAGAGGGCGAGCTTGTGCTCAAACCCCTGAGGCAGCTTGGCAATGGCGAAAACGCCCGCGCCCTGCCCCTGCTGGGAGACGGAGAGCAGGTGGTTGAGAGGCTCACTGAGCACGCCGTTGAGCTTGGGGTTCGCGTTGTCAGGGACAGGATTGGCAGAGCGGTGGTTGAGGGAGGGGAGCTAAAGGCTCTGGTGGGCAGGCAGAGCTACGCGGGCGATGCCTTTGTGCTCGCCACCGGGGACTGGACTGGAGGAGGACTCACGGGGATGAGGGAGCCACTGCTGGGCCTGGAGCTGGTGAAGGTAGAGGGTCTCGCCGCGAAGACGCCCCTGCCGGAGGGGGGGCATCCCTACTCGAGGCTCGGGGTTAAGGTGGACGGGAACCTCAGCCCCTTTTACAGGGGCGAAAGGCTACCTAACCTGAGGGTGGCCGGCGCCCTCCTGGGAGGCTACGACTACTGCACAGAGAAGAGCGGCTGGGGCGTTGCAATAGCCACCGGGTACTTTGCAGGAGGTGTGCGATGAGGGAATATAGGGGCTACATCTTCGACATGGACGGCGTGCTCTACAGGGGAGACACGCTTATTCCCGGAGCGGTGGAGACGCTGGAGAGGCTGCGCCGGCGCGGCAGGAGGCTGGTGTTTGTGAGCAACAACTCCACCAGGGCGAGGGACGACTACGCCGAGAGGATCTCCGAGCTGGGGCTGCCGATTGCGGAGGAGGAGATTATACCCGCCACCTACGCCACGGCGCGCTACCTTGCGGAGAGGCATGCGCAGGAGCGCATCTTTGTGGTAGGCGCACTGGGGCTTGTGAAGGAGCTTCTCAGAGCTGGGCTCAGGCTTGTGGCAGAGCCCGAGAGGGCGGAGGTGCTCGTCACCGGCTCTGACCCGGCGATAAACTACCAGAAGCTGAGCCAGGCCACTTCGGTTTTGCTTGCCGGCAAGCCGTGGGTAACCACCAACCTGGACAGGCTACACCCCACGGAGGACAGAGTAATCCCTGGCACGGGCGCGGTGGTGGGGGCGCTGCAGTACATCACCGGCAGGCAGCCGGACGTGGTAGTCGGCAAGCCCTCAAGGCTCATAATGGAGCAGGCGCTTGAAGCGCTGGGCGTGCCCCGCGAGGAGTGCCTCATGGTGGGGGACATAATCGAGAGCGACGTTCTCGCCGGCAAAAACGCCGGCATAGACACAGCCCTGGTGCTCACCGGAGTGGCAAAGCCGGAGGATGTGGAAAGGTCAGAGGTAAAGCCGGACTATGTGCTCAAAAGCATCGCCGACCTGGAGGGGTGAAGGATGCTGAAGGAGTTCGCCGGAGAGGAGCTCTTCAACGCCCTCGAGAGGGCGAAGGCTGGCATCTGCTCAGTGGCCTTCGACCGCGTTGTTGTTGTGCACCACAACGATGCCGATGGAATCTGCGCCGGGGCGATTCTTCAGAAGTCCTTTTCCGCCCTTGGATTTGAGCCCACGCTGTACTGCATTGAGCGGGTGCACCCCGCCATAGTTGAGAGGATACACCGCCGCGAGGGCTCGCTGATTGTGTACACAGACCTGGGTGGCCTGGCGGGTGAGGTCATCCGCGAGGCTGACGGCGGCAGGAATCTGGTGCTCATCCTGGACCACCACCCGGCAAGGCACGTGGAGGGAGAGAGGATTATTGTGGTGGCGCCTGAGCTCTTCGGCGTAAGCGGAGACGTGTTCATCTCCGCCTCCACCCTCGCCTACCTCTTCTGCAGGCAGCTCACCGGCCTGGAGATGCAGGGCTGCGCCTCCCTGGCGGTGGTGGGCTCCGTGGGGGACTACCACGACAGGAGCGGTGGCATCCTCGGCTACGACCGCTACGTTCTGGACCAGGCGCTTCACGCTGGGGAGGCGAAGATAAAGATAGTGGACAGCAGGGAGAGGTACTTCCTCCACGGCTTCAACGAGTTCGCAGACGTTATAGCGGAGCGCCTCACCACCCTGGGCTCAGTGGGGTACTACAGCGGTGACTTCAAACTCGCGCGCGAGGCGGCGCTGCACGGCTTTGAGGAGCGCGCGGTGGAGAGAGCCGAGGAGCTAAAGAGGCTGAAGGAGGAGAGGTTCAGGCAGAAGATACGGGAGCTCAAGCAGAGCGCCCTTAAGAAGGAGAGGTACGTGCAGTGGTTCCACGTGGGGAGAAGCTTTGCCCCCATGGGAGTGAAGGTGATAGGGCTCTTCTGCCACGCGATTAAGGACATGAGCTTTATCGACGATGAAAAATTCGTCGCGGGCTTTCAGGACTTCATCCCCGAGCTTCCGGACCTGGGAAGGATAGACTGGGAGGGGGTGAAGGTGAGCTTCCGCGCTCCTGCCCCGCTGGAAAGGCGCGTGCTCCGCGGCGAGGTCCCCGGTTTGGACGTCACCCTGCCCCTCGCCACAGAGCGCGTTGGCGGAAGCGCCGACGCTAGCCACAGGATAGCCGCGGCTTCCATGATAGACAAGGGAAGGGAGGAGATGCTGATACGCGAGTGGGAGGCGGTGATGGAGGAGCTCAGCTCACCCTCCCTATCCTCAGCGCGTTGAGGATTACCGCAAGGCTCAGCCCCATGTCTCCAACTGCAACCGCCAGCCACAGGGTTATGTAGCCCGGGAAGGCGAGCACCGCGAAGGAGCCCTTTATCAGTATGGAGGCTGCCACGTTCTGCCTCACCACGCTCATGGTCTTCTCGCTCAGGTGGAGGAGGTAGGTGATCCTGGAGAGGTCGTCTTCCATCAGCGCTATGTCAGCGCTCTCAATCGCCACGTCGCTGCCTATGGCTCCCATGGCTATGCCCACGTGCGCCTTCGCAAGGGCCGGAGCATCGTTCACGCCGTCGCCCACCATCACCACGTGCTCATACCTGCGCAGGAGCTCCTCAACGATGCGCACCTTGTCCTGGGGAAGGAGCTCCGCGTGGTACTCGTCCACCCCAAGCGTTGCCGCCACCGCCTTCGCAGCACTCCGGTTGTCGCCCGTGAGCATGACCACGCGTATTCCCCTGCGCTTCAGCTCCCTCACCGTCTCCAGCGCCGAGTCGCGCAGCCTGTCCCTGAGGGCTATCACCCCTATTACGGTGCCGTCGCTGCTCACCATTACAACGCTCTTGCCCTCCCGCTCCAGCCTGCTGACCAGCTCCTCGGGCGGGGAGAGGCCCCTCTCCTTCAGGAAGAGCCCGCTGCCCACGAAGTAGCGCTTGCCCTGAATCTCACCCTCTATCCCCCTCCCGGGCAGCGCCCTGAACTCGGAGACCTCGGCGAGGGGTACGCCCCTCTGCTCCGCTGCGGCGACGATCGCCCTGGCGAGGGGGTGCCTCGCCTTTGCCTCCAGGGAGGCGGCTATCCTGAGCAGCTCCGCCTCGCCGGTGCCGTTAAGCGCAACCACGTCTGTGACCTCGGGCATGCCCGTGGTGAGCGTGCCCGTCTTGTCGAAGACCACTACGCGAGCGTGCTTTATCTCCTCGATGTAGCTCCCGCCCTTGATGAGCACGCCGTTGCGCGCCGCCGAGGTTATCGCCGAAACCATTGAGACGGGCGTGGAAATCGCCAGGGCGCAGGGGCAGGAGATCACCAGCAGCACGAGGCCGCGGTAGACCCACTCCCTGAAGGGCTGGTCGAAGAGGAGGGGCGGAAGGGTGCTCACCAGCACGGCGAGCACAATCACCGCAGGGGTGTAGTACCTGGCGAACCTGTCTATGAAGGCCTCCGTTCTCGACTTCTCCCTCTGCGCCTGCTCCACCAGCTTCACAATCTTCGAGAGCAGCGTCTCCTCTGAGCGCCTGCTCACCCTTATCTCCAGGTAGCCCTCCAGGTTTATTGTGCCCGCATATACCTCGTCGCCCTCCCGCTTTGGCACCGGCATGCTCTCCCCCGTAATCGGCGCCTGGTTGACGCTGCTCGCCCCGCTCACAACCACCCCGTCGAGGGGAATCCTGTCCCCAGGCTTAACCACAACCACATCGCCCACCTCTACGGCGTGGACGTGCACCTCCACCTCCTCGCCGTTGCGCTTCACCGTCGCCTTCTCGGGGGCGAGCTTCATTAGCTCCGCGATGGAGCGCTTCGCCCTGGCGGAGGCGTACTCCTCCAGGTACTCGGCGATGAAGAAGAGGTAGACAACCGCCGCACCTTCCTCGCCATGACCCGTGAGGAAGGCACCCACCGCAGCAAGGGTTATGAGGAAGTTTATGTTAAGCTTCCGCTGAAGCGCCGAGGCGACTCCGCTCCTTATTATCCCGCGCCCCGCAACCGCCACCACTGCCAGGAAGAGCAGCTGGGAGAGCAGCTTCTGCTGGGTGAAGAACTCCAGGTAGAGCCCCAGGAGGAGCAGCACACCTCCAGCTGGAATTATGAGCTTTGCGTTGCCCCCGTGCTCATGGGCGTGCTCCCCCGTGCCGCAGACGCCGCAGCTCTCCTCTCCACATGCGTCGTGCCTCTCACTCCCGTGCATGCTCCACACCCATCTCCAGAAGCTTTACTATGTGCTCATCCGCCAGGGAGTAGTACACCACCTTCCCCTCCCGCCTGTACCTCACCAGCCCGGCGCTCCTGAGCAGCCTGAGCTGGTGCGAGACGGCGGACTGGCTCATGCCGAGAAGCGCCGAGAGGTCGCAGACGCACAGCTCGCGCAGGGAGAGGGCGTGCAGAATCCTCACGCGGGTGGGGTCCCCCAGGATTTTGAAGATGTCCGCCACCCGGGACGTGAGCCCATCGCTCAGCATGCCCCTCCTTACCTCTTCAACCGCCTCCCTGTTCACATACTCAACTTCACATACGTATTCATCTGTGCTCATATGAGCAGTTGTTCATATGTTCATAAATATAAACTTTTCGGCTGTTCACCCGCACCTCCCCCGGAGATTCTGCCCGCTTCCCCCCTGCAGGAGACGGCCGCGGCGGCGCGCAGGCATGCCCTGCCCATTTCAGTGGTCAGCAGGGCAACCTCATGGCGCGGGGTTGGGATGCTCCTGCCCACCGCCAGGTAGCACTCCGCAGCCCCCCGCAGCAGGCGCGCCCTGTCCATCCCGGGCTCCGCGCGGAGCGCCCGCTCCAGGTAGCTCTCCGCAAGCTCGAGCACTGCCCTCATCCCGCGGCGCAGGGCAGCCTCTATCTCCTCCTCCAGCTCCATGGCGATACTGAAGCCCAAAGGTTTAAATACCTGACGGTTTGATTAAGAGGTGTTAACAGCCATGGCAACAATTGGCGACATCTTCGGTGTGCTGAAGAGCAGGACGCGGAGGGACATCCTCAGGCTTCTAATGAAGAGGGAGATGCACCTCTCCGGCATAGCGAGGGAGCTGGGAATCTCCGTACCCCAGGCGAGCAAGCACTGCTCCCTGCTGGAGGAGAAGGGCCTGGTGGAGCGCAGGGTCTTTGGCAGAACCAGCGTGTTCAGGGCGAGGCCGGAGAGGATATACGAGCTCCTGGACTTCTTTGCGGAGGAGGTGAGCGTGGAGGTGGAGGAGGGCACAAATGTGCTCGACGCCCTGAAGCAGGTGGCAAACGTCAAGGTGGAGCGCGTTGGTGCCAGGGGGTTCGTGGTGAGCATCGACGGAGAGGACGGCTACTACGTGTACGAGGTCAACGGCAGACTCCCGGAGGTGCCAATGCACGAGTTCAGGCTCAAAGAGGACGTCACCGTGGAGCTCAAGAAGGTGGTAAATGTTCCCAAAAAGCGCATGAGAATCAGGGTGAGAAAGGCTAAAAAACCAGGCTGACGTCCTCCTTGAGGCACTCGAAAACAACGCTGGCGCGCACCTCGTTTATTCCTTTTATCTTCGAAACCTCCTTCTCCACTATCTCCCTGAGCCTCCCTATGCTGCGGGTGCGTATCTTGGCGATGATGTCGTACTCCCCCAGGGTGGTGTAGACCTCCGTTACGTCGTCGATGCGGGAGATTTCCCTGGCAATCGAGGCGCTGTCAGAGATGCTGCACCTTATGCTCAGGATGCAGGTTATGGGCCTGCCCACAGCCTCCTGGTGAATCAGCACAGTGAAGGCCTTTATCGTCCCCTTCTCCAGCTTCTTTATCCTCTTGTGCACCGCCACGTCAGAGATCTTCGTCTTCTTCGCTATCTCCTTATAGGGCGTGCGGGAGTTCCTCACCAGCATCTCGAGGATCTTCCTGTCCACGTCATCCATCGCCAGCACCCGGTTTGGGATTCTAACCGCCCCACCTATGGAGGCGGATACCCTATCTCTTGGGTTAGCACATATAAATAACTTTTGCTGTAAGGTTAACAAAACCCTTTCGAAACATTTATATGGTTTCGAAATAACGTATCTATTAATCTCTGATGCGCCGATAATTAGAAATCCAAATGCGGGGTTGAGCATGGGCGTGACGAGCAGGATTAAGGTGGTGAAGGCCTCCGGCGAGATGGAGGTCTTCGACCCGAACATGGTCACCAGCGACTGCCTGGACGCGGGTGTGGACTTCTGGACCGCCGTGGAGGTTGCGCAGGAGGTCGCGAAGCGTATAAGGGACGGAATCTCCACCAGGGAGATTCAGCAGGAGACGCTGCGTGTGCTCTACGCCCTGAACCCGGAGGCGGCGGAGCGGTACAAGCGCTACCACAGCATGTATGTGCGCACCTCCAGGAACACCATCGAGGCCTTCGACAGGAAGAAGATCGTGGAGTCCCTAATACTTGAGACCTCCCTTCCGCGTGAGATTGCGGAGAACATAGCCCGCGAGGCGGAGGGGGAGCTGCGGAGGCTTAAGCTTGAGTTTATCTCCGCCCCGCTGATCCGCGAGGTGGTGAATGTAAAGCTTCTGGAGCACGGCTTCGAGGAGGCGAGGGCAAACTACACCCGCCTCGGAATGCCCGTATACGACGCCTCCCGCCTGGTGGACGGCATGGCGGGAGACGCGGAGCAGGTGCACCGCTCCATGGCGGCAAATGTGCTGAAGGAGTACGTCCTGCTCAAGGTGCTCCCCCTTGCCCTGGCGGATGCCCACATGAAGGGGGACCTGCACATCCACGCCCTGGACTCCTTCGCAACGAAGGCGAGCTCCTTTGTTCACGACCTCCGCCCCTTTCTGATCGCGGGCGTGAGGGACGGAGGCGTCGCAACGCCGCCGCCGGAGTCTGCGGTGGAGGCTGTGCTCACCGCCGTCAACCTCCTCCGCCACGGAGCCGGGAGCTTCTCCACCTCCCAGTGCCTGGAGCACCTGAACGTCTACCTCGCCCCCTACCTGCGCGGCCTCGAGGAAGGGGAGGTGGAGCGCCTCGCCAGGATGCTGCTCTACCAGCTTGCGCAGCTGGGCGGAAGGTGTGAGGTATGCCTGGAGTACGGTGTTCCCTCCTCTATGTCCTCCATGGAGGCGGTGCTTCCCGGCGGTGAGATGGACGGCACCACCTACTCCGAGTTCGAGGAGGAGGCGTGCAGCCTGGCTACTGCAATAGCAAGGAGCTTCGCCTCCGGGGACTACCTGGGGAGGCCCTTCGCCTCCCCCGGGGTTCACTTCAGACTCCGGGAGGAGTACGAGGGAAAGGAGGGCTACCTGAGCTTCCTGGAGCTCGCCCACACCGCGGCCGCCTCCGGGGCAGAGCACCTCTTCTCCGCCCCGCCACCCGGGGAGTCTGCTGCGGGAAGCCACATCCTGGAGGAGGGGACAAAGGGCCCCACAGCCGGGATGCTGCAGGTGGTCACCCTGAACCTGCCCAGGATAGCCTACCAGAGCGACGGCAGCGACAGGAGGCTCTTTGAGCTGCTGGAGGAGAGGGTGAAGCTCTCCATGGAGGCGCTGGCGCTGAAGAGGGAGCTTCTGAGCCGCCGTGTTGCCGCCGGAATGCTGCCCGTTCTTGAGGAGTGCTACGGCTCGGCAAGCCTACTCCTCGGGGTTGGGTACGTGGGGCTCAACGAGATGCTGCTGGCCCATCTGGGCGCGGAGCTGCACCGGGAGGAAGCGATGGGCTTCGCAAAGCGGGTTATGGGGCACATGCGCGGCATTGTGGAGCAGGCTGCCCCCGCCGGCGAGGCGGAGTTTGTGCTGGTGCAGGCCACGGAGGAAGCCCCCCACAGGAGGCTGGCGAGGCTGGACCACGGTATCTTCGCCCACAGGATAGCCCTTCCCCCCGGTAGGGAGGAGGTGTGCTATACCCCCGCCTCGTGGGTGAGGGAGGACGCCGAGCTCCCGCTCGCCAGGAGGCTGGAGATAGAGGGCGAGTTCCACGCCCTGTGCAGGGGTGGCGCCGTGTCGGTGATAACCCTGAGGGAGGAAATGCCCGAGGTGCCGGCGCTGATGGAGCTTTCCAGGAGGATATCCAGGAGCAGCCGGGTGCGCTTCTGGAAGTTTTCTGGGCGGGGTGGGTGCAGTTGAGGCTGGAGTACTACCGGATAGAGTACCTATCCACAGGGTGTTTTTCGGGACTGCCCTGCAGTGTGCTCCGCCTGTCAGGATGCCCCTACAGCTGCTTCTACTGCGCCGGCGTGGGTGAGGTTAGCAGGACTACAGCGGAGAGCCTGGCGGAGCAGTTCCGGGAGGGTGCCGCGCTGGTGGACGCCGTAGTGGTGGGGGGATGTGAGCCCCTGATGCAGAGGGGAACCCTCCGGCTGCTGGAGCTGCTGCACGGAGATGGGCTCAGGATAAAGCTCTGCACCTCAGGGCACCGCCCAGGAGCCCTGGAGAAGGTGGTGGCCTCGGAGCTCGTGGAGGAGGTTGAGCTGTGCCTCCGGGGGCCACTGGACAGCGAGGGGTACTTCAGGGTGACCGGCTGCGAGGAGGCGGTGGACAGGGTTTTTGAGTCGCTGGAGGTGCTGTCCTCCTGGAGAGGACACTCACGGGTAACGGCGATTCTGGCTCCGCCCCATTTTGCGGTGCAGGACCTGCGGGAGGTGCTCCACATGGTTCGCAGGCTGGGCATAGAAAACACCGGGGCGGTGCACTGGTGGGATGCAAGCCACCCGGGCGTAGCTCCGGCGCTGGGAGAGGCGGCACCGGTGCAGAGGGCGGTCCCCTGGGAGGTGGTCTGATAGTAATCGACATACTCCTGGACGCCAATGTGCCGAAGAGGGTGAAGAAGCTCAACCACGGCACCAGGGTGCTGCACATAGGTGATGTGGACACCCACATGAGCGACGAGGAGATCCTCCACCTCCTGGCGAAGCTTGGGTGCATCATTGTGACCCACGACAGGGAGCTGGCGGTGCGTGCGGCAAAAAGGCACCACGTGCTCTTTATAAAGAGGCCCATCCCGGCGGAGAGGATTGTGCGCTGCCTGGAGAAGAACCGCTCCCTCCTAAAGAGGGCAAGCATCTTCTGCGACGGAGGTGAGGACTGTGAGAGCTGCCCCTCCTGAGGCTGCTCAATGGCGAAAAGCTAAAATACTCCAGGGGCTACTAAGGGGTAGGGAGGCCAGAGTTTGGATGTAGTGGAGATGTACCGCCGGGCCTTTGGGATTTTCAGGGCAAACTACATAATCGCCCTGCCCTTCATCGCCGTCAACGTGTCTGTTGCCCTCCTCTTCGGACTGCTCGCAGGCGGGGTCATGATGGCGGGCGAGTCGGCGGCCATCTCCGGTGCCCCGCTGGGCCTGAGCATGGGCGCTGTGCTCGGCGCCGCCGTTGGAATTACCCTGCTCTCCTGGGTGCTGAACATCCTCGCCCAGGGCATGGCGGTGGGGATGAGCAGCGCTGCACTGCGCGGGGGAGCCAGCCTGGACAACGGCCTGGAGGTGCTGGGCAGAAAGCTGGGTCCGCTGATAGTCGCCGGCCTGCTGGTAAGCCTCACTGTAGGTGCGGGGCTGGTGCTGCTGATACTCCCGGGGCTGATAGCGGGCTTCCTGCTCATGTTCACAGCCATCGCCCTGGTGCTGGAGGACCTGGACGCACTGGAGGCGATGCGCAGGAGCTACCGCGTGGTGCGCTCAAACCTGGGCGATGCCTTCGTGTATGCGCTGCTGATGGTGGTGCTGTGGCTAGTCGGCGGAATGCTGGGGGCGCTTCTGGCAAAGGTACCCGTGGTGGGCTACTCCCTGCTCTCGCCCGCCTTGGATGGAGTGGTGAGCGCTGTGATAACCATCGCTGGGGTGCTCTTCTTCACGGAGGCTACCGGGACAGCTCCAGCATCCTCTGAAGGCTGAGGAGGGCGCGCTCCGCTATCCTGGGGTCCACCCTCACCACGTTCCTCCTCTCCCTGAGCTGGGTGAGGAACTTCTCCCAGGTGTTCATCTTCATGGTTCTGCACACCGCCCGCTCGTACAGGGGGTAGAACTTTTTGTCGGGGAACTCCTTCCGCAGGCGGTAGAGGAGGCCCACCTCCGTGCCTATGACAAACTCCTTCGCGGGACTCTCCCTCGCCCGCTTCACCATCTGCTCGGTGCTGCAGATGTGGTCGGCGAGAAGCTGCACCTCGGGGGTGCACTCGGGGTGAATGAGCACCTCAGCATCGGGGTGCTCCTCCCTGGCGCGCTCCACGTGCTCCGGCTTGAACAGCAGATGGGTGATGCAGTGGCCCTTCTCGGGCACCGGGATTATCTTCTTGTCCTTCACGTGCCTCTGCACGTGCCAGGCGAGGTTCGCATCTGGACCAAAGATCACCTCCCTCTCAGGCACGGCTTTGACTATCTTCACCGCATTGGCGGAGGTGCATATGACATCCGCCTCCGCGCGTGCCTCGAGGCGGGTGTTTATGTAGAGCACCACCGCAGCCTCGGGATGCTCCTCCCGCGCCTCGCGCACAAGCTTTGCCGGAAGCTGCGCCGCCATCGGGCAGTGCGCCTCCAGGTCGGGCATCAGCACCGTCTTGTCGGGGTTGAGCATCGCCGCGCTCTCAGCCATGAAGTCAACGCCGCAGAAGAGGATGTAGGGCTTGTCTATGCGCTGCGCCGCCCTGCAGAGCGCCAGGGAGTCGCCTATAAAGTCGGCAACGTCCTGAATCTCCGGTATCTGGTAGTTGTGGGCAAGCACAATGCAGTCCCGCTTTAGCTCCTCGACCTCCTTCAGCGTAGCCCTGTCGATTACCACGAGAACCACCGGGATTACAACCTCAGCACAAGCCTACTTTTTGAAAAGATTGTTGAAATGCTGGCAGGCGGGCTATCGGCTTAGTTGCCTTCTCCAGACCAATTCTCTACCTCAAGTTTTTGCTGGACAAATTCTCTTACCTTTTCTGCTATTGCTATTGATTCCTCTGCCTCAGGCTTCAAAATTTCATCTTCCAGCTCGGGATACCTGACGAGCACTCCTCTTGGATAAAGTCGATCAATCTCAATATCTGCAAGTTCTCTGAAACTCTCATCCACATCTATGCATTTTTTAAGAAGCAGTGTTATATCGTGAGTTTTGCCAAATGGTTTGTTGTGATATGTCAAAAACGCTTTTAAATACTTTTCAACCGCCTGCTGAGAATGAAACAGAGAATAATCGTATATACCAGACTCCAATAACTTTTTTGCAGAGATTATATCCCTATCTGCCTTTTTCAGCCATCCTTTCACATATTTTATTATTTTTTCGTTCATATTACTCTGCCCTCAAGGGCTGCAATCCCGGTTATTGACCCCAAAACATCCTTGAATTCTTCATGATGTTTTTTGCTTACAACTATTATATCCACCGGTATGTCAAATTCCCATACAATTTTTTTGTGTGCTTCGTGAACAAAACTAAATTTTTTGTTTCTCTCATACTCCACCTTTGTTACCACCAGGATATCCCAGTCGCTTCCCTCAGAATAATCACCCCTCGCCCTGGAACCGAAGAGTATTATTTTATCCACTTCAATCCCGTGCTTCTGAGCCACCTTCAGCAATATATCTCTTATCTTCCTCAAACTTTCCTCACTTTTCTCCATGCTTCTGCGCCTGAAATTCCCATTTATAAACATTTTTTGAGACTAGCGTAGCTACTTGCGATGGGCAAGGCACACACATGAAATGCCCAAGGCTTAATAGGCGGGAGGTGTACCTATCTACATGCGGTGGCTCCTCAAGAGCCTGGCGCTCTTCGCCTGCGGCTACGCTCTGGGCTTAGTGCTCTTCGCCCTCCTCAGCGCGGCCCTCCCCCAGCTCAGGCAGATGCTCCTGGAGCTGCTGGTATCAAAGGCGGAGGCTCAGGAGGCCATCGTGGGCAGCGCGGGCTATGCAATACTCCTCAACAACCTGCTCGCCTCCCTCCTCGCCTCCTACGGGGGAGTGCTCACCACCCTGGCCTTTGCCAGGCTAGACGCCGCCCCCGACCCAAGGCTCGGGGCTCTCAGGCGCCTGGACGGGAGGCTGCGCAACGCCGGCGAGGAGGCGCTGAAGTTCTACCTCTCCCTCTTCCTCATCCCGGCGGGGGTGCTCCTCCTCAACGGCGCGGTGCTGGGCTTCCTGCTGGGGTTCTACCTCTCCTCGCCCGGGGAGTACCTCGCCCGCCTCCTGCCGCATGCCATCTTCGAGCTGCCGGCGATTCTGCTCTCCGCGGGAATAGGCATAAAAATCGGCGACGCCCTGCTCCCAGAGCTTGGCACCCGCCTTCAAGCCGAACTCCTGCGTCAGGCGAGGCGAACCCTCCCCCTCTACCTCCTGGTGGTTCTCCTGCTCTGCGTGGGCGCCTACCTCGAGGCCTAGAGTACCACCTCCACGCTTGCGCGCTCAACACCGCTGAGCTTTGAGAGCTCCCTCTCCGCCAGCACCGCAAGCATAAAAATGTAGACGCAGGCGCAGCCCTTCGGTCTTAGGAGCTTAACCCTCACCTCGCCCCCGGAGACCTTAACCTCACCCACCATTCCGGCATCCACTATGCTCCCCTGCTGCTTGACACTCTTCACCCTGCTAAGCGCCGCCAGCACCTCTTCCTCGGTGACGCTCACACTATCTCCGCTCCCAGCACCTCCGCCATGTGCATCAGCGCCCACCTCTCGGCGTTCTCATCGATGGCGGCCACGCAATCTCGAGGTACAACCACGCGGAAGCCCCGCATCGCCGCGTCCGCGGCGGTGTGGAGCACGCAGATGTTGGTGAGCACACCGGTGAGCACCACCTCGTCCACGCCCCGCTTCCTGAGCTCCTCCTCCAGGTTGGTGCCGTAGAAGGCGGAGAAGCGCTTCTTCTTTATCACCACGTCCTCCTCGCGCCTGTCCAGCTCGTCTATCACTTCAGCGCCCCAGGTGCCCTCGACAGCGTGCTCTCCCCACACCTCGAACTCCTCGTCCTCCTTGTCGTGGGCATCGCAGATGAAGAACACCGGCTCTCCGCGGGAGCGGAACTCCGCGATCTTCCTGTTTATGGGCTCTATAATCTTCCGGGCGCTGTGCACGGGGAGTGCACCCTCCTCATACACAAAGTCCTTCAGCATGTCTATAACGAGAAGTGCGCGCATGGTATCCTTTTTAAGCCTTGGAGGATATAAAAATTCCCATGCACCCCCGCATGGCAGAGCTGCTGCGCTTTGTGGAGGAGGACCTGGGCTACGGTGACATAACCACCGAGAGCGTGCTTGAGGAGGAGGTAGCAGCCAGGGCAGAGGTGGTGGCTAAAGAAGCCGGTGTGCTCGCGGGCGTAGAGGAGGCCCTCGCCCTGCTGGAGCACTTTAATTTAAAGTGCACCCCCCTGAAGCAGGACGGCGAGGAGGTTGCTCCGGGAGAGGTGGTTCTCCAGGTCGAGGGGAGCGCCAGAACCATACTCATGCTGGAGCGGGTGGTGCTCAACCTGCTGATGCGGATGAGCGGCATCGCCACGGCGACTCGCCGCCTTGTGAACATCGCCGGGCGCTACGGTGTCAGAATCGCGGGCACGAGAAAGACAACCCCCGGCTTCAGGTACTTCGAGAAGCGCGCCATAGCCCTGGGCGGCGGAGACACTCACCGCCTTCGTCTGGATGATGCGGTGCTGATAAAGGACAACCACCTCGCCCTAGTGGAGCTTGGAGAAGCGGTCAGGCGCGCGAAGGAGGCGGGCTTCACCAGGAAGGTGGAGGTTGAGGTTAGAAGCCCCGAGCAGGCGCTCCGGGCACTGGAGGCCGGTGCCGACATAGTGATGCTGGACAACTTCAGCGTTGAGGAGGCGGAGAGGGCGATATCCCTGGCAAGAGAGCGGGGCAGCGGGGCGGTAATCGAGCTCTCCGGCGGAATCACCCCCGAGAACATAGAGAGCTACGCAAAGCTTCGCCCAGATGTGATATCCACGGGCTACATCACCACGCGCTCGGCGTGGCTTGACATGAGCCTAAGGCTAAAGCGCTAGGTTCCCACCTGCAGCGGCGTGCTCAGCCGGCGCAGCGTGGCTATCGCCGAGAGCGCGGCGAGGTGGCTCGTCTTCGGGTTCCCGGGCGAGGGGAGGTTCTCCACCCTGAGGTGGAGCTCTCCGAAGCTCCCCCGCGCAAACACCTCGTGCACATTTCTCCTGGCATGGGGGTCTGCGACTATCTCAACTTTCGTGCGCTCTACGCCTACCCCCGCCAGGCTTACAGCCACCGCCACGTTTACGTTCGCCGGAAATCCGGCTATCGCCTCCAGGGCGCTGCCCGAGAAGACAACCCTCCTCTCCCTGAGCCCCGCCAGGGAGATGCCCCTCTGCGCAAGGTATGGCGCACCTTCCAGCGCGCTGGGCGGCTTTGTGGTCACCAGCCTTACCTCCTCCAGCTCCGCCTCCCTGGCAGACTTCAGAGCATCCAGGGCACCAATAGCACCCGAGGGTATGTGAACCTTTCTGCGGTGCTCTGCGGCTGTGCCTTCCACCTGCCTGAGGAACTCCACATCCGCGAGGGCGCCCACGCTGAGCAGGAGCACATCCCTGCCCGAGCGGAGCGCCGGGATGAGCAGCTCCCTCGCAGCCCGCACGGAGGCGGCCTCAATCACAAGCTCGGCATCGCTGGAGAGCACCTCCTCAAGGCTGGAGGCAAGGGCAGGCTTCTTCTCAAAGAGGGAGGCGAGCCCAGCCGCCTTCTCCCTGCTGAGGTCGAAGACGCTCACCAGCTCCGCCTCCACCCTGTGCTCCGCCATTGCCCTGGCAAGCACGCTGCCTATTGCTCCGCAGCCAACGAGCGCAACCTTCAACCAACCACCCGCAAAAAGCTTTATACTCCGCACGTCAACTTTGATATCATGTTCCACGTTGCAAGCGAGGAGGACATTAAGGCGGGGAAAACTACCGACGTCTACTTTATCAACACGAAGCGCGTGCTGGAGGAGAAGGGGATAAGCAGGCACGTGGTGGCCGAGGTTACCGCAGGCTCTTTACCCAGGGGCTACGCCTGGGGGGTGCTCGCTGGCATAGAGGAGGCCGCACGCCTGCTGGAGGGCTACAACATAGACGTCTACGCCATGCCCGAGGGTAGCATCTTCTACCCGATGGAGCCGGTGATGCGCATCGAGGGTGACTACAAGGAGTTTGCGGTGCTTGAAACACCCCTGCTGGGGCTGCTCTGCCAGGCCTCGGGCATCGCCACCAAGGCGGCGCGCTTCAGAAAGCTGGCCGGAGATAAGCTCCTGCTCAGCTTCGGGATTCGCAGGATGCACCCGGCGATAGCACCCATGATAGACCGCGCCGCCTACATAGGCGGGTGCGACGGCTTCTCAGGCGTGGCTGCGGAGAAGATTACAGGGGAGAAAGCCCGAGGCACGATGCCGCACGCGCTCATAATCACCGTGGGCGACCAGGCTACCGCCTGGCGCTACTTCGATGAGGTTGTGAGCAAGGACGCGCCGCGCATTGCCCTCGTGGATACCTACTGCGACGAGAAGCAGGAGGCGGTGCTCGCGGCACAGACAATAAAGAACCTGTACGGCGTGCGCCTGGATACGCCGAGCTCAAGGCGGGGCAACATGAGGCGAATCCTGGAGGAGGTGCGCTGGGAGCTGGACCTTCGGGGCTACAAGGATGTGAAGATTTTTGTGTCAGGCGGCGTCAGGGAGGAGAACATCCCCGAGCTCAGCCTGGCCGACGGCTTCGGCGTGGGCACGAGCATAAGCGCAGCCGCCACCATCGACTTCGCCCTGGACATAGTGGAGGTGGAGAACAAGCCTGCGGCAAAGCGCGGGAAGCTCAGCGGAGCAAAGGCTGTGCTCAGGTGCGGGGAGTGCCTGCACTCGAAGAGGGTGCCGCTGAGAGAAACCAGGCAGGAGAGGTGCGAGAGGTGCGGCTCCCCAATGCGGGAGATGCTGCAGCCCCTGATAAAGGGCGGCGAGCTCGTGGCGGAGCTTCCTCCCGCAGGGAAGATTCGCGAGTATGTGCTTGAACAGCTTAAGAAGGTGGAGGTTTGAGGATGAGCGACGGAGAGGGGAGAGAGGCCTCTGTTAAGGTGGTTGAGAAGTTTCCTCCAGGCGAATTTGCAAGCGGTGCCTGGGTGAGGGAGGAGAGGGTGTACGAGGAGGCGGAGAGGGACTACCTGGCCTTCTGGGAGCGCGCCGCCGGGGAGCTGCACTGGTTCAGGCGCTGGGAGCGCGTGCTGGACGACAGCGAGGCTCCCTTTTTCAAGTGGTTTGTGGGCGGAGAGATAAACATAACCTACAACTGCCTGGACAGGCACGTGGAAAGCTGGAGGAGGAACAAGGCGGCGATAATGTGGGAGGGGGAGCCCGGCGACAGGCGGGTGCTCACCTACGGCGAGCTTCTCCGCCAGGTGAACCGCTTTGCCAATGCGCTCCGCAGGCTCGGCGTGAGCAGGGGCGACCGGGTTACCCTCTACATGGGCATGGTGCCCGAGCTCGCGATAGCGATGCTGGCCTGCGCCCGCATCGGTGCTGTGCACAGCGTCGTGTTCGGAGGGTTCTCCGCAAAGGCGCTGGCGGACAGGATAAGGGACTGCTCTGCAAAGGTGGTGGTAACCCAGGACGGCGCCTTCCGCAGGGGAAGGGTGATACCGCTGAAGAAAAATGTGGATGAGGCGCTGGAGGCTGCGCCCAGCGTTGAGAAGGTGGTGGTGCTGAGGCGGGCAGGCAACGGGGTTGAGATGCTCCCTGAGAGAGATGTGTGGTGGCACGAGATTACCGCGGAGGAGAGCACGCAATGCGAGGCTCTGCCCCTTGAGAGCGAGCACCCGCTGTTTATCCTGTACACCTCGGGCACAACGGGCAAGCCCAAGGGCGTGCTGCACGTGCACGGGGGCTACAACGTGGGGGTGCACCTCACCGCCAAGTGGGTGTTTGACCTGAAGGATGAGGACGTGTACTGGTGCACCGCGGACATAGGCTGGATTACGGGGCACAGCTACGTGGTTTATGGTCCGCTCTCCAACGGCGCGACGGTGGTGATGTATGAGGGAGCGCCGGACCACCCCTCGCCGGCAAGGTGGTGGGAGATAATAGAGCGCTACGGGGTCACGGTGTTCTACACCGCGCCGACGGCGATACGCTTCTTCATGAAGCTGGGCGAGGAGTGGCTCAGGCGCCACGACCTGAGCTCGCTGCGGCTTCTGGGGAGCGTGGGCGAGCCCATAAACCCCAGAGCCTGGCTGTGGTACTACGAGGTGGTGGGTGGGAGGCGCTGCCCCATCGTGGACACCTGGTGGCAGACGGAGACGGGGATGATAATGATAACCCCCCTCCCGGGGGTGAGCACCCTGAAGCCGGGCTCTGCCTCGAGGCCCTTTCCGGGGGTCTTCGCAAAGGTGGTGGACGAGCGCGGCGAGGAGGTGGGGCCCAACCAGGGCGGCTACCTGGTCATCACGAAACCCTGGCCGGCGATGCTGCGCACCCTCTGGGGCAACCCGGAGAGGTACGTGAAGACCTACTTCGGCACCTTTCCGGGGCTCTACTTCACCGGCGACGGCGCTCGCATCGACGAGGAGGGCGACTTCTGGATTATAGGCAGGATAGATGACGTGATCAACGTCTCGGGCCACAGGCTGGGAACGGCGGAGCTGGAGAGCGCCCTGGTGAGCCACGAGAGCGTGGCGGAGGCGGCGGTGATTGGTGTGCCCCACGAGGTGAAGGGCCAGGCAATAGTTGCCTTCGTGGTGCTCCGCGAGGGGGTGGAGCCCACGGGCGAGCTCAGGGAGGAGCTGCGCAGGCATGTTGCGAAGGAGATAGGGCCAATAGCGAAGCCGGAGGAGGTGCACTTCGTCAACATGCTGCCAAAGACGCGCTCCGGCAAGATAATGCGCCGCATACTGCGCGCCATCGCCGAGGGCAGGGAGATAGGCGACGTCACAACCCTGGAGGACGTGAAGGCGATAGAGGAGGTGAAGAGGGCGGAGCGGGAGTAGCCTACAATAAGGTTTAAGTAGTTAAGGCAGCCGCCTCTTCTGCCGGGGTAACTCAGCCTGGTTAGAGTGCCACGCTCATAGGGAGAGGCTCCGCCTCAGGAAGGGCACTCCTGGGATACGTGGAAGTCGCGGGTTCGAAGCCCGCCCCCGGCACTCCT
>JAADFX010000085.1 GCA_013152685.1 Methanobacteriota archaeon | reverse complement strand
ATCCAGAGTCCTTCGCCCTGACGCCTATGCGCTTCACCACGTAGCCCAGCTCGTCCTCCACCACCTCGCCAAAGAGCTTCTCCTCAATCTCGTCCGCATTGAAGAAGCTTCTGGGGCACTGCATTATGCAGTAGCCGCACTCGGTGCACTCGCCTATCAGCCTTGGAAACTCATCCACGCGAACAACATCCTCGGGGCAGACCGCCTCGCAGTTGCCGCACCCGCAGCAGAGGTCACGGAAGATGACCTCATGCTCCAGAGCGGTGTACCCCTCCTCACGCCCCAGCCAGAGGTACTCGAGAACTTCCTGCTCTGCAACCACCATCTCTACTTCCTCCACGCTTGCCCCAACGCAGGGAATTCACCTCGTCCAACTTTCTGGCATTTTTCATGATTAACCATGATAAATCTCGAGGGCAATCTTTTCGGAATTATCAGTAGTCCAGCGGGTCGGCTTTCATGTACTCTCGCAGCAGGGAGGTGGCGTAGCTTCCCGGAGGCAGGAAAAACTTCACAGTAAGCCTTTTCATACCCGGATTTAGCTCGTCCTCGCCGAGGGTGTGGGAGATGCTGGTCTCCACCGCCGCGCTGCGCTTTGAGCCCGGCATAGACAGCTCGGGCAGGGGCTTTATCCTGAAGTTCTCCAGGGCTACGCCCTCCTCCTCCAGCACCTCCCTCTCAATCTCCCCCTGCCTCCCGGGGGAAAATTCGGAGGAGTAGCCGAAGAGGGGTATCTCCCTCTGCCTTATCTCCATCCCCTCCTCTATAAGCCTGCTCAGGATTCTGTTAAACAGGTAGCTCTGGTACGCGTGCACCAGCATGCGGCGTAGCTTCTTGGGCAGGCGCCTGAGCGCGCCTGCAAAGTCCCGCGGGCGCGTGCTCAGGTGGGAGAGCATGTTGCGCTCGTAGTGCAGCCTCGCCGGGAAGAGCTCCAGCGCCCTGCGGTAGTCCCGGGTCTCATCCAGGAACCTCCTGGCCTCGTAGGCGTCGCTGCGCTCCCCTGGGTAGGGCCTGGCCAGGTAGAGCATGACCGCCTCCTCCAGGTCGCCCTGCACAATCGCCCTGCCCACCAGGTGGGTGTTAGGCCTCACTGTGCCGAAGCGCTGGTAGCCGAAGTAGTTGGGAACTCCGCGCTCACGCAGCTGCGTCGTGGTCTCCGAGACCGTCTCTTCTATGTTGCCGTCCTTCAGACGGCGTATCACTATGGTGAACTCGTTCCCCAGCAGGTCGCCCAGGTTGACGCGCTCCCTGCAGCGGGTGAAGCCGTAGAGCCTGAGCCCGGGGATGCTGACCTTTGAAAGCTCCTCCTCGTCTATTCTCCATGCGGAGACGCGCTGCCTCGTGAGGGCGCGCTTATCCTTTGTGCCCGCGTAGCCGAAGCGCTTAAGCGACACCCGCAGCACACGGGAGAGCTGGGTTATGGCTCTGATTGTGTCCCAGTTGTACTTCTCCAGAATAAAGTGCACATACTCCCCCTCGCCGTCCTCACAGGGCTCGAAGCGCTCCTCCACGATGAAGTCCTCGACAAGAATGCGCAGCTTTCCCCCCACGCCTCTCGTATCTGTGATGAACTGCTCCAGTCCCAGAATGCGGTCCAGCTCATACCAGCTCTGCATCATCCCTGCCTCAGCTTTGCAATCTTCTCGGCGAGCTTCTCCAGCACCTGCCTGCGGTAGCCAGCCACGAACTTTATGCTCCCCGCCACCTCGTGCCCGCCTCCCGTAACCCCCGCTCCCGGCAGGTCCTCGGCGAGCTCCGCCACCAGGTGGTTGAGGTTTAGCTTAAACTCCTCGGCCACATCGTCGGTGGCGCGGAGTATCGCGAAGTCAGGGCCGTAGCCCAGGGTTACGGTGCGCCTTCCGTTATTCTCCTCCGCCTTGGCGTCGTGGAGCAGCCCCGTCGTCTTCCCCGGCGGGGGGTAGGTGAACCTGTGGGTGTACTGCTCCAGGTCCAGGGTGTGGAGCACTATCCCGTTGGGCAGCCTTGCGCTCTTCGCGTTCGCAAGGGCAGAGCGCAGCTGCACCTCCTCCGCCTTCTCCGCCTCCCTTCCCACGGTCTCCATCAGCATCCTCTGCCTGTCCAGCCTCCCGAGGCCTAGCAGGTCCTCTATGAGCGCCCTGCCGTCCATGAAGCGCAGGTAGAAGGCCTCAAAGTCGATGCACTTGGCGATGCGCTCCATCTCCTCCCTGGAGTAACCCTTCTCCTCGGCGATGCCGATGTACGCCTCCGCCTCTGCTCCCGCAACCCTGTCGGCGACGCACGCTATGCCCGGAAGGTGGCGCAGCCTGTCGCTGAGCTCCGGGTTTATGAGCCTCGCTATCTCCACCCCCAGGCAGCCCGCGGTGAGGGAGTAGTCACCCCCCACCAGGTAGGGGTTGACGTGGATATCCACCAGCTCGTCCACCTCCGCCCTGCCATCCCGCACCTCCCCGGGGTAGTGGTGGTCCACCACCACAACCTTGGAGCCGTATATCTTGAATTTTCTTATCGCGGGCATGTCCTCGTAGGTGGAGCCGTTGTCCAGGATTACCACCAGGGGCATCGCCGTGCCGAACCTGCGCGCGTCCTCGTGCGCATACTGCAGGTCGCGCACCACGTCCTCCATCTCGTAGAAGGGCGCCCTGCTGGGAGACCTTCTAAATAAGTGCCACTCCGCCTCGCGATCCGGCGAATGCTCCCTCAGCAGTGGAAGCAAGGCCTGCTCTATTGCCACGCCCGCCACAAAGCCGTCCGCATCGCCGTGGTGGCGCAGCACAATGGGTATGCCCTTGAGCACAGCCATCCTGAGCTCCCTGGCCACCTCCCTCATCTTCGGGTAGAGCCTCTCCAGCACCTCGCTCTCCACGAGGGGCTCCACCTGCGCTGGCTCCGCCTTCGCCTCTATTGCCCGCTCTATCGCTTCCCTGACGCGGGTGAGCTCTGCGCCGTAGAGCTTCTCCATGTCCCTGACTTCCACCTGCACGCGGTCGAGGCGGAAAACCACCTCCCCTCTGACTTCAACCACGCTGTCCACGTCGATGCTGGGGTAGGCGCGCTCTCCCCCGGCGAAGGCCACGCACTCTATGGCGCCGCTCTCGTCGTACACCGTAAACACCGTCGGACCCGAGGTGCGCTGGACCTTGGCCACGATGCCCCGAATGCGCAGCGCCTGTCCAACCTCCTCAATTCCAATGTCCGAAATTTTCCAGAGCCTGAGGGGCTTCTTCAGCGGGATGAGGGTGTACCTCTCTCCCTCCCAGGGCAGGAGGTCCAGCTTCCCCTCGTTGAGGTTGACCCTCTTCGCGCGCACCACCACTTCCTCATTAAGGCTGAGCTCCCGCTTCGCATCCCGCCTGCGGAGGAGGCCGACGACGCTGTCGTTGAGGGCTATGAAGTAGCCTATGTCGTGGACGCGCTTCACCCTCCCCAGGTAGAGCCTGTTCAGGATAACGTCCTCGTACCCCGCGAGGGGGTCCAGCTCCAGCACCACATCGTGCTTCCCGTCGCACTCCCGGCACACCTGAATCCTTGCTCCAGCCTCAAGCTCCGAGCCGCACAGCAGGCAGCGCTCCCTTTC
>JAADFX010000084.1 GCA_013152685.1 Methanobacteriota archaeon | reverse complement strand
CACCAATCGGAGACGATAAAAAGTTCGTGAAAGGTGTGGGAAAAAGAAAAAATAAATTAATCATACTAATAGACGTGAAAAAGTTAATGGAGAATAACGGAAATGCTCAGTGACCCTGGCTATCTGTAGCGCTGCTTCGCAGGCCCCACGTCGGGAAAGCCCTCCCTCTGCCCCGTGCCGGCGCGCTTTACCATCTCCTCAGGCGAGAGCAGCATCATTACCAGGTTGCGCGCGTGCTCGCGGGCGCGGTTTCTGCAGAGCTCAACCAGCTCAGCCTCACTTCCGGCCTCATCCTCGTGGACAAAGACCTCAAGAATGGGTGTGTTTGTCATAAGCTGTGCCATAACAATCCCGTAGCTTGCCACCTGCGCCGAAATCTTGTCTTTCGGGTCGGGGCCGGGCATCCCCAGCGCAATGCAGGCCTCGCACCCCTCCTTTTCAATCAGTATCTTGCAGGCGACGGGCAGGTCCTTTATCCCGGGCACAGTCCTGCGGATGACCTTTATTCTGGTGGTGAGGCTCCTTATCTCATCTATAGCCTCGGCCCCCATGTCCACCCTCGCAAAGGTGGTGTCCACGACGCCGACCCTTATCACCGCCCTCCACCTCCGGCGTAGAAGAGCAGCGCCATTCCAGCGGTGATTGCGGCTGTGGCGCCCCAGAAGAAGGTGATGGGGTCAGTGAGCACCCAGGCTGGCTGAACAATGCTCAGCAGAACCGCCACAACCCCCAGGTGCACCAGCGCCGAGCCCACGCGCTTCCAGTAGCCCTGCCTCATGAAGTGGAGCTCCCTTCCCGCGAGAGTGAGCCCAAGCACCAGGAGCTGGAGGAGGAAGGCGAAGAGGAGCACCACCCCCAGCGCAAACCTGTAGTCCCTGAAGTAAAGCACCACCGCCACCAGAACAAGAGCGGCTGAGAGGGGCAGGAGCAGCCGCTCGGGAACCACCCGCTTGGGGATGCACACCGCGAGGATCAGCAGGAAGGCAACGGCTATGGGAAAGGCGAGCCTGTCCATCTGCTGCATGAACCCCAGGTACTCGGGGGAGTAGGCGAAGCCCGGGTTGTCCCCCGTTTTCTCCGCATACTCGTATATGCTGTACAGCGACACCGCACCGAGGGCGAGCAGGGCAGCCACCGCCCCCAGCGTGAGGTTCTTCTCAGCACCCATATTAGGAATAAAATGGGGGCATTCTTTAAATATTTAGCTGACATACCCATGAGGGTGAACTACTACGAGTTTGTTTCCTTCGAGCAGGAGGCCCTGAGGTACTATCCCGGGCTTGTTGCGCTGGCCCTGGGCATTGGCATCGCCGCCTCTCTTCTATCCCTCGCGTACCTTACCAAAAGGGAGGAGAGGTACGCCAGGCTCAGCTTCTACGCCGCCCTGCTGCTATCCGCAGAGCTCACCGTGCTCTACCTCCTCCTGATCAGGTACCACCTGGGCATGGCGGAGGTGTCCTTCATAAACCCCTTCGAGGGGGGCAGGTTCAGCATCCTCATGCCCTTCTGGGTGGAGAAGGAGCGGCTGCTCTTCTGGCTCTGGATATACTCCTTCATGGTGCTCTACGCCTGGAGGTACGGCGAGAAAGCCTTCGCCTCCTCCCTCAACCTGGGCTCCCTCGCCTTCCTGATTGCCATCTTCCTTACAGGGAGAGAGGAGCCCCTGCCGGAGATGAGCGCCCTGGTGAAGCAGTACCTGCTGTGGGAGATGCACCCCTTTACGGCGCCCCTGGAGCTCTTCCGCTCCCTCATGGGCAAGTACTACCTCTACAGCACCTGGTACATGTGGCTGCATCCCCCCCTGATATTCATAGCCTACGCCGCCTTCACGGTGAACTTCTTCTCCTGCGTGGCGATGCTCCTCAGGAGGGACGCGGTGTACGACGCCATCGGCTACGCCTACGCAAAATTCGGATACCTGCTCCTCACCCTGGGGCTCCTCATAGGCTACCCCTGGGCGCTTGAGGCGTGGCGCGGCACCAGCTGGTGGTGGTCGCCGATAATAAGCGCCTCCTTCATGCTGTGGTTCTTCTACTCAGCCTACCTGCACGCGAGGCTCTACATAGCCGACAGGGGGATGTGGAGGATAACCGCAGCCCTGGGGATAGCCGGATACCTGAGCGTGATATTCGCCTACCTGATTATCTTCCTCCTCCCCGGGGTTCACGCCTACGTTTAGAGCGCCTGGGTATCCTCACGTTGAACACCGCCCCGCGGGGGGTGTTGTCCTCCACCCAGACCTCGCCGGAATGCAGCTCCACGATGCGCCTCACAATTGCCAGGCCGAGCCCCCTGCCGCTGCCCTTCCCCTCCAGACGCCTGAAGCGGTTGAATATCTCCTCCTTGTACTCGTCGGGCACCCCGGGGCCAGAGTCTCTGACGCATATCCGCAGGTGCTCCCCCTCGTCCACCAGCTCCACCGCCACCTCGGCACCCTCCGGGCTGAACTTCACCGCATTGGAAATCAGGTTCGAGAACACCTCCTCTATGCAGGGGTTCACCTCCGCCACGGCGTTCTCACAGCAGCGGAGCACCACCCTTACCCTCCTCTCCTCTATCTGGGGCTTCATGGTGGAGACCACAACCCTGGCGAGCTCGCAGAGGTCCCGCTGCTCCAGGGAGATGCTCTCCAGGCTCTCGAGCCGCGCCAGCTTTGAGGCGTTCTGAATCAGGGAGATGAGCCGCTCGGTGCTCTCAGTAATCGCCCCGAACTCGCGGCTCTCCCTGAGGGACTCGCACCTCTTGAGCAGAAGCTCCTCCATGCTCCTCATAATGGAAATCATGTTAAGCAGGTCGTGGGTCATTATGTCTATAAACAGGTCCTTCAGCTTGTTGGAGCGCTCCAGCTTTGCGGCATACTCCCTGAGCCTCTCCTCCGCCCGCTTGCGCTCTGTGATGTCAAACACCATGTGGACGTAGACCACCTTCCCCTCCTCTGTCCTCAGCTCCGTGGGATAAACCGCCGACTTCACCCAGCGCCCGAAGTCCTCATTGTACAGCTCCTTCTCCACCGTCCTGTGGCCCATCTCCACCGCTTCCTCGAGGGGGCAGCCGGGGTAGGGCTCGTCCATGTTGTGAACCACCTTCGGGCAGTATCCGCCCACCACCTTCTCTGGCACCACCCCCAGGTCCCTGGAAATCGCCCTGTTCGCCAGCAGTATGTTGTGCTCCTCGTCCACCAGCATCATGTAGAAGGGGAGGGCGTCAAAAAGCTTCTTGAGCAACGGGTCAGAGAAGCCACCACCCTTCATGAAGCCACCCGACTTCGACAATTGTTAAATATAATTTTAACTTTTTTCAAATATAAATCTTTGTTACTCCTCATCCTCAAGCCTGGGCAGCTGGACGCAGAAGACCGCCCCGCGGGGGGTGTTGTCCTCCACCCATATCCTGCCGCCGTGGAGCTCCACGATGCGCTTGGCTATGGCAAGCCCGAGGCCGGTTCCCTTGATGCCCCCCTTCTCCCTCCTGGAAAACCTGGTGAAAATCGCCCCCTTGTCCTCATCGGGTATTCCCGGTCCAAAATCCCTGACCATGACGGTGCACCTGCCCTCCCCATCCATCGCCTCAATCACAACCCTTCCCCCCTCCCTGGCGTACTTTGCCGCATTGCTGAGGAGGTTCAGGAACACATCAACAATTATCGGGTCAGCCCTCACCGGGAGAGGGCCCGAAACCCTGTTCTCCACAACCATACCGGCGGACTCAAACAGGCGGCGGCTGTCCTCCACCGCCGTCCTCACCACCTCGCCCAGGTCCATGGGCCTCATCTCGAGCTTCTCCCCCGACTCCAGGCGGGAGAGCTTCGCCGCATTCTCTATCATCCCAATTACCCTGTCGGCGCTCTTCCTTATAATCTGCAGGTCCTCGTTGTCCGGGTCCTCCGTCAGGAGCAGGTCCGAAACCCCCCGGATGACGCTCAGCGGAGTAAGCAGGTCGTGCTGCATTATGTCTATAAACAGCTCCTTGAGCTGGTTGCTCCGCTTCAGCCGCTCTGCGTAGTCCCTCACCTCCCCCAGCAGCCGGGCGTTGTTCAGGGACACAGCAACGCTGCCCGCAAAAATGCACAGCAGCTGGAGGTCGTTTCTGGTAAAGCTGCCGCCGCCCCTCTTGTTGAGCGCCGTGATGCTGCCGAAGACCTCACCCTTGTAAAGCATGGGGGCGGCTATCACGCTCCTCAGGTTGAACTGCCGCTTCACCTCCTCCGTCTCCCGCGGGTCCCTGGAGATGTCCTCGGAGAAGAAGGGCTTTCTGTTGCGAATCACCCATCCGCATATGCTCCTCCTTCTCAGGGGCTTGCTCCTGCCCACAAGCTTATCCGCATGCAAACCATAGGCAGCCGGGTAGGTAATCCTGGATGCCTCCCTGTCCACCACAGGAACGGCGACGGTCTCCGCCTCCACCAGCTCCGCGGCCTTTTCCGCCGCCTTCCACAGGATCCTGTCGTACTCCAGCTCCTGTCCTATATCCACCACCATGTCGCTGAGGAGCTCCAGCTTCTTTGCCCTCTCCCTGAGCTCCTCCTCGGCGCGCAGCCGCTCCCTCTCACGCTCTGCAGCCTGCAGCAGCTCGTCCCTCACCTGCCGGTAGATCCGCCTGACCGGCTCCCCCCTGGACCTGGCCAGGAACTCCTCCGGAGGAACATAGAACCTGTTCTCACACAGGGTTCCGTATATCAGAACCCGGGGGTGGGTGTGGATGACGTTCAGGAGCACCTCCGCGGGAAACAGGTCCTCCCTGTACTGGCACAGCGCCAGTATGCGGCGCCCCTCAAGAAAGCGGTTCAGCTCCGCCTCGTACTCCACCAGCCTATCCATCTCCCCACCCAGAGACAGCACCCAGCTCATCTCCCCGGTGCCCCTTATGCCACTGTAGCCCTCCTTCAGCACCCTCTCCTCAACCCCGCCGAGCAGTGAGATAACCTCCCCGGGGTCGAACCTCCCCCCGCGCAGGTAGACCTCCCCCGCATTCAGGAACTCAAGCTGCCCCGACTCCACGTACTCCTCCAGGTCCACGCCGCGCCGCCTGAAGGCCTCCAGCACCTCCTCCCGCGTGGAGGTGTCGAGGACGTAGATGCACTTCTCCCCCCTCCGCAGCCCCTCGGCAATAAAGGGAACCACCACAGAAAACTGCTGCTCAGCGTCTTTAAAAATGCTGCAGAGGTGCTCCCCCTGTCTGAGAGCCTCCAGCACAGCCCCTGAAGACTCCCCCACAGCCCTATCTCCAGCGCTCGTGCCTTTTCTGCTGCCGCCTTTCATTCAATCAATTAATAAAAAACGTCCTATCGTCTTTAAATAATTCTATCCCGGCAAGGCGTCCTATACCCTGGATGCGGGGGAAGGGATTTGAACCCTCGCAGGCTCTACGCCAACAGGTCCTAAGCCTGTCTCCTTTGACCGGGCTCGGACACCCCCGCAATATAAAAAGAGAAGAGGTACCCGGACTATCTCTGCTGGAGCTTTCTCTTCCTCCTGCGCTCCTTCAGCTTTTTCTTTCTGGTTTTCCAGCGGCATTTTCCACGCTTCTTCCATTTTCTTGACGAATGCTTGCCTGCCATTAAACTCCTCCTTGCTACTGTGTCCCTTATTTGAGAAGCTCACAAGGTAAATTTTTCCGAAAATGCCCCGTCCTCAGGGGTGCGCGTAGCACGCCACAATCCTCTTGCCAGCCTCATCGATGCGCGCAAAGCCGTAGCGCTCGAACTGCACCATGTCGTCGGCCTTAACCCTTCTCAGCGCCGGTTCGCCGTAGCCCGTGTCCCTGCCCTCCGGCTTCAGCACCGTCACCGGCACAGCCTGCTGCGCCGGCACCCAGTGGATAAGCCTCGCCCGCCTGCGCTTCGCCTCCTCCAGCTCCAGGCTGTGGAAGCGCGCCTTCACCCTGCCCTCACCCTTCTCCAGCACCTCTATATTGAAGCCCTCCATCAGCCTGACAAAGCCGCCCTCCTCCAGCCTCTCAAAGTCACTGCGCGCAATAAAGACCCTGGCAGCGCCTCCCTCAGGCTTCAGCTCGAGCCTCCTGCTCCCCCTCTCCGGGTAGTCGGGGTGCAGCCTCACCTCCCGCGAGAACTCTGGCAGGGCCTCTACCACCACCTCCACCGGCGAGGCCACGAAGAAGTAGCGGTTCGCTATTGGTTCTACAATCTCCCTGTTGTAGGCGAAGAGGTTCTTCCAGCTGAAGCTGATGTCGCTCTGCTTCACCCCCACATCCAGCATCGCCCTGCGTACCGCCTCGCTCCTGAAGCCGCGCCTCGCCAGGGCGCGCAGCGTTCCCAGGGCGACGTCGTCCCAGCCGGCGTACCTTCCCGCATCTATCCCCTCCCTAATCTTCGAGGTGCTCAGCGCCACGCCCTCTATCTTCAGCCTGCCGTAGTGGATGAACTCGGGCATCTGCCAGCCGAAGAAGCGGTAGACGTAGGCCTGCTTCCGGGTGTTCACAATGTGGTCCTTGCCCCGCAGCACGTGGGTAACGCCCAGCAGGTGGTCGTCTACGGCAACTGCGAAGTTCATCAGCGGATAAACCCGCGCCTCAACCCTGGGGTGCCTGGCCTCGGAGATGCGCATTATCGGAAAGTCGCGCATCGCAGGGTCGCGCAGGTCCATGCCCGTCTTCAGCCTCACCACCGCCTCCCCCTCCCTGTACTCGGTGAACATCCTCTCAAACTCCTCCAGGTTCTCCTCCGCGCCCCTGCTCCGGTGCTCGCAGGCGCGCATCTCCAGCTTCAGCCTCTGAAACTCCTCAGCGCTGCACTGGCACACGTAGGCGTGCCCCTTCTCTATGAGCTCCCGCGCATGCCTGTAGTAAACCTCCAGCCGGGAGCTCTGCACCACCGTCTCGTGAACCCTGACCCCAAGCCAGCGCAGGTCCTCGTGAATCATCTCGTAGGCGGGCGGATAAACCCGCGCCGGGTCGGTGTCCTCCAGGCGCAGTATCAGCCTGCCCCCGTAGCGCCTCACGTAGGCGTCGTTGAGCACAGCTGCACGCGCGTGCCCCAGGTGGAGAGGTCCGCTGGGGTTGGGAGCAAAGCGCATCACCACCTCCCCGGCCACGCGGGGCAGGGGCGGGAGCTCCCTCTTCCTCTCCCTCCTCACCTCAAAGGAGTAGCCGGAGAGGGCGCGCTCCACCTCCTCTCTGCTGAGGGCATTCACCTCCTCCACCACCCTCTCCACCAGCGGGAGGAGTTCCTTAACCCTCGCCCTCAGCTCCGGCTTCTCCGCCAGCACCTTTCCAAGCACCGCCTTTGCGCTTGCGCTTCCAAAGTCCAGCGCATTCTTGAGCGCATGCTTGCGGATGAGCTCCTCCACCGCTAGACCTCCAGCCTCTGCCCGTTTCTGAGCAGGAACACCTCGCGGTTTATCGCATATCCCAGCGTCTCCGCCAGCTCCGCGTACATGGCGAGCATGTCCAGCGTGCCGTGGGTGGGTATTATCTTCTCCGGCTGCAGCATCTTCAGCAGGTCGTAGTGGTCCTCCCGCGAAGCGTGCCCAGAGACGTGCAGCCCCTTGAAGAGCCTCGCCCCCTGCATCTTCAGCTTCGTCTCCAGGGCATACCTCTGCGCCACATTTATCGGGTTGGGTATTACATCTGCCGAAAAAACCACCTCATCTCCGGGTGCAATGCGGTACTCAAACTTCTTGTTGGCTATCCTGGTGAGGAGCGCATCCTGCTCCCCCTGGTGGCCGGTTATTATCAGCATGTAGCGCTCCCTCTCCCTGGCGGCGCGCTTCAGCGCCTTCTTTATGGCGTCCTTGCCGCCGTAGATGTGGGCATTCTCGGGCAGGGAGATGATACCCTTGCGCTCTGCGATGCTCACGTACTTCTCCATGCTCCTGCCCAGGAGCAGCGGCTCCCTGCCGAGCCTCTCCGCTATGTCCAGGATGCTCTTTATTCGCGCGATGTGCGACGAGAAGGTGGTCACAATCAGCCCGTGCTCCGGGCTGCTCTTGAGCAGGGTGTCCTCGAGCAGGGTGCGCGCCACCTGCTCGGAGGGTGTGCGCCCGTCGTTGGCGACGCGGGTGGTCTCTATTATGAGCGCCTTCAGCCCCTCCTTCCCCAGCTCGGATATGCGCTGGTAGTCGGGCTTCTCCCCTATCACCGGGGTGTCGTCCAGCTTGAAGTCGTTGAAGTAGGCCAGGCTCCCCTCGGGTGTGTGCACCACGAGCACCACGCAGTCGGGAATGCTGTGGGTAATCCGCACAAACTCTATGCTCAGCCTGGGCGCTACCTGCAGCACCTCCCCAGCCTCGAGCACGTAGAGGGGATTCCTGCGCTTTCCCCTGAGCTCCTGCTTCACCAGCTCTATGGTGTAGGGGGTGCCGATTATCGGCGCGAGGGGAAACTTCTCCGCCAGGATGGGCACTGCCCCGAGGTGGTCCAGGTGCGCATGGGTGAGCACAATCGCCTTAACCTCGCCGTAGTCGTCGCCCACGCTGGGTATTATCCCGCGCCTCGCGAGCTCCTCCGGCGGGAGCTTTGAGATGTCGGTATCCTCGTGGATCAGAACCCTGTCCAGGCGGATGCCCATGTCAACGACGATGGCGTCGTTCCCGTACTTAACAACCGTCATATTCCTGCCTACTTCCTCGTAGCCTCCAACAGCAACAATCTCCATCAGATCACCTTACAAATCCTCTTGCCTCCAGCCACTCCCGGGTTCTGCCCAGCACAACCACCCTCGCTCTGGAGAGCTCCTCAACGCTCCTCGAGCCCGTAAGGAAGGCGGCAACGCGCAGCTCCCGCTCCAGCCGGCGCAGCCATGTTAGTACAGCCTCGCTTCCCCTCGCCGCCTCCCTGAGGAGGGGCAGCGCCACGCCGCAGGCGCTCGCCCCAAGCGCTATCGCCTTGGCCACATCCACGCCGCTCCTTATTCCACCGGTGGCGTAGACGGGCACATCAACGCTGGAGGCGCACTCCACCACGCTAACGGCGGTTGGAACGCCCCATGCGGCGAAGCACCTACCGGGCTCGCCGCCCCTGTAGCTCTCCACCAGGGCAAAGCTCGTCCCTCCGAGTCCGCCCACGTCTATGGCGCTCACCCCCGCCTCCTGGAGCTGCCTCGCCTCCTCCGCGGCTATTCCGGCGCCCGTCTCCTTGACTATCACGGGCACATCCAGGGCATCGCACAGCTCCGCTATGCCATTGAGCACGCCCTCGAAGTTGGTGTCCCCCTCCCTCTGGCAGGCCTCCTGCAGCGCATTCAGGTGCAGGGCTATGGCATCCGCCTGAATCATCTCAATCGCCCTTTCAGCCTCCCGCACCGTGTAGCCCCCGGCAAACTGCACCGCCCCCAGGTTGGCGATGAGAAAGGCCTCCGGTGCGCTCTCCCTCGCCACAGCAAAGGTCTCGGCGAGGCTTTTGTCCTCCAGTGCGGCGCGCTGGCTCCCCACGCCGAGAGGTATGCCGAGCTCCTGCGCCGCCAGGGCGAGGTTCTCATTTATCCTCCTCGCCTCCTCGTGGCCGCCCGTCATGGCGGCGATGAACACTGGCATGGAGATGCGCCTGCCCAGGAAGCGGGTTTTGAGCTCCACCTTCTCCAGGTCCACCTCGGGCAGGGCGCTGTGAATGAGCACCACATCCTCAAAGCCGCTGCTGCCTGCTTCAACCTCCTCGCTCAGGCATATCCTGATGTGGTCCAGCTTTCTCCTGTCGGTGCTCACGGGTAGTCTCCCCCTTTGACAACTGTGCATTTCACCTCTTCGCCTAATAAAGCTTTCTTGAGCCTCCCCTCCACCAGCGCGTTGACTATAACAGAGCTGTAGCCCAGCCTGGCCAGCTCAATGAGCTCCTCCAGCTTGCGGCGCATGCCGCCTGTGGCGTCCTCACCCCTGCGCACCGCCCCGAGCACCCGCTCCCAGTTCTTGGGGTTAACCTCCCGCACAAGCCTGGCCCCCTCCTGCGAGGGCGGCCTGTCGAACACCCCGTCCACGTCGGCCGCCAGCACCACCCGCTCCGGCTTAAACTCCCGCGCCAGCTCCGCCACCAGGGTGTCCCCGGAGAGGATGCACACACCCTGCTTTGAATCCAGCACCACATCTCCGTAGAGCACCGGCGTAAGCCCCAGCTCCAGGAAGCCCCTCACTGTGCCGAGCTCAAGGCGGCTCAACCTCCTGCCCTCGCACAGCGCTATGGCGGAGGTCTGCACGCCCACGGCGTTCACCCCCTCCCGGAGCAGCGCCTCCACCACCAGCAGGTTGAACCTCGCCATCGCCTGCCTGGTGAGGGCGACGCCGCGCAGCTGCTTTTCTTCCGCTATGCCCTTATCCAGGCCGTACTCCACCGCAAGAGGGTGCCCGAAGCTCCCGCCGCCGTGCACCACCACAAGCCTCTGCCCGCTCTCGGCAATCTCCCGCGCCACCCTCCGTGCCACCTCAGCGCGGAAGGAGAACTTCCTGCGCTTGTCGGTGAGCAGGCTGCCTCCCAGCTTCAGGATAATCATCTGCCTCCCTCTATCCGCACTCCCTGGAAGGTCACTCCCGCGGGCATAGCCTCACACCTCTTGCCAAGTGCCTCTAAAACCCTCCCGTGCCTCTCTCCTGCGAGGGCGAGCATGCAGCCGCCGCCTCCGGCACCGGTGAGCTTCGCCCCCTCGGCGCCGGCGCTCCTTGCGATGTGCACCAGGCGGGAGAGCTCCTCCGTCGATACCCCGAGCGCCTCCAGCAGGCCGTGGTTTATGTTCATAAGCATGCCCACCCGGGAGAGCTCCCCCTCCTCCAGGCAGCGCCTTGCCTCCCGGGTAACCCTGCCTATGCTCCCTATAATCGGGTCCACCACCTCTGGTAGAGCCTCCCTGAGCTCCCGCACCCTGGCCACGAGAAGCTTTGTGGAGCGCTCCTTGCGAGTGTTGCCCACTATCAGGGGAAGCTCACCCTCGAGGCTGAGCCGCTCTATCCCCCTGCCGGGACGCACAAACAGCACCCCGCCGTAGGTTGCCGCCGCCGTGTCGGTGGGCGAGGCGGAGCCCTGCACCTCCAGCTCCACCCGGTGTCCCAGGGAGGCGAGCCTCTCAGCGCCCACGTCAGCGCCAAGAAGCGCAAGCACCGCCTTCAGCGTCGCCACGGCGACGGCGGCGCTCGAGCCCAGACCTGAGGCGGGAGGAAGCTCAGAGCTTATCCTGAGCTCCAGGCCACTGCTTTCGCCCGCCTCCTCGAAGGCCACTCCCACGGCGCGCTTCACATACCTGAAGGCGCCCCCTGCGTCCTGCAGCTCATCCAAGGAGAACTCCCTGCCCTCTCCAAGAGCATCGGAGTAAACCCTGAGCACCCCCTCCTTCAGCCTCCTGGCGCTCACCCTCACCCTCCTCTCAATCGCGCCAACGAGCGCGGGCTCGCCGTAGACCACAGCGTGCTCTCCGAAGAGTATCACCTTTCCCGGCGCAGAGGCGACAATCATGTTCTTAAAACTGCACCCGGATTAAAAAAGGTTGTTGCCATAATCTCCACCCACGTTAAAGCTGGGCTCAGGGGCATGTACTATGCGGGCAAAAGCGCTGTGCTGGGAAGCTTTGAGAAGCTGGAGAACTACGAGAAGCGCCTTCTCGAGGAGGCCTTCAAGCGCGCTGAGTTCGTCTACGTGGGCATTGCCGCCGACGACGAGGACAGGCGCCTCAAGGCGAAGGTCAGGAAGCTCTCAAAGCTCCTGGCGGCGCGTTATCCCGGGCGCTACCAGGTGGTGGAGGTGAAGGACGAGTTCGCGCCCGCGGTGGAGGATGAGGAGGTCCACACCCTGGTGGTGCCCTCCTCGGAGCTTGCCAGGGGAATAAACGAGGCCAGGGAGAGCCGGGGTCTCAGGCGCCTCCTGGTCGTGGAGGTCCCGCCTCCCGGGAGCTCACAGCCTGGGGAGGAAGCTTCTTAGGAACTTTGCAAAGATGGAGAGCATCCACCTGACCCGGAGCCCCTGGGACCAGTCCAGCTCCCGGCGGTCTATCATGAGCCTCTCCCGGAGCTCATACAGCGACTCGTTCACCTGCTCCTCGCCCAGCGTGCCCCTCCTGCGGTGCCTGTCAACCAGCTGAATCATCTCCCTAGAGACCGCTATTCCCTTCTCTATCTCAGCCAGCTTCTCATGGCTGAGCAGGCCGGCCTCCGCCTTTATCCTGGCGAGTTTCAGGGCGGAATCGTAGGAGAGGTTGACTATGTCATCTCTGCTCAGGTGGGTGGTGCGGTAGCTCAGGAAGTCCTTCCAGGTGAGCCCCTCATCCAGGAGGGCGTAGTGGTCCATCAGCGAGCTGGCGTACCTCACAAATCCGTGCATCTCCGGGTTCTCGAAGGCTATTGAGCCCGGGTCGAGGAAGGGGGCGTAGGGTGAGATGAAGGGGATAAGCCTGCCGCCGTACCTCTCCACCAGCCTCCGCGCCAGCTCTAGGGTGAAGTCCACACTCTCCCTGGTCTGCCCGCCCAGACCTATCATGAAGTACAGGTCGAACTGCCTGCATCCCGCCTCGAAGGCGCTGCGCAGCATCCTCTCAAGCTCGGCGTTGGAGTAGTTCCTGCCTATCCTGGCCCTCACCTCCGGGTCTCCCGACTCGGGGGACATCTCTATGGTGAAGTCGCCCACACTCCTGGAAAGCTCCCTGATGAATCCCCGGGGTGGCGGCGCAAAGAACTCGAAGACCAGCGGGATGTCCACCCTCTCCTTTCGCAGCAGCTCAAGTATGCGCCTGCCGTAGCTCTCCCCACCAATCGCCAGATCGCCCAGTATAAACGCCGGGGAGTTGAACTCCTGTATCTTGAGGATGTCCTCCACCACCATCTCCGGCTTCCTGAAGGCAACCCGGTGGCGGTTGCACACCCTTGCGTAGGCGTAGGCGGAGCCGCCGCAGGCTATGCAGTCGCTCTCGCACCCCTTGCGGGTGAGCACCGCCATTATTGGCCTCTCGAGGAACTCGTAGAAGGGCAGCGCGTCCAGGCTGCGCGTTCGTATGATGCTGCGGAACATGTAGTCGTAGTCCAAGTGGAAGTCGTCCAGGTTGTCGGGAACATAGCTGAGCGGATTCTCCCTTATCCGGGAGTCCTCCCGGTAGCTCAGGTTGGGGATTCTGCTCAGCTCCCCCCCGCGGGATATCGCATCCATTAGCTGTACCATGGGGAGCTCCGTCGAGTCCCCCCGGAGGACGTAGTCCACCTCCGGAATGGAGCTCAGTATTTCCCTGTGAAAGTAGCTCGCCGAGAGGCCGCCCATTATCACCGGCACATCCTCGTGGAGGCGCTTGCAGAGCCTGGCGACGCCCACGGCGCCGTGCACATGGGGCAGCCAGTGCAGGTCGATTCCAAAGGCTTCTGCCCGCATCTTCTTAATGTAGCGCTCAGGGTCGAAGCTCTTGCTGTTCAGCATCCTGAGCGCCAGGTTTACAATCCTGACCCTGTAGCCCTGCTCCTCCAGGGTGGAGGCCAGAGAAACAAAGCCTATGGGATACATCTCAAAAACCGGCGTTGAGGGAATCAGGTCGTTTATCGGGCCCCAGAGAATAGGCCTCTCGCGGAAGTCGAAGATGCTGGGCGGATGGAGAAGAATGAGGTCAGCCTTCATAGCCACCACTATTAAATATCGGTCTGTATTTAAAATCTATCGTCGCCGGCTGAGCCACCTGCTCAGGCAGCGGCGAGCTGAAGCGCGTAGGCCAGCATTCCTGCGAGGACAGCTGCGCCGATGTTCGACCACTTCTTCTGAACAATGAGCACGACGAGCAGGGAGAGGAGGCGCCTCATCAGCTCGGAGACGGCGAGCTGCTGCTGGGCGGGCACGAGGGAGACCACGAGAAAGCTTGCAAGCAGCGCCGGGCCAGCCAGGGACAGGGTGCCGCCAGGGGCTGCGCGCGGTGCTCTCCGGTAAAGGCTCAAGCAGAGGGGGAGCAGACGCATGAGGTAGGTGCCGGCTGCGACAATAAGCACAGCGGCGAGCACCTCAGACACCGCTCCTCCACCTCCGGAGCAGGGAGATGAGGACACCAGCGGCACCGGCGCCAAGTATACCGGCGGCGGTCTGGCCATGCAGGTGCATTATCAGGGCAACACCTCCCCCAGCGGCAGCGGCGAGCACTGCGCCGCCCTGAAGCAGGGGGAGCAGAAGCGCCAGGAAGAGGGCTGGCAGGGCGAAGGAGAGCACGGGTGCAAGGTCAGGCGAGAGGGAGAGCAGCGCCTCACCTCCGGCAGCGCCCATAAGTGTGCCGCCCACCCAGGTGAGGTAGGCACCCGCCTCCAGCCCCAGGAGCCACAGTGTCCGTGCTTCCCCGGGAACCCTCTCCAGCCGTGCAAGGGCGGTTGCAAATACCTCATCGGTGAGGCCGAAGGCGATGATAGCAGTGCTGGAGAGGCCAGCTCTTCCCAGCCTCTGCGCCACCAAGGGGCCGTACAGGATGTGGCGAAGGTTGAGGGCGAGGGCGGCGGTGGATGCAACCCCAGGGGGCGTGCCGGCGGCGAGCAGGCTGAGCAGGGCAAACTGACTGGCACCCGCAAAGATCAGCGCCGAGAAGAGCACGCTCTCGAGGAGGCTCATACCCACCCCCGTGGCGGAGATGCCGAAGGCTAGCGCAATGGGCAGGTAGCCGAGCATGACTGGAAAGCCGGCGGCCACTCCGGCGAGAAAGGCGCGCAACTCTGGCTACACCTCCTTTTTAAAGGCAAAAACATGAACACCACCGTCCATGTCCCCATATCCCGTAGTGGCATAGACTTTATAATGCTCCCTTAAACTAAACCCGGTGCTCTCCGCCAGGGCTAAAAAGCGTTCAGAAAAAGTACTGTGCTCAACGCAATCAAGCCTCGCAACCAGCGCCTTCAGCTCTAGCATTTGAAAGCGATAAAACGCAGTGAGGGGATGCGACATCTCTACAGGAATTTTCAGCGTACTCAGCCTGCTTGAAAGCTCTCGAGCCCTGGCAATAGCCGCCTTAACATCCCCACCCTCCGCCTCAAAGGCAAGAAGGGGTATCTCACACCAAAGTCGTTTTACCAGCTCCGCTTCATCAGAAGTGAGGCTTCTCTTCACACCTTCTGGAATCTCCACCAGTGTCGCAAGCATGTAGGTGGTATAGTGGCGGATGAGCTCACGGTTGCGCTCTGCCGCTGAGGCATAGGGGGAGAGAAACTCATCTGCTACTAAAAGCAGACCACCATTCTGAAGCATATCGTGCGCCTTCTGAAGGAAGAAGGAGGTGTTAAGGTGATCAGATGCACCTACCGAAATAACGACCGGCGGCTGTTCGGATAGGCTCAGGGTTAAAAAGTCGGCTTGAGCAATGTCACCATTCCCAGGCTCTTTAAGGTGTGCAGCTGGACTGGCGTCCACGGCCACAACCTGGAGGGCAGGGTAGAGTTCCAGGAGCATCCGCAGCTGGGTTTCGGGCCCCACATACACAGCGGATACAGGTGCGCCATTAAAATGTCTGTGGAGTATTTGGGAAAGTGCTACTGATTGAGAAGCATATCCAGGTCTGAGCAGCTCAGAGAAATCTGTTTCTCCTCCCAAGAGCGAGCGTGCCGGTGAAGGAACCGCCGGCTGCCCGTGACGCAGTAGCACCTCAGCCGCAAGCGTGCTTAAAATCAGTGAGCCGCTCTTCACAAGGTCATTAAGACGTTTTATTACCTCCCCGGACAAACACCTGTGGTGGGCAAGGGTTAGAATATCCAAAGCCTGCTTTAAAGTTCTGCTTCCTTTTGCTGGTCGGAACTTTAGCTGAAATCGCCCACGCGGCCAGGCGAAAACTAGGATAGAGATACCGGCGCCTTCCTCAGCTACAAAGAACTTGAGAGGCCAGCTAAAGTTTAAGCGTTTCAATCGCTTGAGCTGCGCCTCTAGTTTCTCCCTGGCTCCTGCCAGCACAGCTTCAGGACCGTACAACTTCAGCCTGAACACAGGAACTCCCTGAGCCGCCCTCTCCCACATCCTCCGGAGTAAAGTGAACACATCCTCCCACTCTTCATCAGTTTCCGGTATTGGACGCAGTATGGTGCAGTGGTCTGTGTAAACCTCACCTTTTGGATACTCTACAGTTACTAGGGCAGAGGCAGGCTCATCCAGTGCCACGTAAACATGGGGCTGGTCTGCTCTGAAGGAGAACATCTCTCCAGCTTTAAGAAGGTTAGGGGAGCCGAGAGGTCCAGCAAGCATGCGCCCATTAATGACAAAAATGCGCTCAACCACACCCGGAGCATGAGGCGTTGCTTCTCTTTTAACCCCCGGTTCCAGCCGCATTAGATATACCTCAATTCTTGGCCCGGCATCTGACTGTTCGATAAGACGAACATTAATCCCACGCTCTGTCACCTCCGCAGACTCTGTTCCTGCTTCAGAAACTAGAAGGCCAAATGGTACACCCAGCGCATCCGCTATAGCCCACAGGGTGGAAATGGTAGGGTTTGCCTCCCCGGCTTCCAGAGAGGAAAGTGTCGACTTGGAAATTCCAGCCCGTTCTGCCAGTCCAGTTAGAGAGATTCCGCGTTCCTTCCTCAAATGGCTGAGGTTTCTAGCTATGATTCTTGAGATCTTAGCCCCCGATCTTTCCATCATAACGAACACCTGTTCTATATACAGAATATCAGCTCAGTCATTTTAAAATGTTTTGGTGCTTCTGGCTTACGGCCGGACAGAAGGGCAATGTAAGAAGGCATAACGCCACAGCCACCACCACAACCTTTAAATACCTCCACGCAATACTATAATAGCTCTCACTGCTCATCAATGGATAAATATATGCTATGGTGATTAAATGTTCGCAGAGATACTCGCCGACTGCAGGAGCAGGTTCCGCGGGTTTAAAAAGGAGGTGAAGCCGGAGCGAAAGCCCAGGAGCTTCGAGGAGGCGATTCTCTCAGCAAGGAGAAGGGGCGTCAACCCGGTCATAGCGGAGGTGAAGTTCGCCTCCCCCCGCGGAGAGATACGCGAGCCCGGTGATGTTGAGAAAATCGCCCTGGCGATGCAGCGGGGTGGTGCCTGCGCTATCTCCGTGCTGACGGAGGAGAGGTACTTCAAAGGCAGCCTTGACTACCTCAGACGCGTCTCGGAGGTGAGCTCTATTCCGGTGCTGCGAAAGGACTTCATCTTCGCCGGGGAGCAGGTGGACGAGGCCTACTACTACGGCGCAGACAGCGTGCTTTTAATCTCCAGCTTCTTCTCGGAGGAGGACCTCGACGCTCTGATAGCGAGGTGCAGGTACTTCGGAATGGAGCCTCTGGTGGAGGTGCACTCTCCGCAGGATGTTAACCTAGCTGAGCGCTGCGGCGCCCGCATATACGTGATAAACAACCGCGACAAGGACACGCTGGAGATAGACCTCTCACGCAGCGAGAGGCTGGCAAAGCTGATAGACGGAATAAAGATCTCAGCCTCAGGAATCTCAGGCGAGGAGGACCTCAGGCGGGTGCTCCGGCACTGCGACGCAGCGCTGGTGGGCACCAGCATAATGCGCAGCAGGAACGTTGAAGAGGCCACCAGGAGGCTGGTGCATGCGTGAGCCCGGCCTGGAGAGAATTCGCGAGCTTGTCGCAGGCAGGGAGCGCTGCCTCGTGCCCCTGGTGCGGGTGCTCAGCGTGGGCGAGCTCAGGCCGGTGGATGTTTACGCGGCGCTGCGCGGGAGGGGCAACGCCTTCCTGCTCGAGTCTGCGATTTTCGGGGAGAAGATAGCGCGCTACTCCTTCCTGGGCGCAGAGCCGGAGATGGTGATATCGCTTAAAAACCACCTGCTGCGCTTCAACGGCGGCGAGGAACACGTGCGCAACCCCCTGCGAGCGCTCCGCCGCTTTGTTGACTACGAGGTGGTGCCCACCACGAAGAGGCTCCCCAAGTTCTTCGGCGGGCTGGTGGGCTTCTTTGCCTACGACGTGGTGCGCTACTTCGAGGAGATAGGCAGCTCGGCAAAGGACGACCTCCTGCATGAGGATGCCCTCTTCCTTCTCGCGAGGGACATTGTGGTCTTCGACCACTGGAGGGAGGAGGTGCTGCTGATTTCGAGCATGATGCTGGAGGATGAGGCTGACCTTGAGGAGGAGTACGCCCGGGCAAAGCGCGCACTTGAGGCGCTGGAAGGCACCGTGAGGGGCGCGGCGAGGGTGAGCTTTACCCCGCGCAGGGCAGAGGAGCCCGAGGTGAGCAGCAACTTCTCACGCGAGGAGTTCATGCGTGCGGTGGAGAGGGCAAAGGAGTACATCTACGCTGGCGAGATCTTCCAGGTGGTGCTGAGCCAGCGCTTTGAGGTGCCCTTCAGCGGAGACCCCTTTGAGGTTTACCTGGCGCTGAAGGAGATAAACCCCTCGCCCTACATGTACTGCCTGGAGCTGGAGGACAAGGCCATCGTGGGCTCCTCGCCGGAGATTCTGGTGCGTGTGGAGGGGCGGAAGGTGGTCACCCGCCCGATTGCCGGCACCAGACCGAGGGGCAAAGACGTGGTGGAGGACGAGGCGCTGGCGAGGGAGATGCTGAACGATGAGAAGGAGCGCGCGGAGCACGTGATGCTGGTTGACCTGGGGAGGAACGACATCGGCAAGGTGGCGCGCTTCGGCAGCGTTACCGTGGATGAGTTCATGAGCATTGAGCGCTACTCGCATGTGCAGCACA
>JAADFX010000083.1 GCA_013152685.1 Methanobacteriota archaeon | reverse complement strand
AGTGAAGACCAACTACACGGGAGATGTGGACTCATTCAAAGAGGTGGTGAGGGGCTGCCCGGTGCCAGTGGTTATCGCAGGAGGACCAAAGATGGGAAGCGATAGAGAGGTGCTGGAGATGGTCGCCGGAGCAGTAGAGGCAGGAGGAGCAGGAACAAGCATAGGAAGAAACATCTTCCAGCACAAAAACCCAACCAAAATGGTGAGAGCAATAGCAGCAATTGTGCACTAGGGCAATGACGTGGAGGAAGCGATGAGACTGCTGGAGTGACAGCAGACTTTATAAACGTTATTATACATCGTATACAGTATGCCAACGGTATCTGTGCGCCTGGACAGGGAGACTCTAAAGGAGATAGAGTTTTTGATGAAGGAGTACAAAACAGACAAGTCAGAGGTCATCAGGAGGGTTCTGGACAGGGGGTTAAAGCAGGCGAAGCTGGAGGTTGTGCTGGACCTGCTGCGCAGACACAAGATTTCCATAGGAAGAGCAGCAGAACTGGCGGGGGTTACGATTTACGAGATGATTGAGCTCTGCAGGAAAAACAAAATCCATGTGGGGTATACAGAGGAGGATCTGAAGCGGGACATAGAGAGATTCGGAGTATGAAGGCTGTTGCAGATTCAACGACACTGATATACCTGGCCAAGATAGGCAGACTCGGGCTTTTAACTGGATATTATGAGGTTTTCATTCCTGGAGCCGTATATGATGAGGTCGTGGAGAGGGGCGTTGCGAAAGGGTTTCCAGACGCCCTGATCATACGCAGGGCGGTGGAAAAGGGGGAGGTAAAAGTTGAAAAACTTGACCCAGAGGGGTGCAGGGAAGCTCAGGAGCTTAAAAGGTTTGCAAACATAGGCGCAGGTGAGGCTGAAGCGATAACGCTGGCTAAATTTCTGAAGGCGGAGCTGATAATTGACGATGCCCTTGCCCACGGTGTTGCGCGAACCTTTGCCATAAAGCCTCTGTGGACCACAAGCTTCATTTTGAAGCTGTTCAGTGAGGGGGTGATTGGCAAAGAGGAAGCAAGGGAAATACTTGAGGAGCTGGTCGAGGCTGGCTACTGGGTTGGTGAGGACGTTCTCCTGAAGCTGCTGAGGAAGCTGGAGTAGCGCGAAACTTATAAAATAAGTTGTAGAGGGTACCCCTCGCACAAAACTATGTCGATGATGAGTGATGGGCGAACTGAGCTGTGATGAGCCCTATGAGCGCTGAGACAGCCTAAGGTTATTGGCAGTTAAAGCCCCTCTTTCTCACCTCTTCCACAACCTCATCGCCGACCCATATTCCCCTGATGCGCATTTTTAGAACGATGTCCTCATAGCTTCCTTTAATTATCCCCCGTCTCAGAGCTTCACAGATTAAAGCAAGGGTGCCGGTAACTTTAATGCCCAGCGACTTTGCTATCTCCCGCGGTATCCTTTCATCCATTATGAGTAAATCCGCATTTAGGGTTTTGGCAAGAACTATGGCCTCAGCCTCTCCTCTATCCAGCTCCTTCGACAGAACATCAACGCTCAGGTTTTCCACCTTTTTAACTTTAATCCAGCCCGCACTGCGTATGGATTCTGACCCCGGCTTTCCTCTTCCTCTTTCCACGACCTCCCTCCAGACCTCCTCCGGAATTACTACTTCTCCAAAAAAATCCTCAAGCAGGTGAAGTATTTCCAGCTTTGCAAGAGCTATTAAGGGTCCGGAGTTTGATACGACAATCATACCAATTCTCTGAGGGTCTTCAGGTCCTCCTTAAGGTCATCAACCCCATACTTCAGAGGCACCTTTTTGCTCGCCAGTATTTCAAACATCTCCCATTTTGAGACGCCTGCTATCTCCGCCGCCTTTCCCAAGGAAACGAGACCTTCTTTGTAAAGCTCTACAGCAATCATCTCCTTCAAAACCTTGGGCAGCTCCTTATCTCTAATTTTCAGTATGTGGACAAGATCCCTCGGGAAATCTACAGAAATTGCAGTCATGTTTTGTATTGCGAATGGTAACATTAAAAAAGATAGCCTCCACTGAGCCCTATGAGCGCTGAGACAATCACGCCTTTGCTATGCTCTCAATGTAGGAGAGGAACTCACTCCTGTTGAAGGGCTTCGGGATGTAGCCTATCGCCCCAGCCTTCTTTGCAGCCTCCTCAATTCCGCTCAGTGTGCCCATAACTGTGAAAAGGAGCACCGGGATGTCCTTGGTTTTCGGGTTGCTCTTTATCTCCCTGGTAATCTGGAGGCCGTCCTTCCCCGGCATGAACACATCCATCAGAATCAGGTCGGGATAGTAGCCCGACTCTAGCAGGGAGAGGCACTCCTCCCCGGTGAGCACATGCCTCACACTGTGCCCCCTCTTTTTCAGAAGAAGCTGGGCAAGCTCTCCCACTTCCTCATCGTCGTCCACGAGCAGTATCTCCATCACATTACTCATGCACCGCCGAATATAAAAAATTTATCTTTAAAAATATTTAAATCTTTAAATATTTTTTTCTTTGCCCCCCATTATTATTAATTTTTTAAAATAAATCTCAGAATTAATAAAAGTTATATTCACACGGTGTCTAGGGAGTGCATACGCCTGAGCGCTGCTCCTGCGCTCCTCCGCGGGAAGGGGGAATCCCCTCTCCTCGAGGAACCGCCTGAGGCTCTCCAGGTCGGGAGCCTCCTTCTCCGTGGCTATCCTGCGGAACGCCTCCGCGGGGATGACGTCCCTCAGGCTCTCCTTCAGGTGGGAGGGCATCCACACAACCCTCTCCCACCCGCCGTCACCCTGCAGGAACTTCGGAGAGCGCAGGTACCCCAGCCCTATCCCCGCAAATCCCGGGTGCTGCACTCCGTTGCCCACCTGCCTGAGCAGTGTGGAGAAGTCCACACCGAAGGGTGTCTTTCCCCTGAAGCCGTGGTCCACCACCCCCAGCGCGTCCACCTCTGGAATGTAGAACACTATCGCCTGGGCACAGGAGCACTGGGTGTGGGGATGCTCAAAGATGCTGTGAATATAAACCCTCTGCGTTGTCCCCCTGCTCCTGTCGGCAACGGCGGCATTCACACCGCTGTACTCGCCCTTCTCCTCCTGGAGCAGCTCTCCCTTCGAAACCTCGAAGATGGCGCTCTCCCCCATCTTTGCAGCCGCCCTGGCCTCATGCCAGGAGATAACGCCGCACCCGGAGACCCTGGAGGGTGTGATAATGCACACGTGGTTGGCGGCGTGGTTCTGGCACATGGCGCACCCGTAGAACACATCCACATCCTCATCCCGAAGCTCTGCTGCCTTTTCGTCCCTCCTCCTGTAAACCTCCCTCGCCTCCCGCAGCAGCGCCTCCACCCTCTCGCGTGAGGTGATGAGCTCAACCTGCACGCGCTCAACCGCCGGGTACTCCCGTCTTAGGAGCTCCACCAGGGCGTGGGCCACATGCCTCAGCCTCAGGCCCCTCTCAACAGCCTGCTTTGAAATCCTCACCACAACCCTGTCCCTGGAGTTCTGATGCATCACCCCCTGTATGTAGCTGAGAAACTCGTGGATTCTGCGCTCAAGCACGCCCTCCACGTCCTCCTCAAGCGTCCTGCCCGCAATTTTAACCAGAATTCCAAAGGGGTACCTCCCGCCCTCCTCCATCTCATCCACATCGCGGCCTGTCACCAGCACCCTGCCGTCCCGCACCTCCTCCGCCGGAACCACCCTGAGCAGCTCCACACCGCCCTCCTCGCCACCGAGCTCCACAAAGACCTCATTCCCAGAAATCCGCTCCCCCTCGTAGATTACACCCACATCCACAGGAAGCTCCATCTCAGCACCCCCTCTCCGCTCAAAAGAATTTAACATTATAAATCATTAACAATCTTCCAGAAGCTCCTCCCCGAGCCCCGCCCTCCTCAGCTCCTCCAGCGCCGCCTCCCTGCTTCCCGCCTTCCTCGCAATAAGCCTAACCGTCTCCCTGACCTCCCAGGGGAATATCACCCAGGCGTCCGTCTCCTCCACGTAGAGGTCAGGCACCACCTCCGAGTGGGGCTTCTTTATCAGGGTGACCACGTAGATGTCCCCGGCACCCCTCTCCTCCAGGTGCCTCCTGGCGATCCCCAGGCTCTTGCCGGTATCGGCGATGTCGTCCACCAGCAGAACCCTCTTTCCCGTCACATCTATCTGCGTCGGGTGGAGTATAACCGGCTTCTCCGCCACCTCGCCGATGCCGGTGTAGAACTTCACCCTCATGGTGTGGAGCTCATCGTTGTCCAGCATGTCGCTGAGGAGCCTCGCGGGCACCCAGCCGCCCCTGGCGATGCCTACAATGATGTCGAAGGGCACCCTCCTCCTCTTAATCTCCCTGGCGAGAGCCGCACACTGCCTCTCTATGTCCTCCCAGCCGAGCCTCAGGTACCTCACACCCTGCCCTCCAGCTGCCTGAGGACCTGCTCCTCCGGTATGAGCCTCAGCACCTTTGTGAGGGTATTCTCGGGATAGGTCCTTATACTTCCCGCCCTGTACTCCTGCAGCAGAATCCTTATTAGCTCCAGCCTGCCCTCGGACGTCTGCAGCAGCGGCCTGAGGGCCTCCCCCGCCTGCGCCAGCACCAGGGCTCTGACGATGTCCTCACCCGCCCTTATATCGAACCTCTCCGCCAGCTCGAGGAGCTCCGATGTTGTGGCCCGGCGCACAACCTGCCGGTTAACCACCGGCAGGGTAAACTCCACCTCCCACACGAGCGCGTCAAAATCGCCCCTGAGCACCGCCAGCAGGGTTTCGCTGTCCACGGTGCTCTCCGCATAGAATACGCCGCCCTTCTCCCCTATCTCCACCCTCTGTGGCTCAACCAGAGAAAAAATCCTCGCCACAACCGTATCGTCCACCAGCACCGTCCTGTCTGCCCTCACCGAGCGTTCTAAAAGCGCACCACCCGAGTAGGTGTAGCCCCGGAGCACCGCACCTGAGATGAGCGCCGCGCCTTCCTCCTCCGAGGCGGTGAAAAGGCTCCTCAGCTCCCTGTCCCCCACCATCTGCTCCGAGTCCACGAGCAGCACCTCCCCGGTGCTCCTGTTGGTGCTGAAGCCTATTTCAACCATCCCGCTCTCGGGATTAACTATGAATATGACGGGAGTTTCCATCTGCATCCGGGCAACATCTTCCTTAATAGAAGAGACCACATAAAGCCCAAAAGCCCCCACGGAGAGCAAAACAAGCAGCACCGCAACAACCAGCCTTCCCAGCCGCATGCCGACACCTCACCATAACATCACCCCTCTTTAACAATAAATAATTTTCCCGCTCCGGCTGTGAAATAATTTTCAATTATGTTAAATATATCTTTAAAGATTTAAACGTAAAATATATATTAGCGGTGAGTAATATTTAATCACGTAGCTGGCTGTTTATATTTCAAAAAGGTGACGGCATGGCACCTGAAGTAAAGAGGCAGGCTGCCCCTGCAAGAGTGCTGGTGGTTGATGACGACCCGGATGTTGTTATACTTCTCGACAAGGTCCTCTCCAAGCGGGGCTACAAGGTTGTCAGCTCCCTCAGCGGGGAAGAGGCGATAGAAAAGGCGCTGAAGGAGAAGCCGGACATCATCTTCATGGACATAATGATGCCCACCATGAACGGCTGGGAAGCCGCCAGGGCGATCAAGGAGAACGAGAAGACCAAGCACATCCCCATAATCTTCCTCTCGGTGCGCAAGGAGCCCGAGGACATTGAGAAGAGCCTGAAGTACGCCCATGCGGATGCGCACATAGGCAAGCCCATAAACTTCAACAAGCTCTACGAGGTTATAGAGAAGTACGCCCAGGCGAGCTAGGCGATCAGGTAGGTGGGCCTCACCTCCCTGACCTTTACCTGCGTGAACTCGCCTATTTTTCCCTCTCTGACAACCACCTGCCTGTAGGCGTCGCTCCGCGCCAGGAGCGTGCCGTGCTTTCCGTGCTTTGTGACCAGCACCCTGAGGCGCCTTCCCAGGTACCTCCGGTTCCTCTCCAGGCCTATCCCCCGCATTAGCTCGGTGAGCTTTCGGGAGCGCTCCTTCTTAATCCAGTCGTGGAGGTCGCGCAGCTTTGCCGCCTCTGTACCCGGGCGGGGGGAGAAGCGGGTGATGTTGAGCACCTCCGGCTTTATCTCCCCTATCAGCTCCAGGCTCTTCCTGAAGTCCTCCTCTCCCTCTGTGGGGTATCCCACTATCAGGTCTGTGGAGAGGGTGCTGTCCGGAAAATGCCGCCTGAACTCCCTGACGAGCTGCACAAAGTCCTCCACGCTGTACCCGCGCCGCATGTGCCTCAGCACCGCGTCGCTGCCGCTCTGCACGGGGAGGTGGAGGAACTTGTAAACCTTCCTGCTCTTAAAAGCCTCCAGGAGGTCGTCGAAGATCTCGCCGGCGAAGGTCGGGTTCATCATCCCCACGCGTATTCTAAACTCGTAGGGCAGGTCGACCAGCTCGCCCAGCAGCTCGGGAAGGGAGGTGGAGATGTCCCTGCCGTACACCGCCGTGTCCTGGGAGGTGAGCTGAACCTCGCGGTACCCCTGCTCCAGCGCACACTCCACCTCTCTCAGGATGCTCTCCATGGGAAAGCTCCTCAGCCTCCCGCGGGCAAAGCGCGTGGCGCAGTAGGAGCACGCTCCCAGGCAGCCCTCGCTTATTGCCACTATTGCGATGGCGCTGTTGCTGTGCCTCAGCTTTGGCAGCTCAGGCTTTGGTGGCGCCGTGGCGTCGCCTGTGCCTCTGCCCTCGATGACGCTGCCTATCTCGGCGATTCGCGTATTTGGAAGCACCACGTCTGCACCCGAGGCGAGAGCTGCATCGGGATTCGCCTTTGGCAGGCACCCGGTGAGGATCACCCTCCTGCCGGCGAGCTTGTGCCTTCTTACTTCCTTGAGCACCTTGCGCTCCGTGAAGCCCACAACTGCGCAGGAGTTCACCACCACGGTGTCGCTCTCTTCTGGCGTGGAGGCGAGCTGGTGCCTTCTCGCTATGAGCGCCCTGAGGATCTCCGAGTCCCCCTGGTTCATGGTGCACCCGTAGGTTGAGACGTAGACCTTCACGTTCAGCTCCGGGAGGCATAACGTGGGCAACAAGATATAAAGGAGGAGGGAGAAGTTAGGCGCATGAAGGTGGAGATACTCCCGCTGAGGCTGCCCTACGTCAGGGAGGGCGACGACGTTGCAGGGCTGATTCTGCGCGCCCTTCAGGAGCAGGAGCTTGACCTTGAGGACGGGGACGTGGTGGTGGTGACTGAGAAGATAGTGGCGAGGGCAGAGGGAAGGGAGGTGGAGCTGGACAACGTGGAGCCCTCGGCGGAGGCGCGGAGGCTGGCGGAGGTCACTGGAAAGGACCCCCGCGTGGTGCAGCTCATCCTGAACGAGGCCAGGGAGGTGCTCGCAGCGGGGGAGAATTTTATCATCGTTGAAACCAGGCACGGGTTTGTGTGCGCCAACGCCGGAATAGACCAGAGCAACGTTGAGGAGGGCAGGGCCAAGCTCCTACCCCTGGACCCGGACAGAAGCGCCCGGGAGATAAGGCGCGCCCTCGAGGAAGCCACTGGCAGGAGGCTGGGCGTGGTCATAGCCGACTCCTTCGGCAGGAGCTTCCGCCTGGGAAGCGTGGGCGTGGCGATAGGCTGCTCGGGGATTGTCGCCCTCCTGGACAGGCGGGGGGAGCGCGACCTCCTGGGCAGGGAGCTCAAGGTAACGCGCGTGGCAGTTGCCGACTGCATAGCCAGCGCCGCCAACCTGGTGATGGGCGAGGGCAGCGAGGGAATCCCCGTAGCTATAGTGCGGGGCACAAAGGTGCTCGGCGAGGGCCGTGCGAGGGATTTAATAAGACCTAAGGAGAGCGATGTCTTCAGGAGATAAATTTACCCTCGTTACACTGTGCGAGAATTAAAAAATCTGCGGGCGTGGTCTAGCCTGGCAAGACCTTGGCCTTCCAAGCCAATGACCCGGGTTCAAATCCCGGCGCCCGCATCCAATGAGGCGGCGGCTCTGCCGGGGAATTGCGGAAGCCTCAGTCCCTGAGAGCCATCGCAAGCTTTTTAACGCAGGGTTAAATAAACACCTTGCCATGAGCGAGGAGCTGAGGAGCAGGGTTGAGAGGGCGCTTGAAACCCTTGGCTACGCGGTGGCCCTTACCTTCTTCCAGCTCCTGGCGGTCTACCTCCTGGTCTCCCTGAAGCTCTTCGGGAAGTACAACGTCTTCCGCGCCTTCAGGGAGTTCTTTGAGACCTACCTCTTCTTCCTGGACAGGCTCTACTTCCTCGTTGTAAACCTGCTTTACGGCGTCTTCGGACCCTCATACCCCCACGTGCCGGGCTTCAACAACGTATTTAAGCTGGTGTTCTTCATAATATTCCTGACAAACCTGGGGCTGTTTGCCTACCTGAGAAGGCGAGAAAAATGAAGATTGTCGATCCAGAGAGGGGCAGAATTCTGGGAGTAAACCTTGTGGACCTGCTCGTCCTGGTGCTCGTGGTCTTCCTCGCCCTCTCCTTCGCCAGGACGGTGCTGCACGACCCCCTGAACTTCAGCGGCGAGGAGGTGTACAAGGCTGTCAAGACCTACAACCGACTGGAGAGCAAGGGCTTCCTGGTCGAGGCCAGGGTGGTGGGCACCGCCATAGGCGATCCCCACGAGAGGCAGAGGAGCTTCAGCGGGCTGGTGGTGGCAGCGAGGGGCGGCACCCTCTACATAAAAAACACCCACGGCGACGAGTTCAGCGTTGGTGGGAGCATGAGCTACCTGGAAGACGTTGCGGCGGAGCGGATCACCCTAATGCCGGCCTACTCCGCCTCCCTGAGCTTCTACTCCAACATAACAAGGTTTGAGAACTTCAGCGACTTCCTCCTCCGCCTGGAGGAGCTCGGGCTTGCCACGGGTGCGAGCAGTGTGGTGCTCACCGGGGAGGTGAGCATCTCACAGCCCGGGATGAGATTCCTGGACGTCAAGAAGGCGCTTGAGCGCTGCTACCTCTGCCTCAGCGCCAGGACCTTCAAGATAGGCGACGACCTGTATGTGCTCTCGCTGAGAGTGGTGGAGCTGGATGAGCTCAAAAAGCTGAACCTGAAAAGCGGCGAGGTGGTGGCCACCGACCTGAAGATTTACCTGGGCTACGGGGAGGGCGTGGACTACGCGAGGATACAGGAGGCAGAGCGCACCGCCCTGGAGCTCGGATTCCTCAGAGACGAGGGAGAGGCAGCCTATGTCAGCATTGAGGAGCTCCTCTAGGAGTCTCAGAGCTATCTCCCTGAGCACCCTCCTTCTCCTGAGGGCTCTGGAGGGGAGCAGGGTGCTGGGCCTTCTGGGCAGGGGTGTGGCCTTCGTGGAGGTCAGCTTCTCCTGCTCCCGGCTCAGGAGGCTTATCCTGCTCCTCGAGCGCCTCTATCCCGCGCGGGTGTACTCCCTGGTTGACCGCCTCAACACCGCCATCCCCCTGCCGGGCGCATCTCCGCCGGTGCTCTTCGCCCTCGCCTACCTGCTGTTCCTCTCCCTGGGCAGTGTGAGCCTCCTCTCCTTCTCCCTGGTGGTCCTCTTCCTCCTAGTCTTCCACCTGAGCTTCCGCCTGGCTTCCGGAATAAGGGCGCGGAGGCTGCCCCTGGAGAGGCACGCCGGGAGGCTGGGTGTCGCCCTGCTGCTCCTCTCCCTCCTCGCCCTGTGCCTCGACCTGTACCGCGCCTACACGGTGCCCCTGCTCGACCCGCAGGCGAGGCTGAAGCTCAGCGTTGCCTACACCTACGCCGCCACCTTCCTCGTCCCTGGAGGCGTTCTTATCGCGGCGGTTATCGGCAGGAGCTTCTCCGCCGGGAGACTCCCTCTCCAAAGAGCCAGAACATACTCCTTCCTCCTGGCCGCCGCTGTGATTTTTATGATAAGCCTGCTGGGGTACCGCACCCAGAGCGTCGTATCCCTTCTCGCCTTCGCCATAGTTATGCACCGCTACAGAATTATAGGCACTGCGGAGGTGCTCCTCGCCCTGGGAGGCGTCCTGCTCTCCGTCGCCCTGGTGGGGTACTACAGGGCCGCTGCCATGGGCAGCGACACGGGGATCGTGGACGCTGTGGCAGGGAGGGCGGCGCTTACCCTGATGCTGTACGACTACGTCGTCGGCACCCTTTACCAGAAGGGGCTGCTGCTCACAGGCTACTACCGCGGGGAGGTGGCGCTTGCCACCTTCTCATCCTTCCTGGACTTTGTGCCGGGCTACACCCTGGGACCCCGCACCATTGTGGCGGGAAGCTTCGGCGTCACCGGGGTGTCCCTGACCTCCACACTGCTCGGAACAGTGGTGCTTGACCTTGGGGCACCTGGGGTGGTGCTCTTCGCCCTGGCGCTGGGGGCAGTGCTGGGAGCAACCCATGCTCTCTCGTGGCAGGGCTCAACCCTGGCCTCGGCGCTGTTTGCCACCTGCTTCGCCTACCTCATAGTGGGGATTGAGACCGGACTGGTGGACTTCAACGTCTTTGTGCTCTACGGCTCGGCAGCCTTCCTGACGCTGGCATCCGTCGCGGGGGATGAGTAGGATGCGGATTCTCCTCCTCACCCAGTGGAAGCCCGCCCGCGGTGGGGTGGTGACCCACGTGGAGAGGGTTATAAGCCGCATGCCCCACGAGTTTGTGATAGTCACCTACCCCAGGGATGTGAGGCTGCCCCTCCTGAGGGCAGTGGCCTTCCTGCTCTGGGGGCTCGCGGAGGGAATAATGAGGCACCGTGGATGCGAGCTCATCCACGCCCACTATGCGGTGCCCCAGGGGCTGCTGGGTGTACTGCTCAAGAGGATTCTCAAACTTCCCCTGGTGGTGACTGTCCACGGCTCCGACGTGCTGAGGCTGGCGGAGACGAAGGCGGGGAAGGTGCTGGTGGGGCTTGCCCTGAACGGGGCGGACGCTGTGGTTGCGGTGAGCAACTTCCTCGGCCTCCGCCTCCGGGAGCTCGGCGTGCCGCCCGGGAAGATAAGGGTGATATACGGGGGCGTGGAGCTCCCCGAAAAATCAGAAGCTGCACCCGGAAAGAGGGTGCTATTTGTGGGCAGCCTGGTTGAGCAGAAGGGCGTGGACGTGCTCCTCAGGAGCTTCCGCAGGGTGAAGGAGCAGATTCCCGAGGCAGAGCTGCTGATAGTGGGCGACGGCAGGGAGAGGGAAAGGCTCGAGGAGCTGAGCAGGAGCCTGGGGCTAAGGGATGTGCACTTCGAGGGCGCAAAGGAGGACCTGGAAGCCTACTACTCCGGGTCACGGGTGCTGGCGCTGCCGTCGCGCACCGAGGGCTTCGGGCTTGTGGCCCTGGAGGCGATGGCCCGCGGACTTCCCGTGGTTGCCACCCGCACTGGGGGCATACCGGAGGTGGTGCTCCACCGCCGCACGGGAATTCTTGTGGAGCCGGACAACCCTGAAGCGCTGGCGGAGGCGCTGATAGAGGTGCTGAGCAACGGGGAGCTCTGGAAGAGGCTCTCCTCCCGGGCGAGGGAGTGGGCATCGAAGTTCTCCTGGGACAGGACGGCGGCGGAGTACGAGGAGGTTTACAGGGAGGTGCTGGCTTGAAGCTTCAGCGCCTCCTCATGCCCGAGGTGGTGTTTCCCTGCGTCTACCTCCTCTTTCTGCTCCTCGCCCTGGCCGCCTACCGCATAGACGCCACCGCCAGGTACCTGCTGCCCGTTTTTGGCGCTCCCGGGCTCTGGAGCGTGGCGCTCACCCTCCTGGGGATAGGCGTTGCCCTGGCTGGGATAAGAGCCGGCAGACGCCTCAGGCTGGAGTTCAATCCCGGCTACCTGCTGCCGCTGATGGCGCTCCTCTCCCTGTATGCGCTCCAGTCCACCCTCCCGGAGCAGACAGCCCTCAACGTAGCGCTCGCCCTGGGCAGCATCGCCTTCTGGCTGGTTTTCACCAGGAGGGGAAGCCTCCGGCTCCTGCTCCTGGGAGCGTACCTCCTCGCGGTTGCGGCGGCGCTCACCACCCTCTCCCAGGGCGTCCCCCTGCTGGAAGCGGGCTTCCGGCAGAATGTGGCGGTATCCCCGGCAAGGGCTGTGTTTCACGGGCTTGCGGTGCTCTCGGCTGCCCTGCTGGCATCCCTCTCGCCCCCGCGGACTGCCCTCCCGGGGGTGGCGCTGCTGGCACTCCTGGGCGTGCTCTCCGGCTTCAAGAGCGATGCCATAGCGGTCATACTCAGCGCCACCCTGGCGGGGCTGCTCACCGGCAGGGTGTCTCTTAGGGGAATATCCGCCGCCCTCGCCGGTGTGGTGGCGATACTCAGCGTGGTCAGCACCCACATAGCCAGCGTCTCCTACTCCACCTGGAAGATACCTCCCCACCTCTACGTTTTCTACCGCACCGGCTTCACCTTTTCGGTGTTTGACAGGATAGTGGAGCTCTCCCTGCCCTGGGGGCTGCTGCACGGCTCCGCCCTCCTCGACGTGAGCCAGACCACAACCAGCACTGTGGTGCTGAACTACACCAGAGAGCACATAATAACCTCCACCCTCTTCGGACCGGCAACGCTGGACTTCGGGGTGCCGGGGCTGGTGGCGGTGGCGCTGCTCCTGGGGATGTACCTGGGGGCGGTCCACAGCCTCGCAAAGAACGCCCTGGGAACCGCCTGCTATGCAGTTGCCCTTACCCACGTACTCATTCTGATAGAGGTGGGGCTGCAGCCCACCAGCGTCCTCTTCCTGCTCACCCTGCTGTACCTCTCCCTCAGCAGCAGGACCCTTAGGAGGCGATAGGGTGTCCGGTGCGGTGATTGCTGTTGCACTCCTCGCTCTGCTCGCGGGGTGCACGGGCATTGAGGAGCCGGCGCCAGCCAAGGCGCCTCAGGTAGAGGCCCCGCCAGTGCAGGAGGAGGCTCCTCCGCAGGAGGTGCCCCACAGGGAGGTGCAGGAGCCTACGCCCGTGGAGGAGCAGGCCCCATCTGTCGAGGAGGCGAACTTCTCCCTCCTGTGGAGCTTCGACACCGGCGAGCCCGTTTATGGAGTGGATGCGGGGCGGCGCTACGTGGCGATTGCCAGCTACGACAACAGGGTGCACCTGCTGAGCGCAGACGGCACCCACCTCTGGAGCTTTGAGACAGCCGGCAACGCCGAGGCCGTGGCGCTGGGAAAGGGGGAGAGGTACCTGGCTGCTAGCAGCTACCTCATCCCGGAGGCGAGGCTCTACCTCTTCGCCATCAGCAACGGCACGGCGCGGCTGCTGTGGGAGAAGGAGGTGGACACACCCGTAAGGGCGGTGGCACTGAGCGAGGCGCTGGGGCTTGTGGTAGCAGGCACCGGCAGAGGTGAGGTGCTCGCCTACTCCCTCACCGGAGCGCCGCGCTGGAGCTTCCGCATAGGGGACAGCGCCTGGGGTGTGTGGGACCTGGAGCTGCTGGGCGACAGGGTGGCTGTGGCAGGCGACGACACCTTCCTGTACCTCCTCTCCGCAGAGGGGGAGCTCCTGTGGAAGCGCGGCGGCGGCAGGCGCGGTTACTTCTACGGGTGCGACCTCTACGGTGGACTCGTGGCGGGGGTGACCCAGGACAGGATGGTGCGGCTGTACTCAGAGGAGGGCAGGCTCCTCTGGAGCTTCAGGACGGAGTTTTCCAACTACGACGCCGCTATTTCCGGGGAGCTGGTCGCCGTCTCCTCCTGGGATAACAGGGTCTACATCCTCAGCCACGGCGGAGAGCTGCTGCAGGTGCTGGAGTTCGAGAGCGAGCCCACGGAGCTGGACTTCTCGCCCGGCGGGGACATCCTCGCCGTGGGAAGCAGGGACGGCAGAGTCTATGTGTTCACGGAAAAGTAGAAAAAGCAGGCGGCGGTTGTTACAACCATGCTTGAGGTCAGACTCGCGGGCATAGAGCTGGGAAATCCGACGATGCTGGCGAGCGGCATCCTGGGCACGAGCGCCGCGTCCCTCATCAGGGTTGCGCGTGCCGGGGCGGGCGCTGTGGTGGCGAAGTCAGTGGGGCTGAGCCCCAGGGAGGGGCACAGGAACCCCACGGTTATTGAGGTGGAGCAGGGGGTGCTCAACGCCGTCGGACTCTCCAACCCGGGGGTGGAGGAGTTCGCGGAGGAGCTCAGGCAGGCCACCAGCGCCGGGGTGCCGGTGGTGGCGAGCGTGTACGGCTTCAGGGCTGGAGAGTACGCCGAGGTGGCCAGGCGGATCTCTGGAGCGGGCGTCGCCGCCGTGGAGCTGAACCTCTCCTGCCCTAATGTGGAGAAGGTGGGCGCCCTCTTCGGCGCCGATGAGGACCTGGCCTTCGAGGTGGTGCGCGAGGTAAAGCGCGCCGTCTCCCTGCCGGTGTTTGCAAAGCTGACGGCAAATGCCGGGGATATTGTTGCGATAGCCAAGGCCTGCGAGGAGGGCGGAGCCGATGCAATTACAGCAATAAACACCGTCAAGGCGATGGCGATAGACACCAGGGCAAAAGCGCCGGTGCTGGGCAACGAGGTGGGCGGCCTCTCGGGGCCCTGCATCAAGCCCATCGCCCTGCGCTGCGTGTACGAGATCGCTAGGGAGGTGAGCATCCCAGTAATAGGCTGCGGTGGCATAGCCACAGGCGAGGACGCTGTGGAGTTCCTCCTGGCCGGCGCGAGGGCGGTGCAGATAGGCACGGCGGTGCTTTCCCGTGGGGTGAGCGTCTTCAGGAAGGTCTCCCTGGAGATAAAGGAGTACCTGGAAGAGAGGGGATATGAGAGCGTTGAGGAGATCGTGGGGCTTGCGCTGAGATGCTGAGGAGGCTGGAGGAGCTGGCGGGGCGGGTGGAGCTGAACCCGCTGCACAGAATCCTGCTGACCGCCGACGGCTCCCTGACGAGAATACTGGAGGCGATAGAGATGCGCCCCGTCGGCGTGGAGGCTGTGCTCCAGAGGGTCGTCGGGGCAGAGAGGGAGGTTGCAGCGCTGCTTGAGGTGAGCCCCGGGGAGGAGGTTAACTACAGGGTGGTCAACCTGCGCACCCCTGAGCGGGTGCTGGTGCGGGCCTGCTCCTACGCGGCACTCTCTAGGCTAGAGCCGGAGTTCAGGGAGCTGGTGATGCGGGCTGAGAAGCCGATCGGCAGGATAATGGCAGAGCTCCAGGTGGAGTCCAGAAGGGAGGTGCTGGACTTCAGGGCGCTGAGGGCGGGCGCAGAGCTGGCCGAGGTCTTCGGCATACCCGAAGACTCCACGGTGCTGGAGAGGAGGTATTTGATTGTGCGCCACGGCAGGCCGCTGATCTACATAACCGAGAGCTTCCCCCACAGCTTCTTCTGAGAGTCCTACTCGGGAGTGGCCCAGCACTCCTCATCGTGGTAGAACTTCTCGCCGAGCTCAACCCTGTCCGCCACCAGGGGCTCCGGCACGGCAACCGCCTCTACCCTGTAGAGGGCGGAGCGGAACCAGTGGTGGTCGCAAGGCACGCCGAGCTTTCTGACTATCCTGAGCTTCTCCTGGTACCTGAAGAAGTTGGTGTCCTCGCAGGGGTACACGCTGAACCTGCGCCTTATGTCGGTGACCACAAATCCCATGTCGTGGAGCATGCGCTGTATCCTGTACCACTTCCTCCTCGAGGCCTCCAGGGTCGTGAGCCCGAAGTAGGCGGCGCTGCCTGCACCGCGAAGGGCGGCCGCACCCCGGGAGAGAAACAGCTTTATACCCTCGAGGGTCTCCACGGGGTCGCTAACAAAGACATCAAACCCACGCCGCAGGCTCTCCTCCAGAGGCTCCTGCACGTCGTAGGTCATTGCCTCCAGGCGGAGGCCGTGCTCCTCAGACACCCGGTTTATGAAGCTTACCAGGCGCTCGTCTATGTCTATGGCGACAACCCTTCTGGGCGCTGCGGTGAGCGCCGCGGCTATGCTCAGAAGGTCGTCGTCGCCAATTACGAGAACTTCCCGGGAGGTGAGGTCGCCGCGCTCATAGATGAAGCCAACCCGCCTGAGGACGTCCACGGGGGCTATATAACCCTGGTCGTACTCCTCCACCGGCAGGGGGCGCCGCTCCGCAATCCTGAAGAACTCCTCCGCCAGCTCCTCCAGGTCCTCAGGGATTGAATAGCCTCGCCCGCCGCAGCTGGCGCAGCGGAAGTCGAAGTACCTCACCCCGAGCTTCCTGACGTGCTCCTCTCCCCGGGGGGTGAGGCTCACCCTGCCTCCCCTTACCTCCACGAGGCCACGCGCTTTGAGCTGCTCCAGCAGGGCGTAGAACTCGCCCAGGGAGGAATCCTGGGAGTCCAGCAGCTCCCACACCGAAGCAGGGGAGTGGCTGAGCCTCTGGAGCACCTGAATCTCTGCGCTGGTGCTCAAGGTCATCCCCTTGTCAGGACGTAGTGCTTGTAGGACTTGGGTTTGAAGTGCTCCAGGAACAGCTCAAAGGCGCGCTCAGTTTTGTTGTGGTCGCCGCAGGTGAAGATGTCCAGGTTCACCACCCCATACTCCGGCCAGGTGTGCAGCGACACGTGGGACTCCGAGATTAGAACAACGCAGGTGACGCCGTAGGGCTCAAACTGCTTGTACACTGAGCCTATTTTTGTGAGCCCCGCTTCCTCTACGACGCGCTCTGTGATCTCCCTCACCTTGTCCTCATAGGAAATCAGCTCCTTCTCCACGCCGTAGAGTTCCGCTATGATGTGTTTCCCTATGACTGTCATCGTCATCACCCATCTCTCTCACCTGCCTTTATATTTTTAATGGTGGAAAAGCAATAACGGCAGCTATCTCCGCCACGCCGTAGTTATTTGCTACAGATTCTGAGTAACCGGGGTTGGACTAACTTAATTAACTAATATTAAAAAGGTAAGACAAAAACTTTTCGCCCGCCCCTACCCAAAAATTTTTACGCTTTTGCTCCATACTATCCCCCATGGCCGCTACGGTGAAATACAGGGACAGGAGGATGAGCGTGGAGGCGGGCACCAGCGTGAGGGAGGTGGTGGAAATGCTGGGGCTGAGCCTGGAGGGGGTGATTACAAAGGTGGGCGACTCCCTGGTTACCGAGGACTACCGCCTGAGGGATGGCGATCTCCTGGAGATAATTCCCGCAATTTCCGGTGGTTGAATGCGCTGCAAGAGGTGCTCGAGGAGGGCGGTTATCAACCTGAGGAGCTACAGGCTGCCGCTGTGTGAGGAGCACTTCCTGGAGCGGTTTGTTGCAACCGTCAGGCGCGCAATAAAGGAGTACCGCCTGCTTTCCAGGGAGGACCGCATCCTCGTGGCGGTATCGGGGGGCAAGGATTCCCTGGCGCTGTGGGACGTGCTGCTGAGGCTGGGGTACAGGGCGGATGGCGTGTACATTGACCTGGGGATAAGGCGGGAGAACTACTCGGAGATTTCAAAGCGGAAGAGCCTCGCCTTTGCGGAGCAGCGGGGTGCGGAGCTTACGGTTGTGGACCTCAGGGAGGAGTACGGCAGGAGCGTGCCCGGGCTCGCGAGGAGGAGCACCCGGAGCACCTGCGGGGTGTGCGGCATAGTGAAGCGCCACATCATGGACAGCGTTGCCCTCAGGGGGAACTACACGGTGCTCGCCACGGGACACAACCTGGATGACGAGGCGAGTGTGCTCCTCGCCAACCTGCTGCGCTGGCAGACGGAGCTCCTTGCCAGGCAGGCCCCCAGGCTGGAGGCATGGCACCCGAAGCTGAGGCCGAAGGTGAAGCCCCTGTGCCTGCTGACGGAGCGGGAGACCGCAGCCTACGCCGTGCTGAGGGGAATCGACTATGTGCATGAGCTCGAGTGTCCGTACTCGGAGAGGGCGACCACAATAACAATGAAGGAGGCGCTGAACAGGATAGAGGAGCGCTCTCCAGGTACAAAGCTGTACTTCTACAGGGAGTTCCTGAAGCGGAGGGAGCTGTTCAGGCCACCGCAGAGGGCGGAGGAGGCGGGGGAGTGTGAGGTGTGCGGATTCCCCACCACCTCCAGGAGATGCGCCTTCTGCCGGCTGGTGGAGGGGCAGCCCTCCAGGCAGGGGGGCAACCAAAACAATAAAAAGGAGGGGGAGTAAGAGTCATCCGGGGATAGCATGGGTGTGGCTGCTTCGGAGTTCGCCCTGGTGGTGATGAGCGCACTGTACTTTCTCGTGCTGGTCTATTTTGTGCACGATGCCGTGAGGAGGGAGGACATCTCCAGCCACGAAAAGACCTTCTGGATAATGACCATGTTCCTCCTGAACATCTTCGGCATCATTGGATACATCCTGGTAAAAACCTGGAAGTACTACAGGATGGGAAAGGGAAGCTGAGAACAGGAGACAGTGGACGCCTACAGTGGGATTATTCTGACCTCAACCCCAGTTACTGTTAAAATAAGCGTCCTTTCAATCCTACGAATCTTAACGCTCAGATATAAGTTTTATTAGCTCTGCAGGTGTGAGCATCCTTATACCCCTATACTCTCCCAGCTCAAGCAAATGAGAATCTCCAGAGACTATACAATCGGCTTTTCCTTCAACTGCACATTCCAGGAACTTGTTGTCGTCTGGGTCTTTCGTGATTACCCGCAATGTTTTGCTGGGATTCACAAGTTCAGCATGATATCTTAGCAAAGTGCAATATGTTTCAATTTCCTCTTCGGTCAGCTCGAACTTCTCCTCTCTGGTCAGAACTTCTCTGACTTCTTCTATAATCTCCTCAGAGATTAGCAGCCTTATTTTGCCCTGGATGGCAAGCCTGAGAATTCTGTAGGGGTTCCCCATCCAGAA
>JAADFX010000082.1 GCA_013152685.1 Methanobacteriota archaeon | reverse complement strand
AAAAATAAAAATGGATATATTTTTACCATAGCATTGCTGCACGCCTGCCATATACTTTGAGCACGTATCTGAGGCCGAGAGATATAGCGCTCCATATAAGAGACACTGTACCCGCTGAGAGCACTGCGAGAATGAATTGAAGTGTTGCAAATGTTAAAGTACCTGCCAGTGCAGCATCTATTATTAAAGCGGCATAATGCTCAGCAGTTGGCCAACTCAAGCCAGCAACTCTCATAAGTATTCTAGCGACTTCACTGGGACCGCTGAACGCAACGACTTCTGGTAGGATAGCAAAGCTAACCGTGGAAACCAGTAGTAGTATTCCAATTATTTTCTCATTTCTATCCACTCCTTCTCACCTCCTTCACCTCCGCTTCATCGCCTCTCGGCTCGCTTCTTTTCAATCTGCCTCGCTGTGCTTCATAGGCGAGAGTGACTGCTATGAGGTGGTGCTTTCTACCCTTACCCCGGGACCCTTTATAGCGGGCGAAGAGCCTCACCTCCCTGATTGAGAAGCCCTTCTCTCCAAGCTCCAGGGCATACCTTATGGTGCGGTTGTTCAGCCTCGCCGAGGTGCTCTCCAGCTTCAACACCGCCGGTCTAAGCTTAGTCAGCATAACACACAGCCTCCTCCTGGTAAGTGCCTGGTTCACCCTCAGCTTCAGATAGTACATTCATCCTCCACATCCCCTTTATCCTGGGTTCTTCCTAAAATTAGACGAAGTAAAATATATTTTTAACTGTTTAAAATATTTTAATCTGATTAAAACATTAACACGCCGTTAAAATATTAACACCTCATTAAAATATTTTAATCAGAGATTAATATTAAAATCCGTTTAAAATATATATCTCATCTTTTAATTTTCCTCTGATGATACTTGCCCGTGGTCTCACCAAGGTGTACCGCATGGGGGCGGAGGAGGTGCACGCGCTGCGCGGCGTTGACCTGGCGGTGGAAAAGGGTGAGGTGGTCGCCGTAGTCGGTGCAAGCGGCTCTGGAAAGAGCACGCTGCTGCACATTCTGGGCGGACTCGACGCCCCCACCGCTGGCAGCGTCTATCTGGATGGACAGGAGATAACCTCACTCAGCGAAGACGAGCTGGCTGAACTCAGAGCCAGAAAGATAGGCTTTGTATTCCAGTTTCACAACCTTCTCCCGGCCCTCACAGCCCTGGAGAACGTCGAGCTTCCCATGGTATTCACCGGCATAAAGCCCCGGCAGAGGCGTCGCCGTGCTCTGGAGCTTCTCCAGCAGGTGGGGCTTGAGGACAGGCTGAGCCACACGCCCCTGCAGCTCTCGGGAGGCCAGCAGCAGCGTGTCGCCATAGCCAGGGCGCTGGCAAACAGACCTGCGGTTGTCCTTGCAGACGAGCCCACCGGCGAGCTAGACTCGGCCAACAGCCTGAGGGTAATGCAGACATTTCTTGAGCTGAGGGAGGAGCACGGTGTCACGGTGGTTCTTGCAACCCACGACCTGGAGATAGCAAAGCTGGCCGACAGGACTGTAAAGCTCAAAGACGGAATAATACTGGAGAGAGGGGCATGAAGCCTGTCCTCGCCTTTATCATAACTGCCACGGTGCTGCTGACCTCCCTATCCGCCATCCATGCGGAGAGGGTGGGCGTGGAGGTGGTCTCCGTGGGCTGGGGTGACGACGGCAGGGCGGTGGCCATACCCGGCGACGAGAACCTCCCCCTGATAATAAAAATAAAAAACGCCGACCCCTCCGACCTCGGAATGCTCAGGTGCACCCTCAGCTTCTCTCCGCCCTTCTACTTTGAATACTTTGATGGAGAAACTAAGATGCGCACCCTCACCCAGGAGGTTGTGCTCGGCGGGCTCAGGGCGAACGGGACAGCCACCCTGAGGTACAGCCTGAGCATAGACCCGGGAGCCAGGGTGGGGGCGTACAGGGCGGAGCTAAAGGTGGTATACGTGGAGGACCCCGTCAGGAGAGATGTGTTTCCAATCTTCCTCACAGTCGGGGGCCTCTCAAAGCTGATCGCAGAAAATCTCAGCATCACCCCTGAAACTCCCATACCTGGTGACACCGTTGAGCTGAAGCTGAAAATAAGGAACGCGGGCAACAGAAAGCTGGATGGAATTGAAGCGGAGCTCCGGCTTGCCCCTCCCCTCCTGCCCGAGGGGCTGGACTACTACCGCCACCTCTCCTCCCTGCCACCAGGAGAGGTGGCAACATTGAGATTTAAATTCAGAATAGCCGGCGATGCCGAACCGGGCGGGCACACCATACCCCTGAGGCTGAAGTACAGGGATGCCGGGCGCTGGAGGGAGCACAACCTCACCCTCGGGTTAAACATCGCCTCTCCGGTAAGCTTTGAGATAGCCGGAGTCGCCCTCAAGCCGCTGCTCGGCTACAGGAACGGCACGCCACTTGTCCCATGCTGCAGTGATGTGGAGCTCGAGTTCGACGTGGTAAACACCGCCCGGGAGGAGGCCAGTTTTGTGGAGGTCGTCATTGAGGGGGGCGAAAACCTCCGGGCTCATCCGCAGAGCACCTATGTGGGCACCCTGAGCTCAGACGACTTCGCCACGGTGAGGTTCACTCTGAATCTGAAGGAGGGGGTGACAAAGGTTCCGGTAACCATACTTTACACCGACGAAAACAACAGGAGGAGGAGCTTCACTGAGGAGATCACAGTCTTTGCCGAGAACAGCTCTGCACCTAGAGCGAAGAAGGAGGGACAGGAGGGAATAATCTCCAGGCTCATCCGGTGGCTCCTGGGGCTTTAAAATGCTTGCCGAAGTTTTAAAAATAGCAGTCAGAAACCTCAGGAGGAGGAAGCTCAGGAGCCTGCTGACCATCTCCGGCATAGCCGTCGGAATAGCCTCTGTGGTGCTCTTCATCTCCATTGGCGAGGGGCTGAAAAATCTGGTTCTCCTTTCCTTTGGCGATGTGGGAAACGAACTCGTCGTCACACCGGGCTTCGACAAAGCCACTGGAGAGCGCAAGACCCTGAGCATGGAGGACCTGAGAGAAATTGAAAAAATTGAGGGCGTCGCCGGCGCCGCACCGCGCCTTCAGGGCTTTCTCCTCCTGGAATACCGGGGCAGGGTTGAGCCTGCGATGGTGCTCGGCGTAGACCCCGGGAGGGAGAAGAAGCTGGGAGTGGAGGTAGCGGAGGGGAGGTTTCTGAAGAGCGGCGACAGATACTCAGCGGTTCTGGGCTTCAGGAGGCAGAACATCTCAGGAGCCAGAGAAAACCCGGGCTCCCCTCTGAGAATAAAGCTCAGACGGCACATAATACTGAGGCATCCCGGTGGGGAAGAGGGGTACAGATTCAGGGTGGTCGGGGTGCTGGGGGAGGGTGCCCTGACGGGTGGGGTATTTTCAGGAGGCGACAGCGCCGTATTGGTGCCCCGCAAAACCCTGAAAAAGCTCCTGGACCAGGGAGAGGAGGTATCCCTTATTGTGGTAAAGATAGATGACCCCGGGCGGGTTGATGAGATAGCCCAGGAAATAGAGAAGGCCACCGGCGGGAACGTGGTGAGCCTGAGAAAGGTGGTAAAATCCATAGGCAGGTTCTTCAGAAGCCTCCAGCTCTTCCTCTTCGCAATAGGCTCTGTTGCCCTCCTCGTTGCCGGCTTTGGAATAATGAACACCATGCTCATGAGTGTGCTTGAAAGAACCAGGGAGATAGGCGTGCTGAAGTC
>JAADFX010000081.1 GCA_013152685.1 Methanobacteriota archaeon | reverse complement strand
CCATAGGCGACCACGGCACGGCGCTTCTTGCCTACCGCGAGGGGTTCGAGTTTGAGACGGCGCTGGAGTCGGACCTCGCCCCCCTCTGGCCCGCGGTGGAGCGCGCTCTCGGCGCGGGCAGGGTCAAGGCGATGAAGGACCCTACCCGCGGGGGGGTTGCGAGTGCGCTCAACGAGTGGGCCTATAAGGCGGGGGTGGGGATAGTGGTGCAGGAGGAGCGGCTTCCCATTAGGGAGGAGGTCCGCGCAGCCTGCGAGCTCCTGGGAATAGACCCCCTCAGCGTGGGCAACGAGGGCAAGGCGCTGATCGCTGTAGAAAGGGAGAGCGCCGCCCCCGTGCTCAAGGCAATCCGCAGCACAGAGGTGGGAAGAAACGCGGCGATAATAGGCGAGGTCGTGGGGGAGCACCCCCGCAGGGTGGTCCTGGAAACCGAGGTAGGGGGGAGGAGAATCCTGGACTGGCCCCTCGCAGACCCCGTGCCCAGGATCTGCTAGCCGCGCAGCATCCAAGCTTAGCCTCGCTAATGAGGTTGTTACCCTTGACTCTTTCTTCTAGTAGAGGGGAAGCAGCACGAGCATGAATCGGAAATTATATATTCCGGCTTCAGAAATTCTCTTGCATGTTCGGCGAGGAGGAGTTCAGGCAGGCACTCCGCGCATATGAGCTGGAGACATCTGCCCAGGGCAAGGACGAGTTCACCTCGCTGCGGAAGGGCAACAGGTTCTTCGCCGACATCACCTCCCGCGAGGCTGTGGAGGAGCAGATAAGGCTTTTTATAAAGATAATCTCTGGCATGGACCGGGACAGCTATGCCGCGCGCTACGTGGTGCAGACCTTCCTCCTGGACTTCTGCCGCTACCTGGACAAGGACTTCCTCTTCAACCTGACCGACCACGCCACCTTCGCGGAGATGAAGGAGGCCCTCAGGGAGTTCACGGGCGAGGTGTACGAGACCAACAAGCGCTTCACCCAGAGCATCTCACTGCACAGCCTGGAGCACCTCCTCGAGGATTACGGCACGCTTTTAAAGTTCGCCGACCGCGGAATAAAGAAGAGGAAGCGCGCCCCAAAGCGCAGGAAGAAGGAAACCAGGCAGGAGGTTTATAAGGAAGAGGAGGAGAGCCTCTTCTCCAGCCTCTGGGGAGAAGAAGGAAAGCTGTGGTGATGAGAATGAGGGTAAGCCTTGACCTGGAGCTTAAGGATGAGCCGGGGCAGCTTCTGCTTGCGCTGGAACCCATCTCAAAGTACGGAGGAAATGTTATAAGCATAATCCACCTGCGGGAGGAGGAGAAGCTCCGCGCGGGACGGGTGCCTGTGCACTTCACCATCGACGTGCCCGATGAGGAAAGCCTGGAGCGCATGGTGAGGGAGCTTGAGGAGCGCGGTGTAAGGGTGACAAAGCTGGGGGAGGTGACCAAGAAGGAGAGGATTACACTGCTCATGATAGGCCACGTTGTAGATACCGACCTGCGCGACACCATAGACAGGATAAATGAGCTCGAGGGGGTTATGGTCTCAGACCTGAGCCTCGCGATGCCCCACCCGGAGAAGGAGTCCTCGGCAATAGTGGACATAGAGGTCTCCGCCACGGTGGACAAGCGGAAGGTTATGGAGAGGGTGTACCACATCGCCAGGGAGAAGGACCTAGAGATAGTCAGGAGCCTGGAGGTGTAGCATGAGGCTGCAGATTATCGGCTTCGGCGTCATAGGTCAGGGGCTGGCGGAGGTGCTCCTTCGAAAGCGGGAGGAGCTCAGGGAGAGGCACGGCCTCGAGCTTAAGGTGGTGTCCATAACCGACATAAGCGGCACCGCCGTCGCGGAGGAGGGCATCGACCTGGAGAAGGCGATAGAGGTCGCCCGGGAGACGGGGGCGATAGTCAACTACCCCGGCGCGAGGGAGATGAGCGGCGTTGAGGCCATAGAGGAGGTGGAAGCTGAGCTTGTGGTTGAGGCAACGCCCTCAAACATAAAGACGGGCGAACCCGGGCTGAGCCACATGCTCGCGAGCTTTAAGGCGGGAAAGCACGTGGTTACGTCGAACAAGGGGCCGCTGGCGCTCAGGTATAGAGAGCTGGTCACCGAGGCGGAGCGCAACGGCGTGGAGTTCCGCTTCGAGGCGAGCGTCGGCGGCGCCATGCCGGTGATAAACCTGGCCAGGGAGACGCTGAGCGGGGACAGAATAACGGCGATAGAGGGGATACTCAACGGAACCACCAACTACATCCTCTCGCGGATGACGCGCGAGGGGCTGGGCTTCGAGCAGGTGCTCAGGGAGGCACAGGAGCTCGGCTACGCCGAAACCGACCCCAGCTACGACATTGAGGGCATAGACACCGCCAGCAAGCTGGTGATACTCGCGAATGCGATTATGGGCATAGACGCCACCTTCGGCGACGTTAAGATAAGGGGGATAACCAGGATAACCCCCGAGGCGATACGCCTGGCTAAGGAGAGGGGCTACGTGATAAAGCTCATAGGCGAGGTGAGGGACTCCCATCTGGAGGTTTCCCCGCGGCTGATTCCGGAGACCCATCCCCTGAATGTGGACGGCGCTCTGAATGTGGCGATGCTCCACTGCGACGTGGCAGGCGAGATAACCGTCGTGGGCAAGGGTGCCGGAGCCATAGAGACCCAGAGCGCAATTCTGAGCGACATAATCGCCATAGGAAAGAAGGTGAAAGGATGAAGTGGGAGGTGCGCATTGCCTATAAGCGCGGGGTTCAGGACCCCGAGGGGGAGACCACCCTTCAGGCGCTGAAGATGCTGGGCTTCGAGAAGGTGGAGAGGGTGAGCACCGCCAAGCTTTTTATAATAGAGGGCGAGTGCTCCCGCGAGGAGGTGGAGCGAATGTGCCGCAGGCTGCTCGCCAACCCCGTGAGCCAGGACTACGAGATAAGGAGGCTTGCGGACTGAGCGCCGAAGTGGTGCCCCTGCGGGAGGCGAGCGACGAGGAGCTCGCTGAAATCAGCGAGAGGCGGCAGCTTGCCCTGAATCTGGAGGAGATGCGGGCGATACAGCGCTACTACCGCAGGCTGGGGCGCGAACCCACCGACGTGGAGCTGGAGACCTTCGCCCAGACTTGGAGTGAGCACTGCGTGCACAAGACCTTTAAAGGGGTGATAAGCTACGAGGGCGAGGAGATAGACGGCCTGCTCAGGAGCACCATAGCGAGAGTAACCCGGGAGCTCTCGCCGGAGTGGTGCTTCTCGGTGTTTGAGGACAACGCGGGCATCGTGGACTTTGAGGGCGACTACGCCATCGCCTTCAAGGTGGAGACCCACAACCACCCCAGTGCAATTGAGCCCTTCGGCGGCGCCGCCACGGGCGTTGGAGGTGTGATACGCGATGTGCTGGGGGTGTGGGGTGAGCCCATCGCCAATACCGACGTGCTGTGCTTCGGTCCTCTGGACTACCCCTACGAGAAGCTGCCCCGGGACGTGAAGCACCCGCGCTTTATCTTCACCTACGTTGTGGCGGGGATAGGGAGCTACGGGAACAACATCGGCGTGCCCACTGTGAACGGGGCAATCTACTTCGACGAGGGCTATGTGGGCAACCCCCTGGTGTACTGCGGCACCCTGGGCATAGTTAAGAAGAGCAAGTACAAACGCAGCGCAAGGCCTGGGGATGTGCTCCTCCTGGTGGGAGGGCGAACGGGCAGGGACGGCATCCACGGGGTTACCTTCGCCAGCTCAGAGCTGGAGGAGGGCGCCGAGGAAACCTTCGGCACCGCCGTGCAGATAGGCGACCCCATAGAGGAGGAGAAGATAAAGAGGGCGATACTCCAGGTGCGCGAGGAGGAGCTGGGGAGTGCAATCACCGACCTGGGGGGAGGCGGGCTGAGCAGCGCCGTTGGCGAGCAGGCGCACCGCTTCGGCTGCGGTGCCAGGGTGCACCTGGAGCGCGTGCCCCTGAAGTACGCCGGCATGAAGCCCTGGGAGATCTGGATCTCCGAGTCCCAGGAGCGCATGCTCCTCATCGTGCCCCCCTCAAACCTGGAGCGCGTGCTTGAAATCTTCGCCGGGGAGGAGGTGGAGGCCACGCCCATAGGCGAGCTCATCCCGGAGCCAAGGCTGGAGGTCTACTACCGCGGGGAGAAGGTGGCGGAGCTGGACATGGACTTCCTGTTCTCGGGGCTGCCCCGCGTTAAGCGAGAAGCCAGGTGGTCGCCCCCGGAGCTGGAGGAGCCGGAGTTTGAGATGCGCGACTTGGGAGAGGAGCTGCACCGCCTTTTAGCCATGCCCAACATCGCAAGCAAGGAGGAGGTTATCCGCACCTACGACCACGAGGTCAAGGCGATGACTGTGCTCAAGCCACTGCAGGGCGTGGCCTGGGACGGACCCGGAGATGCCGCCGTACTAAAACCCCTCAGGAACTCCTGGCGCGGCATAGCGGTGAGCTGCGGCATGAACCCCCTCTACGGGAAGATAGACCCCTACTGGATGGCAGCCTCCGCAATAGACGAGGCGATACGCAACAACATCGCCGTCGGAGGCAGGAGAATTGCACTGCTGGACAACTTCTGCTGGGGCAACCCCGAGAAGCCGGAGAATCTGGGAGGCCTGGTTAGGGCGGCAAAGGCATGCTACGACATAGCCCTGGCCTACGGCACGCCCTTCATCTCCGGCAAGGACTCCCTGTACAACGAATCCCCCCTGGGCGCGGTTACGCCATCGCTTCTTATTTCAGCGCTGGGCATAGTGGAGGACGTGCGCAGGGCGGTGAGCATGGACTTCAAGGAGAGGGGGAACTACATCTACCTCCTGGGCGAGACGAAGCCCGAGCTGGGGGGCTCCCACTATTATAAGCTCAGGGGCTTCCTGGGGACGAGCGTTCCCGGGGTGGAGCCCTCCAGGGCAAGGCGCACCTTCGAGGCGCTTACCAGGGCGATAGACTTGGGTCTGGTGAAGGCCTGCCACGACCTGAGCGAGGGCGGCCTGGGCGTTGCCCTTGCGGAGATGTGCTTCTCTGGCGGCGTGGGCGCGGAGCTCTGCCTGGAGGCGGTGCCCGTATCGCAGGAGATGCGGGCCGACTTCATCCTCTTCTCCGAGAGCAACTCCCGCTTCCTGGTGGAGGTGGAGCCGGAAAATGCCGGGCAGTTCGAGGCGCTGATGAAGCACGTGCGCTTCGCAAGGGTGGGCGAGACCTCCGGAGGGGAGCTGGTGGTAAGCTATCGCGGCGAAGAGCTGCTCCGCGAGGACATAGGCGAGCTCAAGAGGAGCTGGCAGAGGGGGGTTGCGCTGTGAGGCTGGCCGAGCTTCGCGTTCTGGTGCTTCGCTCTCAGGGCACAAACTGCGACGCCGAAACCGCCCACTCCATACGCGAGACCGGCGCAGGGGCGGAGGTGGTGCACGTAAATAAACTCCTCCGCGGGCGGCGCTCCCTGGAGGAGTTCCACGCGCTGGTGCTTCCGGGAGGGTTTTCCTACGGCGACAGGATAAGGAGCGGCGCCGTGCTGGCGAAGCTGCTCGCCTCCAGGCTGAGGCGCGAGCTCCAGAGCTTCGTGGAGGAGGGGAAGCCGGTGCTGGGGATATGCAACGGCTTCCAGGTGCTCATCGAGACGGGACTCCTGCCCTTCGGCGAGGTGGGCGAGCCAATGCTGGCTCTGGCAAAGAACGCCAGCGCACGCTTCGAGGCGCGCTGGGTTCACCTGTTAAGAGGCGCCGCCACACCCTTCACGGAGAAGCTCCCCAGGGTGTCGCGCATGCCTGTGGCGAACGCAGAGGGCAGGGTGGTGCTCCCGCTGGGCAGGGAGCAGCGCCTGCTGGAGGAGCTGGAGGAGAACAACCAGATTCCCCTGCGCTACTGCTCGCCGCAGGGGGCTCTTGCTCATGGAGAATACCCCCTGAACCCCAGCGGTAGCTTCGCCGACATAGCCGCCATCGCAACCCCGGAGGGAAACGTGATGGGCATGATGCCCCACCCGGAGAGGGCCTTCCACAGGTACATGTACCCCGACTGGACGCGCAACGGCGCACAGGGTAAGGGCGACGGCTATCGCATCTTCCAGGGGATGCTTGAGTACGCCGCAGGGAGACTTTAGGGAGGCTAAACATTTGAAATAGCAGGTAAGCAGGTAAGCGGGTAAACATGTGAAATTTTGTTCACAATTATATAAGTGTGTGGGAATATGTTTCACAAAATATCGGGAATTTGGGCTCCTTTTACAGCAATGTCCCCGATTATTGCACAGATGTCACCCATAACTATATATATGAGTTAATAAGGTAAAATTTCTAGGATTATAAAACATAGTAGGAGGCGAGAAATTGCCGAAAAATTATTCATGGCAGGTGTACTTCTTCTTGTCCATACTGTTTGGCATCGCCTCTGTAAACGCGGCGCCTCTCGATGTGGAGAAGACTGAGAGCGTGGAGCTGCTGGCAGTTCAGCAGCCTGACTACAGCTTCTCCTACAGCGGCTTCAACGTCACGGGGTTCATCAACATCTCCAACACGGGAGGCGACGACCTTAGCGATGTGTGGATTGCCATCAAGCTGGTAAACAACGCCTCACCCCTCCTGGTGTACTCCAGCACTGCATCCTCAGGCGTGAGCATCACCACCAGCGCTGCCGACGCGCTGGAGGCCACCAACGGCAACCTGGTAACCTCCGGAGCCAACTACTTCGTCCACATACCTCTGCTGCGCTCCGGTGAGAAGGTCAGCCTCTACTACGATGTGGACGATGCCAGCGTGGGCGTCCCCATACTGGTGGATGAGAGCTACTCGCCGGGCAAGATACCCGCAAACTCGCTTCAGACCTGGAGGGTGTACTTCAACCTCACGCTGAACACCAGTGCGCTTCCCGCCGGGGTAACCTCGGTGAATGTGAACGTCACCAAGTACCTCAGCCAGCAGGATGCCAACTTCGGCAGCAGCAACTGGACAACGCTGGGTCCGATAGCAAACAATCAGTCAAATAAGGGCACCACCGTGCTGTGGGACGGCCCCTACACTGCCAGCACCAGCGACGCGATGAACGTGACGGGAGTTACCCTCACCACCACCTCGCCCCATGTGAACATAAGCTTCGACGTCACAGGTGAGAACTCCAACGCCCAGCGGGACGTCACCCTGGAGCCCTTCGGCTTTGCGGCGATATTCTTCAGCTTCGCCGAGGGGATGAGCGGCTCGAGCGTTGTTGACGTCTTCGCCTCTGGTCCGGCGAGCATCGCCGCAATAAAGGAGGGTCCCGTGATAAACAGCTCGGGCACCTTCTGGAATGAGAGCGTCAACATAACCAACACGGCGGTGGGCGTTGCCTACGTGGTGAGGAACGTCTCCGTCTGGGCGGTGAACACCACCGCGGGCTTCCCCGACATGAGCGCAGTCATCCCCGGCTCCTGGAAGGACCTCACGCCCGGAGTCACCCTCTCCCCCGGAGGCTCCTGGGAGAGCAACAGGTACACCTTCGAGAACAGCATTGTGCCCGTGGTCTGGGCAAACATGACCCTGAAGCTGGTGAAGGATCAAAGCCTGGGCTGGTGGGTTGTCAACACCACGACGCACGAGTACAACACCAGCTACGGCTCCAGCTACATAGTGGTGGAGAAGATCCTGGTGATAGGCACCTACCTGATTAAGGCGACGAAGCACATTGTGCCTGCCGGAGGCAATGTGTACGACGTCTACATAGTGGTGGAGAACATCGGAGGCAAGCTCACCCCGCCGGATGTTTACGTGTACGACATGATGCCGGCGAACTTCAGCGAGTTCAACTGGGACGGCAGCTGGGCCAACGTGGGCGCCGACGGCAACTGGGTGAACCAGTCGGTGATGCTCCAGGCGAACGGAACCAACTCCACGCCTCTGCCTGCGGGCTACTCCATGGGCTACTACTGGAAGCTCAACGCCATATATCCCAACGCCGACGGCGATGGCAACTACACCGACTACGCGGAGATAAGCGCCAACCAGAGCGTTGTCATCTTCTACAAGACCCAGGGAACGGGCGACTTCAAGGCAAGCGACCTCTTCATAGTGGGCGTAGACCCGACCTTTGCCACCAATGCGCAGACGACCCCCAGGATAACCATCGTGAGCGGAAGTGCGGCGCGCAACTATGAGAACCTCTTCGCCCTTGCCACTGCCGCGGTGCTCGCGGGCGCAGTGCTGCAGCGCAGAAGGAGATAGGGGGAAAGCTTTTTATCTCCCTTTCTTTTTCAATGTAAGTATGAAAAAAATTTACTTTTACCTTTTGTTATTTGCAGTTGTCCTCGCAGGCATCTCAGAGGGGCAGGTAATAAAGGTAATCGCCATATCTAACTACACCCTGGAGGTAAATGTCAACGAAAAGGTGCATGTGAAGAATACAATAACCGTAAAGAACCTGATAGGGAGTCCAATAGTACCCGGCATAGGGGAGCTGAGGCTGCAGAAGAGGTCACCCGCCAAGGTGCTCTTCTTTTCAATACCCTTCACAGAAAACTCACAGCCAGTCAGGCTTGAGGGGGTGAGAGCATACACCGGGGACGGAAGAGAGATTCCGGTTAATGTGAGCGATGAGGGGGACTACACCAAAATAACCTACGAGATCTGGTATCCCATAGAGCCGGGGCAGGAGTTCACCTTTACAGTGGAGTACGAGTCGGAGGACTTGGCGGAGAGGGGGATTCTCTTCAGGGACATCTCCATACCCGTAGGCTCCGACATGGAAATCCAGAGCATCACCGCCAAATTCAGATCCAGCTGGAAGGCGGTCTACACGGGCGAGGCTCCCCGAAGCCTGCCAGCCGGCGGCATAGCCTTCTACACCGCCGAGTTCTCGCCTCTGCCGCTGCCTACCATAGGTATAAGGTGGTCGGTGTTCCTGTGGAGCCTGGTGCTGCTTCTGTCCCTGGTTGTGCTCACCTACGTAATCAAGCACAGGAGAGATGGTGAATAGCTTACACCCGCGCTGTAAGGCAGGTATGGGGAAATGAAGGTGAACCCGGCTCTGGCGATTGTGATAACTGCCATGCTGAGCCTATTCACCAGCTTTTCCATGGAAAACAGGAGCATCACCACGGAAAAGGATGTGTACTTTCCGGGAGAGGTCATTGAGGCGGAGTTCAACTTTGAGCCCGGGGTGGTGCAGCTCATTACCCCCGCGGGGGTGTGGAAGCTGGAGCCAGAGAAGAGGGGCTCCTCCTACGTGGCGAGGTTTGAGCTCAGGAAAAATGTGGTGCTGGGGGAGTACACAATCCTCGCCGGGGGGGCAAGCAGGAAGGTTTATGTGGACAGCCACTCCATCGAGGCGGAGGTGGAGGGCGGCGTTCTTAAGGGCAGGGTGAGGTACCACGTGGTGGCGCCCGGGAAGGTGGTGTACACGCTTCTGCCCGGAAACACCACGGGCGCTGTTGAGGTGGGGAGCGACGGAAGGTTCACCCTGGAGCTTCCTGAGAACGCCTCCGCCGTCCTGCTGAGCACGGGAGGCGCGGAGCTTGAGGTGAAGCTGGAGGAGCTGGAGGAGAGAGAGCTGGAGGTGGAAGAGGTCTACTTCCCGGGTGAGGTGGTTACTGTGAGGGCCAACTTCCTCCCCCGGGTGGCCTATGTTGCAGACCCCGGCGGCGGCGCCACTGCCCTCAGGTTCCACAGGCAGGATGGCGAGTACCTGGCCAACTTCAGCCTCAGGAGGAACGTGGTCCTGGGTAAGTACACTCTCCATGCCGACGGGCTTAAAGAAGAGTTCTTTGTGGACTTTTACCGAATTCTTGCGAGCTTCAACGGAACCCATGTAGCTGGGAAGGTGAGCTACTACTTCCTGCCCCCCTCCTCCATCCGCTGGCGCGCAGGAGGCATGACCGGCGAGGTGGAGGTTCACAACGGAAGCTTCGCATTTCCCCTCCTCCTGCCACCGGGCAACCACTCCCTGCTGCTCACCGCCGGAAATGCCGAGCTCACGCTGAACGTCTCCCTCGGGAGGGGCTTGACAGCGCCCTCCCTGCTCTTCAGGGGCGAAGAGGGCAGGGTGCTCGCAAACTTCATGCCGCGGGAGGCGCTGCTTGTCGCCCCGGACAACAGGACGCTCGAGCTGGAGTTCGAGGAGGCGGAGCCCGGGCGGTACGCCGCGGAGCTGCCCGGAGACCTGCCCCCCGGCAGGTACCTGCTGAAGGTGGACGGCATCCTCAGGGAGATGGTGGTGGACAGCTACTCCATAAGGGCCTCCGTCAGGGACGGAATGATCCAGGGGCGGGTGAGCTGGAAGGTGCGCCCCCCCGAGTACGTGAGCTACACCGTGCACCCCGCCAACATGAGTGGACGCGCCGGTGTGGTTAACGGAAGCTTCAGGATTCCGCTCACACTGCCCCCCGGGAACTACACCGCAATCCTCAGCGCCGGAAACGCCAGGGTGGAGCTGAAGCTGAGCATTCAGCGAAAGCTCAGCATAATACGGGCCTATGACCCCGGAGAGGGGCAGGTGGTGGTGAAGGTGGAGGGCGACATAGAGGGGCTCAAACCCCAGGCGCTGGGGATTTACCCCGTGATGAGGTACCGGGAGGGCGGCGGCAGCTTCGAGGGCAGGAGGTTCCTGGAGTACACGCTGCCCGCGACGCCCTCCACGCTGAAGAACTTCGGGCTGCCGCCGGAGGTGCTCAACACCACCATGACAGTAAGGCGGCTCAGCGACACAAAGCTAAGGGTAGAGCTCAGCAACAAGCTGGAGGTGTGGTACAGATTCAAGGTTGAGCTGCCCCCCGGCTACCGCGTAAAGGAGATAGTGGGCGACGACGGCAGGCGCATAGTAAACAACCTCACCCTCAACAGGCTCACCGGCGAGGTGGAGGGCGAGCTGAGGTGGTACGTGAGCAACGGCACCCTCTACTTCTATGACGACCCCATCTGGGGCTACGACATAACTCTTACTCCGCCCGCACCCAACAACTCCATCGCCATAGAGCTCGCCTACTCCGGCACCTACTCCGGAGGCGGGCAGATTTCAGCGATAATCTTCCCCTACTCCCAGGGCGACAACGACACGGTGATAGCCCAGAACGACCACGCGGGCAGGACGGAGGACAACGGCTACGGCAACGACATCGACATAGACGCAGGCTCCAAGGTTGCGCTGAGGTTCACCAGCGGCGGAGTCACCAGGCAGTACGGAAATGAGTACTACTACTGGTACAGGACCTGCTGGGTGTTCTTAAACATATGCACCGCCTACTCGCCGGTTTACCAGACCCTGGGAGACGACGGCAACCTGACGCAGCTCAGCAGGACCGACGTGGCTCTGAACACCGCCCCCGATGGAACCCTGGAGAGCGTGATAATAACCGAGATGCAGACAGAAGGTGGAGAAGCGGACATTACCCAGAAGGTGATAATCAGGGACAACTACAGGTGGTTCGCCACCATCTACTACATAAAGCCCACCACAGACCTGACGAACCTGCGCTTCTTCCAGGGGATGGACTGGAACTTCGCCGGAAGCTACACCGGCGACGATGCCTACTACAACTCCACCCACGATATAGTCTACGGCTACGACACCAACGCTCCGGCGGGCAGCATCCAGTACGGAGGCTACGGCTCCGACCTGAGAAGCTCCGCCCACGATGTGAACTACTACACAGACCTCATCACCCGCTACATTCCCGGAGGTGAGTCTATAGACAGGAGCGGCATGTGGGGCGACATCTACAGAGATGCGCTCAACAACGCCACCACCTACACCGGCGACGCCGCCACCGCCCTGGCCTGGGACAGGGCAAGCCTCGCCGCGGGCGAGACCTGGGTTGTCCCGGTGATCTGGGGGCTGGGCTTCAACTTCACCGACATGGTGAAGCAGATAAACGCGGGCAAGGCGAGGCTCTACGACGTGGGCATAAAATCCATAGACACCCCGGCGAACGACTCCAAGTTCAACCCGAATGTGGTTCAGCTTGTTGACTTCAACGCCACCGCCGCGCTGTACGGCATTGTTGACCAGGAGAATGTCAACGTTACCCTCAACATCACGAGAATTGGAGGAGGCTACTCCTACCTGAACTACACCTACGTGAACCTCTCGGTGCCCTTCAATGAGACGGCGCAGGTCTCCTTCACCCTGAACATCTCCGGCATGCCCTACGGCAGCTACAATGTGAGCTTCTTCACCAGCCTGGGCAACGACCAGAACAGGAGCAACGACCTGAAGTGGATAATCATCCACATCGTGGCCTTTACCGTGGAGCCCGACCAGGCAAAAACTGCCAGCGCGGGCGAGGAGGTGCTCTACAACGTCACCGCTGGCAATTATTACTCCGCCGGCAGGTTCGACGTCAACATAACGCGCAGCACCAAGGCGTGGGCAACGCGGCTCTACAACGGCAGCCAGCTTATAGCAGAAGATACAGACGGCGACTCCGCCTGGGACTACATCGCTCAGGGCTATGACACCAACGGCAATGGCATAGTGGACCTCTTCCTGCCCTACGGCGACACCAACATTACCGTAGCCAAGCTGATACCCGCCACCGCACCTCTGGGTGAGGTGGACTACACCACGCTTGACTTTGTGAGCGTCTCCGACCCGAGCGTAAAGGACGACGTAACGCTGACCACCTCCACGCCTCTTCCGCCCTCTCAGCCCAAGACCTTCTACCTCCACGGCGACATGAGCATGAACACCTCCCGCCCGACAGCAGCGGTTAGCTCTACCCCCATAGCCTCCAACGCCCAGGCGAGCTGGTACCAGAGCCCCGCCTTTGCCAGCGACTTCACCATCTCCGGCAAGGTTCAGGTGTTCCTCTGGCTCAACTCCACCTCCACCGGGGCGCAGCACACTGTTACGGTGAGCCTGCTCTACACCGACGGCGTGACCTCAACAGTGCTGGGCACCAACTCAAGCCGGTTCGCCCCCGGGGGCACGCCCTCCCTCCACCTCTTCGAGATCACCCTGGACTCAGTTACCACCATCCCCAGGAACAACTACCTGGTGCTGAGGGTGGAGAACTCCCAGACCGGGCAGACGCTGTACGTGCACCACACCTCGAGCTACAACTCCAACATAACCCTCAACACCACCACCTATGTGAAGGTGGTGGAAATCAGGACAGACAAGCAGAGCTACTTGCCGGGAGAGGTGGCGCTCATCCTGGCCAACGTCACAGATCCAATAGGGAGCTACGACATCACCGGGGCGAACATCTCTGTTTACTACCCCAACCACACCCTCTACCTTCAAGATGCGATGAGCCTCAACACCACCGACTCGAGCGCACTCTCGCTGTGGAAGACCTTCAACTACTCTCTCAGGCTGCCTGTGGAGGGGGTCTATACCATCGTCGTCACCGGCATAGAGAGCAACGGCGTTGTGGCAAACCTGAGCAGGGAGATAAGCGCCTTCGTTAGGGTCGCGGGCAGGGTCTTCGAGGACCTGGGGGTGCTTGGCAGGGCCTTCAATTCCAGCGAAGACGCGGGTGTTGCCAACGCCACCGTGGCTATCTTCAGGGACGACGGCGACGGCGTCTTCGACGCGGGCAGAGACCTGCCCTATGCAGTGGCGAGGACCTCTCAGGGAGGAGGCTACAACTTCAGCATAGGCCTGGGCACCTACTTCGTGGCGGTTGACTCCACCACAGTGAACACCACTCGCGGGCTGAACCCGGGGCACAGCATGGACGAGATCTGGGCGGAGCAGACCTTCGTAACGGAGTGGAACGGCTCCGCTCATGTGGGCAGCGCGCGCTTCGGCGGAGGCGATGCCGGCGTCAGCGACGCCTTTGGTTTAATCTTCTTCGACGACTTTGAGAGCTTCGCGGGCTGGCAGAACTACAGCCTGGGCATAGTGAAGCAGAGCTCCGAGGTTTCCTACAGGGGCAGGTACAGCCTGAAGAAGACCGCGAACAACGACCCCAACGGCGGCTACAAGCTGATCGGCAGCACCGTGGGTAGAGACGTGGTGCTCGAGGGCTACACCTATCGCCCGAGCCCGTGGAGCGGCGGAAGCATCGACAGAATAGGACTGGAGGACAGCGGCTTCAACGGCTACTCCTTCAGGGTGAGCCACGCCGGAAACTACATCTCCATAGACAGGCGCACATCCGGCTCTGCCACCGAGATAAGCGCCCGCGTGACCTGGGACCCGCCCGAGAACGAGTGGTACTACTGGAGGCTCTTCATCTTTGCGAACGGCACCATCACCTTCTCCACCTACTACGAGAACGGCACCCTGGCGGCGAGCGTCTCAGCGAGCGACTCCACTTACGCAGGCTTCGACCGCGTGGTGGTGCACGGGGGCTACGACTACTACGTGGACAACCTCTACCTCAGGCGGATGAACGCGAGGTATGAGCACATTGCGAAGCTGAACGCCTCCGCCTATGCCAACGAGAGCATTGACCTCGGCTTCAGCTTCGACGTCGTGGTCAACGCCCGCGATGGCGACGACGTCGCGGGCTCTGCGAGAAGTGTGCAGGGTTCGCTGAGGCAGTTCCTGCTCAACGCCAACGCAGTGGCCGGGGCTAATGAGATGCGCTTTATCCCGGGGGTGCCGCCGAACGCCGGCGACGCTTCTGGAGCCTGGTGGCGCATAGACGTTGAGCGGGCGGTGGGGGCGCTTCCCGCCATAGAGGACAACGGCACGAAGATAAACGGCACAGCGCTGTACGCCAACCTGAGCGTGAGGGACGAGAACCCCGGAGAGGTGCTCTCCGCCCTGCGCGTGGGCACCGGGGGAGACGGGATTCCCGGCACCGGAGACGAGCCCCTTATTGCTCCCTTCGAAAAGCCGGAGCTGGAGGTGAACCTCTCCCTCACCAACCTGGTTGTTGGCAGCGCAGCCAACGCCAGCATAGCCGCGCTTGCGCTGTTCAACTCCAATGTCAGCTCCGAGGGGGCGATAGCAGTGGCTGCCGGAGCTTCGGACTTCGAGATAAGGGACAACCTGCTCGGGGCGAGAGCCAACGGCAGCGCCGCAGCACCCCTGCGCTACTTTGCGATTTCTGTGAACGAGTCCTCCTCACCCCAGAGGGGGAGGATTGTCCACAACTATATCCTGGCCCCCGGCTACAGCGGTATAAGAGCCGGCAGGTCATCTCCCGCTCCGCAGGTGGAGCCCCTCCTGCTCCTGGTGGAGCAGAACTACATCTCGGGCACGGGGTGGAACTCTATATATTCCGACGGCGTAATAGTTTATGCTGACAACGTAACCCTGAGGGAGAACTACATCGCAAGCGCGAGCATGGGCTCCGGCTCAGACCCGAGAACTGCAGGCAAGGGGATAGAGGTGAGGTACGACGCAGACTATGTGAAAATACTCAACAACACCATCTTAGATGCAGAATCCTGCGGCGTGCTCTTCGACGACGCCAGCGACTCGGCAATGGTGAAGCACAACCTCATCTCGGGTTCGCTGTGCGGCGTGGTGGCGGGCAGCTGGAGTTCGCCGGCCAGAAACATCACCATAAGCCAGAACTCAATCTTCAACAACTCCATGCTCGGAATAGACCTGGACCTCTCAGGCAATGCCGGCGACAATGTTACGCTGAACGACGGCTCGCTCAATGCGAGCCAGCCCAACTACGGGGTGGACTACCCAGTGATAACCAAGGCGTACCTCAACGGGAGTGAGCTCTACCTGGAGGGCTTCTTGGGCAATGAGAGCCTGGGAGCAAGCCCCGCCTTCGGCGGCGCGAGCATAGAGGTCTTCCTGGTGAGGAACTCCACCTCGGGAGACGACCTGCGGGGCAACAACTACTCCGCCTCGGGGGCGCTCTCGAGCTACTACGGCGAGGGCTGGCTCTACCTGGGCAGGGTGCTGGCCGGTGCTAATGGCAGGTTCAACGGCAGCATGCCCGTCGCAGGAGGGGGCGTGGAGGAGCTGAGCTACATCACAGCCACAGCCACGCTCCAGGGCAACGGCACCAGCGAGTTCGGCAGGAGCTACAGGCTCAACCTCTACCCGAGAGGCGTGAGCGCCGCCATAAGCGTAAGCGGAGCCTCCGCGGAGATAAACGTCACAGCTTTGAGTGAGCAGCACGGCGTTTATGTTTACTGGCTGACGCCGGCGAACATCACCATCACCAGCATGGGCGGCGACTACGACAGCCACGCTTCGCTTGGTGAGTTGCACCGCTGGGGCTTCGACGTCATAAGGGCAGGAGAGACAAAGCGGGTGCTCCTGAACCTGAGCTTAAGCGGAGACTTCTCCCTGATGAAGGCGCTTAGGGTGGGGGTGGACCCGCAATGACGCCGCGTCATGCTGCCTGCCTGGCGCTGCTGCTGCTCCTCTCGGGAGCCCTCAACATGACCGAGTACCGCGCGGTGGTGTTCTACGCGAACAGCACGCAGAGCATCTACGCCGACAGGCTGCTGGTCAACTCCACCAGCGCCTACGGCGCCAGCATAAGCTACGCGGGAAGGAACCTGTTTGTCCCCGGCGAGGGCAGCTACGTCTTCTACCTGCCGGATACGCCCTTCAACCTGAGCGTGGCTGTCAGGAATGAAGGCAGCTGGATAGGCTTCAGAATCGGAAACAACCACACCTTCCCGCTCAACATAACCGCCAACATAAGCGTGGAGAATGCCTCTCCGGTGTGCGGCAGGAACTGCATCGCCGCAGCCGCCTACGGAGACCACATCATCGCAGGCTTCTCCATCCCTGCGGGAGACACCGGGGCGCTTTTCATCCTCCCCACCTCCACCTACCTGAGGGTGGAGAGGGCGGAGCTCAACTTCAGCTTTACCCTGCCGGCGCTGGTTAATGAGACGGTGCCCCTCCTGCTGGAGGTGCAGAAGAGGAATGTGAGCAGCACCTGGTATGCCACCTTTACGGCAAAGAACCCGGGGCAGAGGGATGTGGTGGCGCACCTGAGGGGGTGGTATGAGCTCAACGGCTCAGACACAGAGCTCTTCAACCTGACCCGGAGGATCCCGGGCAACTCCTCCTGGAGCACCACCAGGAGCGTGAGTGCCGCCACCGCTCCGGTGTTCTACTTCAGGGCAACCGCCGTAAACACCTCCCCCGGGGAAGTCGGGGTTGTCCCCGCCTATCCCCACAACCTCTCCAGCCCGGGCCTGGGGCTGGTGTACGGCAGGGCGCTGGTACTGGCGAACGTATCCCTAAGCGCCGCGCCCACGGCGGTGAACATCACCTCCTTTACCGTGAGACCATCCCGGGTGGAGAGGCACAGCGTGGTGGAGTTCACCATCGAGGTGGTCAACAGGGGAACGTCGGATGAGCTGATTGAGCCCGAGATAGAGATCTACTCTGGAGGTGCGCTGGTGGACAGGCTGACGCTCCTTCCAGTCACCCTGAGGGCGGGAAGCAACATAACGCTGGTGCGCAGCTACATCGCCGGAATGCCCGAAGGCAGCTACAGGGCGGTGGCGAAGGTTTACTACCGCAACCGCTCCGCCTACGCCACGGCGACCTCCTGGCTGGGGGTGTACGAGGAGGAGGGCGGGATTGAGGAGATTCCCCCCGTCCTGACCAGGGAGACGCCCCGCCTGCGCTTCGCCTTCCTGCCGGTGCTTATAGAGGGCAAGCCGGGCGACACCTCGCGGGTGAGCTTCGAGGTGGAGAACCCCACCGGCGTGGAGATCCAGAACGTGAGGCTGGGGGTGGAGGGCCTCCCCGGTGAGTGGGTGCAGCTGGAGCCGCGGGTGCTCAGCATACCCGGGGGGGAGAGCGTCGTGGTTGACCTGTCGGTGGAGGTGCCCCTCAGCGCCCTTCCGGGAGACCACAGGGTGGTGCTGCGCCTGAGCGGCGCCGGGGAGGAGGCGAGCACCTTCTTCATCTTCAGGATAAAGCCCTACCCACCGAGGCTGGAGAAGCCGGCGGTGCTCAGGGAGGTGTACCTGGACGAGAAGGTGGAGAGCACCAGGGTCAGGGTGAAGGTGGAGAACTCGGGAATAAGGGCGGAGAGGCTTGAGATAGTGGAGGAGATCCCGAAGGAGATAGCCTCGAATGTTGCGGAGATAAGATTCAGGAGCCCCGTCACGGTTATAGAGGCAGACCCGGTGGTTGCCTGGCGGCTCAGGGATGTGGAGCCCTACGAGGCCTACACCCTGGAGTACGAGGTCAACAGAATAGCGGAGCGGTACTCCCCCTACATATACTGGCCCCTCAGGCAGATAAACCTGTTCTACGCCGCCATCCGCGGGATAGACCTGCTCCAGTTCTCGAGCGCCACCGCCGCCTACGCCAGGCCCGGTGAGGCGGCGGAGGTGACGCTAAGGGTGGTCAACCCCTCCCTCGAGGCCCTGAACCTGAGCTTCAGGATAGTCGCCCCGCCGGGGTGGAGTGTCACCCCGCAGGAGGTCAGCCGCCTGCTCATGCCGGGATACGTCCAGGAGCTGGTGTTTACGGTACGCGCTCCTGAGGACGCGACTCCCGGAAGCTACACCCTCACGGCGGTGGTCGCGGGCGCCGGCGGTGAGCTTTCGCAGCCCCTCACCCTCATCCTCCTGGAGGAGGAGAGGAGGGTGAACCTCAGGAGGGTGGCCGGGATCGGGGCGGGAGCGCTGGCCCTGCTCCTGGTCGCCTACGTCGCCCTCACCAGGTACAGAAAGCGGGAGGTGTACCGGCATGAGGTGGTGGAGGCTGTGGGGAGGATAAGGGAGAGGATGGAGAGGGAGTAGCTCAGCAGGAGCCTCCCTCCTGACCGAGGGCCGCCTCACCCCGCTCTCCGGTGCGCACCCTGACCACCTCCTCCACGGGCACCACGAATATCTTGCCGTCGCCTATGCTCCCCGTTCTCGCACTCTCCACAATGGTCTGAATCACCCGCTCGACCATGTCGTCGCTGAGAACAATCTCCACCTTAACCTTCGGCAGGAGGTCAACCCGGTACTCCCTGCCGCGCCACTGGTGAACCACGCCGCGCTGCCTTCCCCTGCCCCGCACCTCGCTGACAGTCATGCCTATGCACCCTATCTCCTCCAGGGCGCGCTTAACCGCATCCAGCTTCTCGGGTCGGATTATCGCCTCAACCTTCTTCATCAGCTTCACCTCAGCACCGCTTCCTCCGGATAGGCGTCCGTCCTGTGGTACGCCAGGTCGAGTCCCCTGAGCTCCTCCTCTTCTGCCGCCCTGAGCCCAACTGCAATACTTGTATAAAACGGTTCCCGCCGCAAGGGCGTAAACCACGGCTGCGAGGGTGCCCGCAAGCTGGGACAGGAAGCTCACACCCCCAGCGCCTCCAAAGAGGGGAAGCCCGAAGATGCCAGCGGCAATGCCACCCCAGGCGCCGGCGAGGCCGTGGAGCACCCAAACGCCCAGCACGTCGTCGATGCGCAGCACGTCTATCTCAAACTTGAAGCCCCACACGAATATCGCCCCTGCCACAGCGCCCACCACAAAGGCGCCCAGGGGGTGGTAGATGTCGCTCCCCGCGCAGACCGCCACTAAGCCTGCGAGAACGCCGTTGTGCAGGAACCCCGGGTCGTGCCTGGAGAGCAGCGCCGCCACCAGGCCACCGCCGGCCATTGCGAGGGTGGAGTTGGCGGCCACAAGGCCCAGGTTGAGGGCGCCGAGGGAGCCCGCGCTGGCGACGTTGAAGCCGTACCAGCCTATCGCCAGGAACCAGGAGCCCAGCGCAACGTAGGGCACCGAGTGAATCGGAAACTCCCTAACCTCGCCGTTCACAAACCTGCCCAGCCGGGGACCCAGCAGGTACACCGCGGGCAGGGCGAGCCAGCCGCCTATCGCATGGACCACCACGGAGCCCGCGAAGTCGTGGAAGGGTGCCCCGAAGTACCTGGCGAGTACCCCCGACTCGCCGCCCAGGAGGTTCCCGAAGACGGAGCTGGAGTCCCACACCAGGCCCTCGAAGAGGGGGTAAATCAGGGAGGTTACAAACACCGCAGCGATGAGGTGCGCCCTAAAGCTTATCCTCTCGGCCACTCCGCCGGAGATTATGGCTATGGCTGCCGTGGCAAAGGTGAGCATGAAGAAGTAGTGGGCCAGGTTGTACTGGAGCCCCGCCTCCTCGATGGCGCCCACGCTCATGAGCGCAAAGTATATTCCGTGGGCAAGGCCGTAACCAAGAACAAAGTAGCCAACCGCGGCAATCAGCCACTCCATTAATATCTTGTTGAAGGCGTTCACCACGTTCTTCCTTCTAACGAGCCCCGCCTCGAGAAAGGCGAAGCCCGCATGCATGGAGAAGACCAGCACGCCACCCCATATCAGAAAGAACATGCTGCTGGAAGTCTGGAAAACCTCTGGCTCTATCACCGGCAGACACCTCCTTGGAAATTTTAGGATACAACTCAGGATTAATTTATAAGAATTTTTAAGAAAAGGTAGGAAAAATTAAGAAATAATAAGAAAAAATATGAAGTTTTCATATTGTTCCGGCGCCGCGTAGTGCTCCCAGGCGGGAGGGTAAAATTTTAATAGCCTCCGGAGCTATTCACAAGCGAGGTATGGTTATGCGCGCTGATGAGCTCAGGGAAATAGACAGGAAGTGGGCGGAGCGCTGGCACAGGGATAGAATCTTTGAAGCTGACCCCGACAGCAGAGAGAAGGTTTTTGTGACCTTCCCCTTCCCCTACATGAACGGCCCCCTGCACCTGGGGCACGCGTTCACCTCCACCCGCGTTGACGTGTACGCGCGCTTCAAGCGCATGCAGGGCTACAATGTGCTCTTTCCTTGGGCGTGGCACATCACCGGCGAGCCCATCGCAGGCGCGGCGGAGCGGGTGAGGCGGGGGGATGAGCAGCAGCTCCGCATCTTCCGCGAACTCGACCGCGTGCCCGAGGAGGAGCTCAAAAAGTTCGTGGACCCCGAGTACATAGCGCGCTACTACATCCGCGAGTCCAAGCGCGCCCTGCGCGAGCTGGGGCACAGCATAGACTGGCGCCGCGAGTTCACCACCACCTCGCTCCACCCCCCCTTCTCGAAGTTTATAGAGTGGCAGTACCTCACCCTTCGCGAGAGGGGCTACGTCACCAAGGGCACTCATCCAGTGGTGTGGTGCCCCCACGACGAGTCCCCCACCGGAGACCACGACCGCCTGCGCGGCGAGGGGGTCTCCCCCACGGAGTTCATCCTGCTCAAGTTCCCCTTTGGCGACGCCCACCTGGTGGCGGCGACGCTCCGCCCCGAGACAATCTACGGCGTCACCAACATGTGGCTTAACCCAGAGGCGACCTACGCCAAGATACGCGTCGCCGGCGAGCGCTGGATAGTCAGCACGCAGGCTGTGGCAAAGCTGAGGGAGCAGAAGGACGACGTGAGCGTTGAGGAGGAGATTCCCGGCGAGAAGCTCATAGGAAAGCGCTGCATCGACCCGATAACAAAGAGGGAGATTCTGATCCTGCCCGCGAGCTTTGTTGACCCCGACAATGCCACCGGCGTTGTCATGTCAGTGCCCTCCCACGCGCCCTACGACTACATAGCCCTTAAGGACCTCCAGCGCGCACCCGGGCAGGTCGCAAGGTACGGCATCTCAGAGGAGGAGCTGCTCGCAATTAAGCCCATCTCCCTGATCTCAGCGCCGGGCTACGGGGAGCACCCGGCGATTGAGGTGTGCGAGCAGATGGGAATCCAGAACCAGGAGGACCCGCGCCTGGAGGAGGCGACAGAGAAGGTGTACAGGGAGGAGTTCTACAAGGGCGTACTCAAGGAAATCACAGGCAAGTACGCCGGGAAGCGGGTGGAGGAGGTCAAGAAGGAGCTCATCGCCGACTTCGTGGCGCAGGGCATAGCCGACAGGATGTACGAGCTCACCGAGGAGGTGGTGTGCCGCTGCGGCACGCGCTGCCTGGTGAAGATACTCAAGGACCAGTGGTTCCTGAAGTACAGCGACGAGGCCTGGAAGGCGCGCGTGAGAGAGGCGCTGGCGCGGATGAAGATATTCCCTGAGGAGGCGCGCTCCAACTTCGAGAACACCATAGAGTGGCTCGAGGACAAGGCGTGCGCCCGCAAATCTGGCCTTGGCACGCCCCTGCCCTGGGACCCGGAATGGAAGGTCGAAACCCTGAGCGACTCCACGGTTTACATGGCCTTCTACACCATAGCCAAGCACATAAATGAGCACGGGATAAAGGGGGAGAACCTGCCGAAGGAGGTCTTCGACTACATCTTCTACGGGAAGGGAAGCCTGGAGGAGGTTGCAAAGCTCAGCGGAATCTCTCAAGAGGTTCTGGAGGAGATGCGCCGCGAGTTCCTCTACTGGATGCCCGTAGATTTGAGAAACTCCGCGAAGGAGCTGATACCCAACCACCTCACCTTCTTCATCTTCCACCACGTGGCGCTCTTTGAGCCCGAATTCTGGCCCAGAGCAATAGGGGTCAACGGGATGATGAGCATCGAAGGCGAGAAGATGTCCAAGAGCAAGGGCAACTTCATTACGCTGAAAGACGCGCTGCAGGAGTACGGTGCTAGCGTCACGAGGTGCACACTTCTCTACGCCAGCGAGGGCATGCGCGACCCCGACTGGCGCGCGAAGAATGCGCGCGACATGGCCTCTAACTTAGCATCCTTCCTGGAGCTCGCGAGGAAGGTGGCAGACCTTGAGGACTACCGCACCGAGGAGAAGAACATAGACCGCTGGCTTCTGAGCAGGATGCAGGGGCACATAAGGCGAGCCACGGAGAGCCTTGAGGAGTTCAGAACGCGCTCCGCCCTGCAGGCGGGGTTCTTCGACGTTTACAACGACGTGAGGTGGTACCTGCGCAGGGACAAGCCAAACAAGAGGGTGCTGCTCGAGGTGCTGCGCTCCTGGGTAAAGCTCCTCGCGCCCTACGCGCCTGCCCTCTGCGAGGAGGTCTGGAGCCTCCTGGGTGAGGAGGGCTACGTGAGCCTCGCCCCCTGGCCAAGCTACCAGGAGGAGCTTGTTAACCCGGAGGCTGAGCTGGGCGAGGAGCTCATCGCCAGAACCCTGGAGGACATAGAGAGCATTCTGCAGGTGGCAAAAATTGTGCCGAAGAAGATATACCTCTACGTGGCGCCTCGCTGGA
>JAADFX010000080.1 GCA_013152685.1 Methanobacteriota archaeon | reverse complement strand
TGGATTCGCGCCGCGAGGCGCATAGGCCTGGTGGGCAGGGACATGAACAAGCACTCGAAGCCAGAAGTGGCGGAGATGGGGGGCATCGCCGTGGTAAGCGGCTTTGTGGCGGGGGTGCTCTACTACATCGCCCTGAGCACCTTCTACTTCCGCCAGGATGCCAACCTCATATTTATCCTGGCAACCCTGAGCACGGTGCTTATAATAACCATAATCGGCATGCTGGACGACATACTGGGCTGGAAGATAGGGCTCAAACAGTGGCAGAAGCCCCTGCTCACCCTGGTGGCGGCGCTCCCGATGGTGGCTGTGAACGCCGGGCAGAGCTCCATGGTGCTCCCGCTTGCAGGAAATGTGGACTTCGGCATCCTGTACCCCCTGCTGATTGTGCCCCTGGGCATTGCCGGCGCCGCCAACGGCTTCAACATGCTCGCTGGCTACAACGGCCTCGAGGCGGGAATGGGGATTATAATACTCTCCGCAATGGGCTTTGTCGCCTGGCAATCGGGCATGGGATGGGTGGCACTACTGGCTGGGTGCATGGTGCTGGCACTCCTCGCCTTCCTGCGCTACAACTGGTTCCCCGCCAGGGTGTTTCCCGGCGACTCAATGACCTACAGCGTGGGCGCCCTCATCGCCTGTGTGGCAATCCTGGGCAACATGGAGAAGATCGCCCTGGTGCTCTTCCTGCCCTACTTCCTGGACTTTGTGCTTCCGCTGAGGAAGCGAATGAAGGTGGAGGCCTTCGGAAAACCCCGGAGGGATGGAAGCCTGGAGCTGCCCTACTCACGCATCTACGACACCGCCCACGCCGCAATTCTCCTTCTGAAGAGGCTGAAGGGCAGGGCCTACGAGTATGAGGTGACCTTGTTAATCCTGGCGGTAGAGGCGGTAATCGCCGTGCTTGCGGTGAGGTGGTTCCTTGGTTAAGGCAGGGGTGATAGGCGCCGGGAACATGGGGAGAAACCACGTGCGGGTTTACAGCGAACTCCCCGGCGTGGAGCTCGTGGCAATTGCAGACCCCGATGCCGGGGCAGTTGAGCTCGCCCGGCGCTTCGGGTGCAGGTACTACCGGAGCTATGAGGAGATGCTGCGGAGGGAGGAGCTCGACGCCGTGAGCATCGCCACCCCCACCTCCTCCCACCACCAGGTGGCCCTCCGGTGCATAGAGGCGGGGGTCAACCTGCTGGTGGAGAAGCCCCTGGCAGACTCCACCGCGAGGGCGGAGGAGATAGTGAGGAAGGCGGAGAGGGCTGGGGTTGTCCTCGCCGTGGGGCACATCGAGAGGTACAACCCGGCGGTGAGGAGGCTGAAGGAGCTGGTCGAGGAGGGGCTGCTGGGGGAGGCGATATCCGCAGTGGCGAAGAGGGTGGGGATATTCCCGCCGCAGATAAGGGATGCGAACGTCTACCTCGACCTGGCGGTGCATGACATTGATGTCTTCAACTTCCTTTTCTCCAGGCTGCCTGAGAGGGTGTTCTCCAGGTCGGAGAGGGTGCTTGCCAGGGACAGGGAGGACCAGGCTGTGATACTCCTGGAGTACGGGAAGGTGGTGTGCCTCACCCAGGTGAACTGGATAACTCCCGTGAAGATAAGGCGCCTTGCTGTAACCGGCAGCGGGGGGTATGCGGAGCTGGACTTCATCAGCCAGGAGCTCAGGGTGTACGAGAGCGTCATAGACAGGAGCTACGACTCCTTCGGCGAGTTTGTGATCCGCTTCGGCAGCCCGCGCATCAGGGACATCGCCGTGGAGAGGGCGGAACCCCTGAAGCTGGAGATTGCGGACTTCCTGGAGAGCGTGGAGAAAGGGAGGAGACCCCTGGTGGGGGGCGCCGAGGGCGTTGCGGCGGTCAGGATAGCCCTCCTGGCGCAGCGCTCTGCGCGGGAGGGAGCCTTTCTGAGGGTGGAAGGATGAAGGCAAGGATAGGAAGCGGAACCGTTGTGGAGGAGGGCGCCCTGGTGGGCTACGAGTATGCGGAGGGCTGCAGAGCCACGGTGGTGGGCGATGGCGGGATAATCAGGAGGGGGACTGTGATCTACTGCGACGTGACCATAGGGAGGAACTTCAGAACGGGACACAATGTGCTCATAAGGGAAAAGACGCAGATAGGTGACAATGTGCTGGTGGGCAGCTCCAGCATAATCGAGGGGAGGTGCAGAATAGGCTCCAATGTGAGTATACAGAGCATGGTGTACATCCCGGTGAATACGGTGGTGGAGGACTTCGTGTTTCTCGGACCTATGGCGGTGCTGACAAACGACAGGTACCCGATAAGGGGCAGGGAGAGGGAGCTGGTGGGGCCAAGACTGAGGCGGGGATGCTCAATAGGCGCCAACGCCACAATCCTGCCCGGAGTGGAGGTGGGCGAGGGTGCCATGGTGGCTGCAGGGGCGGTGGTAACAAGGGATGTGCCCCCCTGGCACCTGGCTCTTGGGGTGCCCGCCAGGTTCGTGAGGCTTCCCGAGGAGCTGAGGGAGCTCAACAGGATAAGGTGATGGGAGATGATACCAGTTGCGAAGCCGGTGATAGGCGAGGAGGAGAAGAGGGCCGTGCTGGAGGTGCTGGAGTCGGGTATGCTCGCCCAGGGGCCAAAGGTTGAGGAGTTTGAGAGGGCCTTTGCCGGCTACATAGGGGTGGAGCATGCCGTTGCAACGAGCTCGGGCACGACGGCGCTCCACGTGGCGCTGCTCGCCTGCGGAATTGAGTCTGGGGACGAGGTGATTACCACACCCTTTACCTTCATAGCGAGCGCAAATGCCATACTCTACTGCAACGCAAGGCCTGTGTTCGCCGACATAGACGAGAGGACCTTCAACATAGACCCGGAAGAGGTGAAGGAGAGGATTACGCGCAGGACAAAGGCGGTGCTGGTGGTGCACCTCTACGGCCAGCCCTGCGACATGCGCGCCATCGCGGAGATATGCGAGGATTACAGGTTAAAGCTTATCGAGGACGCATGCCAGGCGCACGGTGCGGAGTACAGGGGCAGGAAGGTGGGCAGCTTCGGCGACGCCGCTTGCTTCTCCTTCTACCCCACGAAGAACATGACCACCGGCGAGGGGGGCATGCTCACTACCAACAGCAGGGAAGTGGCGGAGAGGGCGAGGCTGATAAGGGAGCACGGGTCCAGAGTGAGGTATGAGCACATAGCGCTTGGGTACAACTACCGCATGACCGACATCGCAGCGGCCATTGGGCTGGTTCAGCTCTCGAGGCTGGAGGAGATGAACGCCAGGCGAAGAGCAAATGCGGCGAAGCTGAGCCGCGAGCTCAGGGGCGTGGAGGGGATAACCCCGCCCTACGTGGCACCCTACGCAAAGCATGTGTTTCACCAGTACACGGTGAGGGCAGAGAACAGAGCAGAGGTTATAAGGAGGCTTGAGGCCGCTGGAGTCGGCTACGGCATCCACTACCCCAAGCCGGTGCACAGGCAGGAGCTGTACCGCAGGCTGGGGTACAGGGAAAGCCTGCCCAAGGCGGAGGAGGCGAGCAGGGAGGTGCTGAGCCTTCCTGTGCATCCGGCGCTCGGGGACGGGGATATTGAGAGGATAGCCAGCGCCGTGAGAGGTGAATGAATGGAGTGGCAGGAGAGGATCAACAGGCGGGAGATAAAAATTGCGGTGTTCGGGCTGGGCTACGTGGGGCTTCCCACCGCCCTGGAGTTCGCCGCAAAGGGCTTCCGGGTTGTGGGGGTGGACGTCAGGGAGGAGCTGGTGGAGAGGCTGAACTCGGGACAGAGCCACATAAGGGA
>JAADFX010000079.1 GCA_013152685.1 Methanobacteriota archaeon | reverse complement strand
CAACCTGGAGAGCTTCCTGGAGGGGGGTGATTGATATTCATCGAATGCGAACCCGATAAAGTTCTTGTGAGAACTCTTGGCGTACCCAGGGGAAGAATCAGGCACGCCCACAGCAAGGGTAATGTGTGCAGGAGGTTGTTGAAAAACAAAAATTCTGTCGGAGTGGTAGATGAAGACCCTGAGAGCATCCAGCCAAGCTATCTCCAGCAGCTTGAATTAATTTCAGAGGAGCATGACATAAAGCTGTTATATGACAGGCAAAGGGAAAACTACGTTATTGTTCTCTGCCCAACCCTGGAGGGCTGGATTGTAAAGGCGGCGGTGGATGCGGGAGTTGATCTGTCCAGATACGGCCTGCCGGCTATACCAGAGGAGTTGCATAAGGTTGTAAACCTGAAAATAAAGAATTATGAAAGAATGTTGCGTGATATCAGAAATAGTGAGAGGCTCTCAGGGCTGAGTCGGCTTCTGGTGGTACGGTGCGCCCGCTAAACCCGCGAGTACTCCTCCTTCAGGAGCAGTGCATCCTCCTCCAGATTTGGGCTCTCGCAGATGAGCATTCCTTCAACACCGTAATCCCTGAGCACGCGCAGCAGTGCGGTGTAGTTGAACCTGGACTCGCGCAGCACGAGATGGGAGCGCTCTCCTCCCTTGTTGTAGGTTATCCCCGAGACGTGGATGTGCATCTCGCGCAGCGCCTCACCGCCAAGCGCATCCTCCACCTTTGCCAGCATCTCGGCAAAGGCCTCGTAGCTGTTCGCCCCTCCTCGAGTGCGCGCATAGAGGTGGGCAAAGTCCACGCAGGGGAGTACGCGCTCAAGCTCTGAGCTCAGCCTAAGCACCTCCTCGAGGGAGCCCAGCTGGGAGCGCTTTCCGGTGGTTTCCGGGCGAAGCACCACCTCTATGCTTTCCTCCTCAAGCGTCTTCACTATTCGCGCGAGCTGCTCCTTAACCCTCTCATAGGCATTCTCCCTGGAGCTCTTCATGTAGTAGCCCGGGTGGAACACCACATCGCGGGCTCCGCAGGCAGAGCCAACTCTGGCTGAGTCGAGAATGCGCTGCACACTTGCATTGAGCTTCTCCCTGTCCGGAGAGTTCAGGTTGATGTAGTAGGGAGCGTGCACACTCAGCGCTATTCCCAGGCTTTCGGCAACGCCACGCACCTCCTTGGCTTTTGCCATGCCCATGCGCACGCCGCGCACAAACTCGATTTCCATGCATTCCAGGCCAAGCTCGTGCACCCTCGCAATGCCGGAGGCAGTGTCCCTCGATGGCGAGGATTTCGGAACCCCCGCGGTGCCGAAGAGCAGTGCCATTCTCCTTCCCCGCAAACATCCACGTTTACCTTATGGCAGCGTATCAACAATAATGTTTACCTTCGGTAGGGACAACTTCTGGATTAAGGTGAAATGCCCTCCACCTCCTCTGCTCTTTTTCTCGGGCATTTCACCTCCAACCTTTCCGTTGTTATAGGAACCTCCACCGGGTTCCTATCACCTCCAGGCACTATGGGAGGTGCACTACTCGTACTCGATGGTAGCCGGGGGCTTGTCGGTTATATCGTAGAGCACCCGGGTTACACCCGGAATCTCACGGGTTATGCGCTTCTGGATGCGCTTGAGCACCTCCCAGGGCACCTCCATGGCGGTGGCCGTCATGGCGTCGACGCTCTCCACAACGCGCACAGCGATGGTGTAGCCGTAGTCGCGGATGTCGCCCTTAACACCCACCGTCTTGCCCTCCAGGAGGGCTGCAAAGGCCTGCCAGGGCTTCAGCTTGGCCTTTCTAATCTCCTCCTCCACTATTGCATTGGCCTCCCGCACTATCTCCACCTTCTCGGGTGTCACCTCGCCGATAACGCGCACCGCCAGCCCCGGCCCCGGGAAGGGCATGCGCTCCGAGATGCTCTCGGGCAGGCCAAGCTCCCTCGCCACGAGGCGCACCTCATCCTTATACAGATCGCGCAGGGGTTCGACCAGCTCAAGCACCATGCCAGAGGGCAATCCCGCGACGTTGTGGTGGCTCTTTATCCCGCCGCTGCTCTCTATCCAGTCCGGCGCAATGGTGCCCTGCACCAGGTACTTGGCCCCCACGCGTGCAGCCTCCTCCTCGAAGACCTCTATGAACACCCTGCCTATAATCTTGCGCTTCTCCTCGGGATCGCGCACTCCGCGAAGAGCCCTGAAGAAGCGCTCCTGCTCCCGGCGCACGCGCAGGTTCATCCCGAGCCTATTCTTAAAAATCTCCACTATCTCCTCTTCCTCGCCCTTGCGCATAAACCCGTGGTTGACGAACACAGCCACTAGATGCTCTCCCAGAGCACGGTGGGCAAGCGTCGCCGCGACGCTCGAGTCGACGCCTCCAGAAAGGGCGATTATCGCGGTCTCGTCGCCAACCTGCTCGCGAATCTCCTTCACAGCCTCTTCAATAAACTTCTTTGCGTCGAACATCGCTAGCTCTCCTGCTGTGTCTTCTTTCTTATGGCAGCGTCAACGAAGGCAAGGAACACTGGAGCGGGACGCCTGGGTCTCGACTTGAACTCCGGGTGGAACTGCGTGGCAAGGAAGTGGAAGTGCGAAGGAAGCTCGCATATCTCCATCCTTCTTCCATTGTCGCTGGTGGCGGAGAAAACCAGACCCGCGCTTTCCAGCTGGGGTATGTACACGGGGTTAACCTCGTAGCGGTGGCGGTGGCGCTCTCCCACCTCCGTCGTGCCGTAAATCTCGTGTGCCTTTGTACCCGGCTTTATGTCCACCTTTATCTCACCCAGCCGCATTGTCCCGCCCATCTTGTCAATGCCCCTCTGCTCCGGCAGCAGGTCTATCACCGGGTGTTTCGCATGAGGGTCAAGCTCCACGCTGTTCGCACCCTCGAGCTTCGCCACGTGGCGCGCAAACTCCACCACAGCCAGCTGAAAGCCGAAGCATATCCCCAGGTAGGGCACGTCGTTCTCCCTCGCGTACCTAATCGCCGCTATCTTGCCCTCCGCACCGCGAGCGCCAAAGCCTCCGGGCACGAGGATGCCCTGCGCCTTTGAGAGCTCCTCAACTCTTGAGGGCTCCTCCTCCAGCTCCTCCGCCTCTACCCAGAGTATCTCCACGTCGTGGTTAAGCTTCCAGGCCGCGTGCTTCAGCGCCTCCACGATGCTTATGTAGGAGTCGTGCAGGTGGGTGTACTTGCCCACTATGGCTATGGTTACCTTCTCCTTTGGCTTCTTTATCCTGTTTACAAACCTCGCCCAGTCGCGCAGGTCATGCCTGCGCTCGCGCAGATTGAGCTTCTCAAGAATCGTGTCCCCCAGCCCCTGGGCATCCATAACCAGGGGAACCTCGTAGATTATCCTAACATCGTGGTTGCTTATCACGTCCCGCTTTGCCACATCGCAGAAGAGGGAGAGCTTCGCCCTGGTCTCCTCCAGCAGCGGGTCACGGGTCCTGCACACCAGTATGTCGGGCTGTATTCCTATGCCGCGGAGCTCCTTTACACTGTGCTGCGTGGGCTTTGTCTTCTGCTCTCCAACAGTTTCAAGGGTGGGCACAAGCGTAACGTGTATGAAGAGCACATTCTCCTTTCCGAGCTCCATCCTGAGCTGGCGCAGCGCTTCAAGGAAGGGCATGCTCTCTATGTCGCCCGTCGTGCCTCCGATCTCGACGATGAGCACGTCCGGGTTGTTAATCCGCGCTATCTCGCGAATCTGCCTCTTTATCTCGTCGGTTACGTGAGGGATAATCTGCACCGTCTGCCCCAAGTACTCGCCCCTGCGCTCCTTTTCAAGCACTGAGAGGTAAATCTTGCCCGT
>JAADFX010000078.1:574-4441 GCA_013152685.1 Methanobacteriota archaeon | reverse complement strand
CTGTGTGAGCATTAAAAAAATGACTCCAGCCTCCCAGGAAGAGTAACTTCACATAGGCAAATATAAAGACCCGGCCCATTGATTATATCTTTCAACTCCTGGATTAATAAACCTTTGGAAAGAGAGGTGCAAACTACTCGTATAGGTCTGTCCCGCTGTGGTTGGCCTCTTCTGCGCCTGCCGGAGCCTTTATCCCCTGCTTAACACCACCCCCTCCAGTCCAGAGGGGTCGAGGGAGTAGATAGGCGTGGGCGTATAACCACGCTGCCGCTGACAGAATCAGCTCATTATTATAGTAAGCCACAATCTGCCGGAGATGTGCCTGTGCTTGTAGGCTGACTTACCACCAGATGTGGTAGCAAAGTATAAATTGTAAAACCGCAGAAAAAGTTTAGACACGTGAGGGAGGGTAGATGATAAAAGTCCTTCTACATGCCTTCATTCTTGTTCTGCTCATCCCGGAGGTGAATGCAGGAGGAGCGGGCAGTGTGGTGGTGGTCGGGGACAATCCCTTCGACCTGGCAGTGGCGGAGCTTTTTGGAGAGAGGATTGGTGCGGAGGTTGTTGTGCTTGGCGATGGTGAGCTTAATGAGACTACCCTTGAGGAGTTAATTCTGCTGAACCCCGGGAGGGTTTACATAGTGGGAGGCACTGAGGCAGTTTCGTGGCGGGTGGAGGTGCTCTTTGGAGCAAAGGCTGGCGGAGCCGTTGACACCGTGTGGCGTCATGTCTCTCCTGAGGGCATTGAGGTGGTGAGATTCTTCGGTTCCGACAGATATAAGACCTCCCAGCTTGTAGCCAGAGAAGGATGGAAGCGTGCGGGCAGTGTCTACCTTGTGCACGGCTACGACCTGCTGGGACTTCAAAGGGTAAAGCCGCTCGCAGAAAAGGAGGGGGCGCCGATTATCTACTACAACCCATACCATGCTCCGCCGCAGGTAAGGAACCTGGAGAGGGTGATAGAGGGTCTTGGCGCTGAGAATGTCACCATGGTCTCGAGTCCAAACATCACCCATGTGGAGATGGTCACCAGTAAAAAGTTGATGAGAACGGAGATAGAGGCGAGTTCTGTGATAAGTATCAGCCCGGAGTCCCAGGCGGTGGCGGCCATAAAGAGGGCGGAGGAGTTTCTCAAAAGGACAGAGGCGCTGAGGGAGGAGCTTCTGGAGGTGTACAAAACCAGGACAACACCGAAGGCGAGGGAGGTGTATGTGGGCAATCTCACCCTCCAGGAGGTTAGGCTGAGGATGATCGAGAGGGATAACAGCATATCGGCCTCGAGGGACACTCTAAATAGGGCAGAGAAGGCGCTCAGCAACTCCCTCTACGGCGAGGCCTTTGTACTCGCATGTGAGGCGATAAACCAGGCCAGGAGACCACTGGCATGGATGAGGAACTTGCGGGAGGTGGATGAGAGGAGGGGCTTTCTTTATGCCGATGAGGAGGAGCTTACGGCACCTCAGGCGATTCTCAGGCTGATAAAAAGCGCAGGACCATGGCTTGTGCTTAAGCGGCCGGCGCCGCCACCGCCGACGGCGACACCTGAGTTTAAGGAGAAATGGGAGCAGAGGATGAAGGAAAGGGAGGAGATGATGAAAGAGCTTCAGGGCTATTTCAGGGATGCAAAGGCGGCCCTCAGGGAGGGAAATGAAACTTTAGCTGAGGAGCTGGCTCTGAAGGCGCTGAGCAGGGTTTCGCAGGGTTAAGAATAGAGGAGGATGTCGATAATTAGTTGATGATTGTGCAGGACATCCGGGATGCGCTGCTGTTCCTTGCCTGCAGATTTTACCTGTGTGAGGTGCGCTGGCTGAGATAATCAAGATTATGGGATGCTGAAACAACAGGAAGCGTTTTGAACATATATACTGAAATTAATGAGATTTTACACTATATTTAAAAGTTAGCTGAAATAATTTCAACGAAAAGGTATAAATAACTTAAAATTAACTGAATAAAGTGTTAGCAGAAATAGGGGACGGTGTGGATGAGGCTATCTCCATTAATAATCCTGAGCACATGCCTCCTCATTGCGGGTGTTGTTAAGGCCCAGCCTCCGGTGGTTTCGGATGTGGCCTACGACGGATGGCGCTGGATGTTGACCGGGCGGGGCGGTAATGCTCTCCTGAGCTACAACGGTAGCAGCTTTCTATCCCTCAGTGTAGAAGGTGTTGAGGGCATCTGGGGTGTTGCCTACGATGAAAATCTGGGGTGGGCTGTAGCAGCCTATGCTCACGACGGAGGCGTCAGACCCCACACAAGGCTGCTCAGGCTGGAGGGTGAAAAGCTCGTTGATCTGGGAAAGGTGGATATAGACATTGTGAGCGCCATCGAGGGCAACGGCAGGTACTGGCTGATTGCCGGCCTCGGGGAGAAAAATGCCAAGCTGATTAGATTTTCTGGAGGTGAGGAGACCAACATAGGCTCAAATCTTTCCTACCTTAGACAGCCATCCTATGTAGAGGCCATAGCATGGGCTCCGTGGAATAGCACCTGGCTCATAGGCGGTGCAACACTCGGGAAAGGCTGGATTGTGAGCTACGACGGTGAGCACTTTGCGGACTTAAGTCAGGAGGCAGGAGTGGATGGGCTCTTCGTCCGTGCCATAAGCTGCAATAAGGCGGAGTGCCTGATTTTCGTACTTGGAAAGGGAAGGAAAAAACTGATCAGGTACTCCCCGGAGGGTTTTTCTGACCTGACGGAAAGGCTGATAACAGACGAGTTGGTAACCGGCTTGACCTGGACAGGAAGCTACTGGGTTCTCACCACGCCTGGCGGTTACATAATTTACGATGGCGGGAACTTCACCCGCGCCGGGGGCTTTCCTGCTCTTGGCCCACCGGTGGGCGAGGAGGGTAGGTGGCTGCTTACAGGTAAGAGTAGAGTGGTTCTGTACAGCGGCACCTTTTTGAGCTACTGCAGCACCTGCTACAGAGACCTCAGCGTTGAGGCGGGGCTTACGCTGGTCAGGGCGGTAGCGCCTTTCGGGGGAGGATGGCTAATAGCAACCTCAACAGACTCTGGAGGGGAGGCAGGAAGCCTTACGCTGCTCAAGGGCAATAAGGCAAGCCTCCTCTACAGGGGCAAGGGTGTTTCTGCAGTTGCCTGCAGGCGCGACTTCTGCCTCGCCGGGGGCAAGAATCTGCTCCTGGAATACAATGGCACGCTTAAGATTCGCCCGATTAATGCCACAATAGCTGCAATCTCATGGTATGGAAAAGGAGGGTACTGGCTTCTGGGCGCGGAGGATGGACTGCTGAGCTATGAAGGTGGTGAGATAAAGTGGATAAGTCGGGAAGCGAAGCAGGTGAGCTGGATAGCCTGCAGCGACTACTGCCTCATTGCCAGCGATGGAAATCTGCTCAGGTTTAACGGCACTGCCCTAGAGGACATAACCGGGGAGAGCGGTGTGAAGAGCACGGGAAGCATCAGGGAGGTGGTAACTCTGGACTATGGCGGTGGCTACTGGCTGATAGGTGGGAATGCGGGCGAGCTTAACCCGGCCATCTGGGAGCCCTTTTTAATTAAATACGACGGCAGCTCCTCAGAGCTTCTCGAAGGCTATGCGGAAGGAACCCCGGATACAGAGTACGGCTCGGTTTTATCTGTGAGGTGGAACGGCAAATACTTCCTCGTTTACACAAACAAAGGAAAGCTTTTCAGGTACGATGGTAAAAGCTTCGAAAATTTAACAAATAGATACACGATGGCCCTTAAGCACACCCCAAACTGCCTGGCATGGAACGGCAGCACATGGCTGATGGGAGGAGGAGCCGGCTTACTCGCGTACGATGGGAGAAAAATGGTGCCACTGCACGAGAGGATAAAGCTCCCATTTAAGCCGCCCCAGAAGAGTATAGGGGTGGCTAG
>JAADFX010000078.1:0-559 GCA_013152685.1 Methanobacteriota archaeon | reverse complement strand
TTCCCGGAGAACAGAAGCGCCGGTCTTGGAGAGTATAACACAGAAATTAACAGAGACGTGGTACTCCGGTTTGCTCTGCCGCTTCTGCTGATTGGCACAATACTTCTAATTTTCAGGTGGAGGGACAGGAGATGGCCCCGAGAATAATCTTCCTTCTGCTAGCCGGGCTTCTTCTCCCCCTCTGCACATCCCCGCAGAATTCAGAAAGCGAGGAAATAAGCCCGGAGGAGCTGCTTCCGCAGGAGGCTGAGCTCCCTCCTGAGTGGAACATCACCTGGAGGGGTATGGTGAGCAGCGGCAAAGCTGTGACTTCGCTGGTGTACACACCCACAGGCGGCAGAGCCTGGCTCTGGATCTACCGGGATGGGAACAGGAGTGTTTTTAACATGCAGATGGGCTGGGGCAGGGCCGCAGGCTCGCCGGTAAACCGCCTTGATTATAGGGGAGTCTACATCTACAGGTACAGAACCTGGATGGGGTACGACAGGTACCTCGCGCATACTGGGGGCTACACCTTCGTCTTTGACTCCGGAGAGTACGCCACCGACGACTACTCGGT
>JAADFX010000077.1 GCA_013152685.1 Methanobacteriota archaeon | reverse complement strand
AACTCCGCAACCGGCCGGGGGAATCTCCCGCCGGTCACGATACCCACGAAGGTGTCCCAGGCCGCGTCCTCCGGGGTGTCCCAGCCCGAACCGATGGTGTTGGTGAAAACCGTCATGCAGCCCGTCCTGTAGACCGCCGGGAGACCGTCGGACCTCTTCACTGCCGCCTCCTCGCCGGGTTGCAGCACAAGGGTGTAGGCCGACTCCTTCATCCTCAGGGTACCTGCCCTCACCGGGGATCTCGAGCGTTCCGTGGCCGGGAATATACCCGGGGAGGTGTCCACGTTGCCCCTGGAATCCACCACCACACCGTCGGGAGGCGTGCCCAGATAGAAGATGCTGCTGGTTGTATTGCAACCAGACCTTTTTTGTATCCGGTTCAGGAAGTCCCTGTCCGCCGGGAGCGCACCGGTGGCGATGACAAGCACCGGCACCGGGTCCGGGGATCGACCCGTCGCGGGTTCGGTGAGGTAGTGCACGCCGATATCCGCCTCGGATAGGTAGTTGCTGAGGGCACCGGCGAAGCCGTCAAACTCCTCCTTTGAGGTGGACACGGCGGGGTAATCCAGGAGGTAGACCTTTTCGGGAACGCTTCCGGTGGGGTAGACCACCAGTCTGTCGCGGCCAACAGAGTACAACCGCAGGAGATAACCGGAATCTGGCGCCCGGGCAGCGGTGCTGAGGATGACCCGGGGTTTCACCCGGGGGGCGGCGACCTTCTGCCTGAACCTGCCCGTCCCCAGGTCCGCCGAGACCCGGTAGGTCTTCCCGGATTCCCAGATGTACCCGACCTTGACACCGTTTTTCGGGACCCAGAGGTTCTCCGCAACCGTCCTGCCGCCCACTTTGAGCTCTTTGAGGACGGTGGGCTGCCCCGGGACCACCAGGATGTACTTGCCCGCCCGGTCGTACCCGAAGGCGGCGTACCCCTCCCGGGAACCGCCCAGATGTGCCATGGGCAGGAAGACAAACCCGAGGACCAGGAGCAGGACCGCGATGTAGGGACCGTGACTTGTTAAGGCGGACGTTTTCATCGCCCACTGGAGATAGAAGGGGTATATAAAAGGAGAGGTGTTTCAATCTGGTAGGTACCAGATTAAACGGACGTCCTGGTGGGCTCTCATCCCCGGCCCGTTTTGATAGATTCCAAACAATTTTGGAATTCCTTGTTTTTATAAAAGGTAAAAGCCCCACATCTCCTGTTTTTCTCCGTGCCCCAGATCTGGATTTCAAGAGGATTTTAAGACGTTGGGCAATCTTTCTACTTTCGGGTGATAAGATGGAGGTGGACATCGAGGGGCTTAACGCCGGGTCCGTGGCGTATGGCCAGGAGCTGAACCGGATTCTGGATGAATTGAAGAAGGTCATCGTGGGCCAGGACGATGTCCTCCAAAAACTCCTCATCTCACTCATCGCCGACGGCCACGTCCTCCTGGAAGGGGTGCCGGGCCTGGCCAAGACCCTCATGGTGAAGACCCTGGCCGCAACCATAAACGCCAGCTTCTGCCGCATCCAGTTCACCCCGGACCTCCTGCCGGCGGACATCATCGGCACCAAGATATACGACCACCGGGAGGGGACCTTCACCACCCAGAAGGGGCCCATCTTCCACAACCTCATCCTGGCCGACGAGATCAACCGCGCTCCTCCCAAGGTCCAGTCCGCCCTCCTGGAGGCCATGCAGGAGCGCCAGATCACCATCCAGGGCGACACATTCAACCTGGAGAGGCCCTTCCTGGTCCTGGCCACCCAGAACCCCATCGAGTCCGAGGGGACCTACCGCCTCCCGGAGGCCCAGGTGGACCGCTTTGCACTCAAGCTCCTGATAGATTATCCGGAAAAGGAGGAGGAGAAGGTCATCATCCAGCGGAACACCCGGGGCACGGAGATCAACCCCGGGACGGTCCTGGACTCCCGGGATATGGCGGCCATCCAGGAGTTCAACCGGCAGATATATGCCGACGAAAAGGTCGAGGGCTATGTGGCGGATATAGTGGACGCCACCAGGCACCCGGAGGACTACGAGCTTGATTTGAACGGCCTCATCGAGTACGGTGCCTCCCCCAGGGCCTCCATCTGGCTGGTCCTCTGCGGCAAGGCCTGTGCCCTCCTCCAGGGCAGGGGATACGTCATCCCGGAGGACATCAAGGCCGTGGCCCACGAGGTCCTCCGCCACCGGATCATCACCACCTACGAGGCCGAGGCAGAGGAGGTCACCACCGACCACATCATCGACAGGATACTGTCAAGAATCAGGCCGCCGTGAGGTGGGAGCATGAGCGGGGTCAGGGAGGTCCTCAAAAACATCAGGAGGCTGGAGGTTGCCACCGACAGGCTGGTGGAGGGACTGATCTCCGGCAACTACCGCTCGGCCTTCAGGGGGCGGGGCATCGAGTTCTCTGAGGTCAGGGAGTACCGGCCAGGGGACGATATCCGGGCCATAGACTGGAAGGTTACGGCCAGGTTCAATGCCCCCTTCGTCAAGGAGTTTGTGGAGGAGAGGGACCTGAACGTCTATATAGTCTTCGATGTCTCAGGGAGCACCGAGTTCGGTTCCCAGAGAAGCAAAAGGGAGGTGGGTACAGAGGTGGCCTCCATCATGTTCTCGGCCCTGGGCAACAACGACAACGTGGCCCTGGCCCTCTTCACCGACTCCGTGGAGAGGTTCATACCGCCCCGCAAGGGGAGGCGCCATGTCCTCTACCTCCTGAGGGAGCTTATCTATTTCGAGCCCGAAGGCCGGGGGACCGATATGGAAAACTCCCTGATGTACCTGAACAGGATCATAAAGAGGCGGGGCATCGTCTTTATCATCACGGACTGTCTCTCGGGGGACTTCGAGAGGCCCCTCCAAATCCTGAGAAAACGGCACGACGTGGTGCTGGTGCACCTCCTGGACGCAAGGGAGGAGGAGCTGCCGGATGTGGGCTACGTCCTCCTGGAGGATTCCGAGACCGGGGAGCAGGTGGTGGTGGACACCGGGGACAGAGGGTTCAGGGAGGCATACAAAGTGCAGGCCAGAAAGAGGCGGATGGCCCTTCTGGAGAAGATGAGACGCCTGAAGGTGGACATGGTGGAGGTGGGCACCGGGGAGCCCTTCCACGTCCCCCTCAGGAGGTTCTTTGCCGCCAGGGCCAGGAGGCGGTAAGCATGGGAGCCGGGTTCGGGGAGCCGTGGAGGCTGGTGTTGTTGCTCGCAGTCCCCCTTATCATTTATTTCTACAGGTTGCACCAGGACAAAAAGAAGGCAGCGGCCCTGAGATTCAGTTCCCTGGGGCTGATAAAGGGCGCCAACCCCAAGGCCGGGCTGAGGCCCCACCTGCCTTTCATCCTCCTGCTGGTTGCCGTGGCATTGATCATCATCGGCCTGGCCGACCCCCGGATACCCCTGAAGACCGCGAGAGAAGGGGTGAACGTGGTGCTGGTCATTGACGACTCCGGGAGCATGGCCGCCACCGACTACAGACCCACCCGGCTGGAGGCGGCCAAGAGGGCTGCCGGCACCCTCATAAAAAGCCTCAAACCCAAGGACAACGTGGGGATAGTCATCTTCGAGTCCGGGGCCACCACGGCCTCCTACCTCACCCCCTTCAAGGACAGGGCCATGGACAAACTGGAGGCCATCCAGCAGAAGGAGGGCAGGACCGCCCTGGGGGACGGGCTGTCACTGGGCATCGATATGGCCACCTCCATACCCAACAAGAGGAAGGTGGTGATCCTCCTAAGCGACGGGGTCAACAACGCCGGGGTGGTGACCCCCGAGGAGGCGGTGGAGTTCGCCAAGGAGGAGAAGATCCAGGTCTACACCGTGGGGATGGGGTCCGAGGAGCCGGTGGTCCTGGGCTACGACCTCTTCGGCAGGCCCCAGTACGCCGAGCTGGACGAGGATACCCTGAAACGGATAGCCGCCGAGACCGGTGGGAAGTACTACAAGTCCGTGGACGAGGACACCCTGGACGAGATATACAGGAACATCGGGGAGAACATCGAGAGGGAGTGGGAGGACAGAAGCATTAAGGACTGGTTCTTCGCCGCGGCCCTGGCGGTTCTCCTCGTTAACCTTTACGTTGTCTACGGAAGGTACAGGATAGTCCTTTGAGGTGGTGGAGATGCGGAAGGTTATCCCTGTCTTCCTGGTTCTCCTGGTGTTTCCCCCAGTCCTTGCAGCACCCTCACTCCAGGTGGAGAAGGCCCTGGATAAGCAGGACATCAAGGTGGGGGATGAGGTGACAGTCCTTTTGCGCTTCACCAACCCCTTCGGGAAGGAGGTGCCGGTCCGGATAGTGGACAAGAACCTGCTGGGAGGCGGCGGCCTAGACATCCAGTGCCTGGAGTACACCCTGCCCGCCGATGGGGAGACCACCATGCCCTACGAGCCCATCACCCCTTACAGCCCCGGGACCTTCACCCTGGGACCTGCGGAGGTCACATACACCAACCCGGTAACCGGGAAGGAGGAGACGGTGAAATCCAACTCCCTGGAAGTGGAGGTCACAGGCTCTGCCAAAGGCGTTACCCAGGGGGTCACCACCATCTACCAGTGCGGGGGGATAAGCATGCGCTCCACCTCCTTCTCCTCGGGGAGTTCCTTCAGCATCCAGCTGGGCCAGGGAGGCACGACCCCGCCATCCACTCCACCCCAGTCCCCCGGGAACAGGCTCCAGAACAACCAGATGAACCAGAACACCCAGCAGCTGAAGCAGGAGATAGAGAGGCGGCGCCATGAGCAGGCGAGGCTGGAGCAGGAGTTCCGGGAGAACCTTGCCAATACGTCGGGGTTCCAGGAGGCCCACAGGAGGCTCCTGGATGAGGGTTACAACCTTTCAGGCACTGCCTTCAACCTCACCTCCAATGATACCGGGAGTTTCCAGCTGACCTACCGGAAGCCAACCGGGGAGACCGCCACCATGAAGGGGGAGATGGAAAACGGCAAGCTCAGGGAGATGATGGTCCTGACACAGGAGGACAGGGAGAGAATCCTCCGCGCCCTGGAGGAGAACGGGCGGTTCCAGGAGTATGACAGGGAGCTCAAGGACCAGGGGTACAACCCGGGCCAGCCGGTCTTCAATCAGCTGTCGCAGAACAAAACAGAGGTGACCATCCCCTACCGGGACGACAGAGGGGGGGAGCGCAACATCACCGCCCTCTACCAGGACGGCGCCGTAAGGGAGGTAAACCTGGAGGAAGGTCCAGAAAAGGGAAAGGGCCGCTGGTGGCTCTTGCCCCTGCCCCTGGTACTCCTGGCCCTGGCCTTCTGGTACCTCTACAAGCGGTTTGACAGGTACGAGCCCCCTGCCCAGGCACCGGTGAAGGAGGCCCCACCCACGGATTTTGCCAGGGAGGCAAGTGAGATGCTCGGCGAGGCAGAAAAGCTCTTCAACATGGGCAGGGAGAAGGATGCCTGCGAGAAGGTCTCCCGGGCGGTGCGGTTCTACTTCTCCCACAGGCTCGGGATAGAAAAGGAGGTGACCAACCAGGAGCTTCTGGAGGTGCTGAAGGGAAGGAGGGAATACGGGGACGTCAAGCGCTGCCTGGGGTCCTGCGCCCTGGTGGAGTTCGCCAGGGGCGCCATGACCAGAGAGATGTTCCAAGATATACTGGTCAAGGCCAAGGGGATGATGGGTATCTCCTCATCACTGGCAACAACCCGGATTACCCCGCCACCAACTAAAGGAGAGTCCTGAAAGGGCAAACTTTTACCAGGGAACCAAAGCAGGTAGTTTTAAATATCGAAGACGGTGGATTATAAGGTATGCCCAAGCTCAAAGTAACCATAACCGGCAGGAAGGTCCATGATGTCGCCTACCGCCCCTTTCTGCTTTCCATTGCAGAAGGATTCGGGATTGACCGCTTCTTTGCCAGGAATTTGACGAAGGAAGGCCAGGAAACCGTGGAGGCTCTGGTAGAGGGGGATGCGGATAAGATAGACAGATTCAAAGAATATGTCAAGGAGAACTTCCCGGATAACGCCGGGGTCGCCGATGTGTCCTTCTCTGAGCATGTCGGCCCGGTGATGGCCGTGGAATCCTTTTACAGGTTTCTGACGGCAAGCCAGCTATCAAAGATCGCCACCTACGGCGGACAGATGCTTGGAAAGCAAGACCAGGCTTTGGGGAAGATGGACCAGATGTTGGATAAACAGGACGATCTCAAATCAACAGTGAATGAAGGTTTTTCCGACCTCAAAACAACAGTGAATGAAGGTTTTTCCGATCTCAAAACAACAGTGAATAAAGGTTTTTCCGATCTCAAATCAACAGTGAATGAAGGTTTTTCCAATCTCGAGACCACTACGAAGCACGGCTTCAGCGACCTCAAGGAGGAGCACATCAAGACCCGTGAGATGTCCCTTGAGATATTCCACTCCGAGGTATAGCAGTTGAGGCAGGAGATAGACGCCCTGCGCTCCAGCGTGGAGGAGATAAGGAAAAAGGTGGGAATCGCTTAGTAGGGCTCACGTCCCTTGCGCCCTGGTGGAGTTCGCAAGGCACAG
>JAADFX010000076.1 GCA_013152685.1 Methanobacteriota archaeon | reverse complement strand
CCGCTGTCTCTGGAATGTTATTTCTAGCATTTTTATCACCACAAAAAAGGACGCCTCCACCACACATTTATAGCTTAAGTTGACAGCACCTGAGTTTTTAGAACATTGTTTTAGAAAAAACATCTTCCACAGGAAATAAAGGGGTGTCTGCTGGTTGCTTTTGTGAGTAAAAGGAAGGTGTGATTCTGTCATTATTTATAATCACCAATTTTACACATATTTAAAAGTCTATTACGATAAGTAATAAAACTCCACAGGAAGGGCAGGGTAGGAACTCAAAAATGTTAAATACCAAGCTTGCATTATACTAAGATGGTTTGCCTCAAACCTTTATTTCAACTGGAAAGGTTGAGGAGTTAGTGGCTATGGAGGTCAGGAATTCATTTGCAAGGATTTTTGAATCTTTCCTTCACCGCCAGCCCCTGTTCAAGAACAAAGAAGCCCTCAGGCACAGCTATACTCCTGATGAGCTTCCCCACAGGGAGGATGAGATAAACTCCCTCGCCACTATATTGGCTCCCGCCCTTAAGGGGGAGACTCCCTCCAACATCCTGATCTACGGCAAGAGCGGCACGGGGAAGACCATAGTCTCGAGGTTTATCTGCCGGGGCTTAATGGAAATGGGCAGGAAGTACGGCTTTCCCATATCCACGGTTTACCTGAACTGTGAGGTCACCGACACCCAGTACAGGGTGCTGGCGAATCTGGCGAAGCACTTCGGCGAGAATGTCCCCTTCACCGGCTGGCCTACCGACAAGGTTTATGCTGCCTTCAAGCAGGGAGTTGACTCCAGGAGGCAGAATGTAATAATAATACTGGACGAGATTGACCGCCTGGTCTCGAAAGGGGGCGACAGGGTACTCTACAACCTCACTAGGATAAACTCCGAGCTTAAAAGGGCCAGGGTAAGCATAATAGGAATATCGAACAACCTGAAGTTCACCAACTATCTGGACACCCGGGTTCAGAGCTCTCTGGGAGAGGAGGAGATAGTCTTCAAGCCCTACAATGCGAGGCAGCTGGAGGACATCCTGAGGCAGCGCGCAGAGCTCGCCTTTGAGCCGGGTGTGCTGGACGAGTATGTGATACCCCTCTGCGCCGCCCTCGCCGCCAGAGAGCACGGCGACGCGCGTCGAGCCCTCGACCTGCTCAGGATCAGCGGTGAGGTTGCCGAGAGGGAGAACTCTGAGATTGTCACCGAAATCCACGTAAGAAAGGCGAATGAGAAGATAGAGAGGGACAACGTGGTCGAGGCTGTCCGCACCCTGCCCACGCAGTCCAAGGTTCTCCTCTATGCTGTAATTCTGCTCGAGGAGCATGGAACAAAGTTCATCACCACCGGCAAAATCTACAGGGTTTACAAGAGCCTCTGCAGGGAGATCTCAGTTGACCCCCTCACCCAGAGGAGGATTTCCGACCTCATATCAGAGCTGGACATGCTGGGGATACTCAACTCCACGGTGATAAGCCGGGGGAGGTACGGCCGCACCAGGGAAATAAAGCTGGAGGTTCCCATAGGGGACATAAAGAGGGTTGTGGAGGAGGATGTGCGCCTCCGGGGCCTCTCAAACTTCAGCCTCAGCCAGACGAGGCTCATATGATTACTTTTCACATTTACCCAGCTCCTCCAAAAGGGAGAAGGTGTGCTACTTGAGAGGAATGGCAGGTTATGGAAGATTCTGAGATAGTCTCCAGGTTTGTGGAGTGCGGGGTCAACCTGCACCCCGAGGTCCTGGCCGAGATAAAGCGGAGCCCCAACAGAGAGGAGCTCATCGACAGGCTCATAGACCTGGCCAGGCAGGCCTCCTTCAGCGTCATAACCCCCGACAAACTCAGGTCCCTGGAGGCCGGGTCTCAGGAGGAGGGTGAATTAAGCAGCTGCTCCGGAGGCTCCCCCGGCGCGGTGGTGCTGCCCCGCAGAAGGCGGCGCCTCTCGGAGGAGTACGACTCAGCTCTAAGGATCAAGCGCGAGAAAGACATCACAAAAAAGTCCTACTGCCAGGGGAGCATTGAGAGCTTTGTGAGCTACTTCAACAACCGCTTTGAGCGCCTCGCAAAGCTGCTCAAGTCCCGCTCCGCCCTTAAGGAGAGTGTTGCCATAGAGCTTGTCAAAAGCACCCGCTACACGGGCGAGGTGAAGCTCATAGGCATGGTGAGCGACATCCGAACCAGCAGGAAGGGCAACCTCATCCTGGAGCTGGAGGACCCCACGGGCGTAATTCCCGTTCTCATACGCAGCCAGGACAGGGAGCTGATTGAGCAGGCGAGGGAGGTGACCAGGGACGAGGTTATCGGCGTCGCCGGCTACATGCCCAGCGGCTTTGAGATGGTCCTGGCGAATGAGCTCTTCTTTCCCGATGTGCCCCTCAGGAGGGAGCCCAGGAAGAGCGAGGAGCCCGTCGCCATCGCTTTGATCTCAGACGTCCACGTGGGCAGCACCCAGTTCATGGAGAACACCTTCGTTAGGTTCCTCAGGTGGCTCTCGGGAGAGGTCGGCACGCCTCGCCAGAGGGAGCTCGCCTCCAGGGTTAAGTACCTGGTGATAGGCGGTGACCTGGTGGACGGGGTGGGAATTTATCCCGAGCAGAAGGATGAGCTCGTGATAAAGGACATCCACCAGCAGTACGCCCACTTCTCCCGCCTCATTGAGAGGGTGCCGGAGCACATTGAGATTGTGATAACCCCAGGGAACCACGACGCCGCTCGCCAGGCGGAGCCGCAGCCCGCGATTGAGGAGGAGTTCGCCCCAATGCTCTACGAGGATCCCCGGGTGCACATGGTGGGGAACCCCTGCTACGCCACAGTGCACGGCGTGGAGCTTGTGAGCTACCACGGCAGGAGTCTGGACGACATCATAGCAAGCGTCCCGGGGCTGAGCTACTCCTCCCCGGCGAGGGCGATGAGGGTACTCCTCAGGAAGCGCCACCTCTCGCCCATATACGGCGGTCGCGTTCCCCTTGCACCTGAGCTCTTCGACTACCTGCTCATGGAGGAGCCTCCCGACATCCTCCACATGGGGCACGTGCACACCACCCAGGTGGAGAACTACCGCGGCACAGTGGTGGTCAACTCCGGCACCTTCCAGGAGCAGACCAGCTTCCAGAGGAAGATGAACATCCATCCCACGCCGGGGAGGGTTCCCATCATAGACCTGCAGAACATGCGCACCACCATAATGAGGTTCGGGTGACATGCAGATAGAGGAGTACTTCTCCCTGCTGGAGGAGAGGGTCAAGGAGGCCCTGGAAAGGGCGCAGGAGGCCAGGAGGCGGGGGCTGGATCCCTCGCTTGAGGTGGAGATACCCCTCGCCAAGGACATGGCGGAGCGCGTTGAGGGTCTCGTTGGCCCGCCAAAGGTGGCGCCGCGCATCCGCGAGCTGTGCTCCGAGGTTAGCGCCGAGGAGGCGGCGATTACCATAGCTAGAGAGATAGTGGAGGGGAAGTTCGGGAGCTTTGACTCCAGGGAGGCGGCTGCGGAGCAGGCACTGCGCACCGCGCTGGCGATTCTCACCGAGGGGATAGTGGCGGCGCCGCTGGAGGGGATAGTCAAGGTGAAGATAAAGAAGAACGGCGATGGGAGCGAGTACCTCGCAATATACTTCGCAGGTCCCATTCGCTCCGCCGGGGGCTCGGCCCAGGCTCTGGCGGTGCTGGTGGGCGACGTCATAAGGCAGGCGCTCTCCCTGGGGCGTTACTCCGCCACCGAGGAGGAGGTGGAGCGCTTTGTGGAGGAGGTGGACCTCTACCACCACGAGGCCGCCCGCCTGCAGTACTTTCCCAGTGCCCAGGAGGTGCGCATTGCGGTGCGCTCCCTGCCGGTGGAGGTAACCGGCGAGCCCACGGAGAAGGTGGAGGTGGCAGGCTACCGGGACCTGCCCAGGGTGGAGACCAATCAGCTCCGGGGGGGCGCGGTTCTTGTGCTGGCGGAGGGTCTGCTGCAGAAGGCGCCAAAGGTGCTGAAGCACGTGCGCAGGCTCGGCATAGAGGGCTGGGAGTGGCTCGCAGAGCTGGTCTCGGGCAAGGAGAAGAAGGGCGGTGAGGAGGAGAAGCCCTCCGGCGAAGCTAAGATAGAGCCCAGCTTCAAGTACATCAAGGACCTGGTGGCAGGGAGACCTGTGCTGTCGCACCCCTCGGCGAAGGGCGGCTTCAGGCTTCGCTACGGCAGGAGCAGAGCCTCCGGCTTCGCGAGTATGGCGATGCACCCCGCTACCATGGTGATAACAGGCGGTTTTATAGCCATCGGCACCCAGCTCAAAACTGAGCGCCCCGGGAAGGGCACCGCCGTGACGCCCTGCGACACCATAGAGGGGCCGGTGGTGAAGCTGCGCGACGGGAGCGTTGTGCGAGTGACCAGCGTGGAGCAGGCGCGGGAGCTGCTGGAGGAGGTGGAGGAGATCCTCTTCCTGGGCGACCTGCTGGTGAACTACGGCGACTTTCTGGAGAACAACCACCCCCTCGCTCCAGCGGGCTACTGCGAGGAGTGGTGGGTGCAGGAGCTGGAGAGGGCGCTGGGCGAGGGTGAGGGGCAGGAGTACCGCCGCTTCCTTGACCCATTGCAGGTGCCGAGTGAGGAGGAGGCGCTGGAAATCAGCCTCAAGCTCAGGGTGCCCCTGCATCCGCGCTACACCTACTTCTACCACGACGTCACCAAGGAGGACCTGAAGGCGCTGGCGGAGTGGGTGTTCAGCGGCAGGGAGGAGGATGGCGCCCTCGTGCTGGAGATGAGCCCCGAGAAGCGGGTGCTCGAGCTTCTGTGCGTGCCCCATAGAGTGGTTGAGGGCAGGGTGGTGCTGGAAGAGTACAGGGCGCTCCTCCACTGCCTTGGCTCAAGCATGGAGCGCTTCTCCAAAGCCTATGAGCGCTCCCGCGATGCCATGGAGCTGGTGAACTCCTTTGGAGTAGAGGTGCGCCCCAAGGCGCCCACCTACATAGGCGCGCGGATGGGCAGGCCCGAGAAGGCGAAGGAGCGCAGGATGTCTCCTCCGGTCAATGTGCTCTTCCCCATTGGCAATGCCGGCGGAAAGACGCGCGACGTCAAGAAGGCGGCGCAGCTGGGGAAGGTGAAGGTGGAGGTGGCGTACAGGGAGTGCGGGAAGTGCGGTGAGGTGAGCTTTTTCACCCGGTGTCCCAGGTGCGGGGGGGAGACGAGGCTGCGCAGAGTGTGCCCCTCCTGCGGCTTTACCGGAGACGCGCAGGAGAGCTGCCCCAAGTGCGGGGGGAGGCTGGCGTACTACTCGGAGCGGGAGGTGGAGCTGAAGAAGCTCCTCTCCAGGGCGGAGCGCCGCGTGGGCAGCACCCAGGGTGAGCTGAAGGGCGTAATAGGGATGACCTCCCGCTACAAGATACCCGAGGCCCTGGAGAAGGGCATACTGCGCTCCCGCAACGGCGTCTTCGTCTTCAAGGACGGCACCGCCCGCTTCGACGCCACCGACGTGCCCGTTACCCACGTCAGACCCAGGGAGATAGGGGTCAGCGTGGAGAAGATGCGGGAGCTGGGCTACACCAGGGATTATAAGGGCAACCCCCTGGAGAGCGAGGAGCAGATTGTGGAGCTCTTCCCCCAGGATATAATCCTGCCCGAGAGCGGTGCCGAGTACCTGCTGCGAGTCGCACGCTTTGTGGACGAGCTCCTGGAGGAGTTCTACGGGCTTGAGCCCTACTACAACGCCAGCACCAAGGAGGACCTGCTGGGCCACCTGGTGCTTGGCCTGGCTCCCCACACCTCGGCGGCAATACTCGGGCGCATCGTGGGCTTCTCCCGTGCCAGTGTGGGCTACGCCCACCCCTACTTCCACGCGGCGAAGCGGCGAAATTGCGACGGCGACGAGGACAGCGTTTTCCTGATGATGGACGCCTTCCTCAACTTCTCCCGCTTCTTCCTCCCTGCCACGCGGGGTGGTACGATGGACGCGCCCCTGGTGCTCACCACCCGCCTGGACCCGAGCGAGGTGGACAGCGAGGCGCACAACATCGACATAGTGGAGCGCTACCCGCTGGAGTTCTACGAGGCCACGCTGCGCTGCGCAAAGCCCCAGGAGTTCGAGGACAGGATAGAGACGGTGAGGCAGCGCCTGGGCAGGAGGGAGGTGTACTATAACCTCAAGTTCACCCACGACACCAGCGACATCTCAGCGGGCGTCACCATCTCCGCCTACAAAACCCTGAAGGAGATGGTGGACAAGCTGGACAAGCAGCTATCACTGGCAAGAAAGCTGCGCAGCGTGGACGAGCGCGATGTCGCAAGGCGCGTGATAGAGAGCCACTTCCTTCCCGACCTAGCCGGAAACCTGCGCGCCTTCGCGACGCAGAAGGTGCGCTGCGTCAACTGCAACGCCAAGTACCGCCGCGTCCCCCTGCTGGGGCGCTGCCGGCGCTGCGGCGGCAAGCTAGTGCTCACCGTCGCCAGGGGGAGCGTGGAGAAGTACCTCAGGGTTACAGAGGACCTGCTGGAGCGCTACTCCCTGGAGGACTACCTGCGGCAGCGGGTGAAGATACTGCGGATGAGCATTGAGAGCATCTTCATCGACGAGAGCGTGGAGCAGAAGAGCCTGAAGGACTACTTCGGGTGAGGCTCTTCCAGCCCCCACTCAGCAATATTCCTGGCGAGCTTCAGGTTGTCCTCCTCGCCTATGAAGCGGTTCGCCAGGGTGGCATCGTCGCCTATCACCAGGACGTAGCCCTTCCCGTATTTTGCGATTCCAATGAGCGCAAATTTGCCCCGGGGCTCGCCCTCATCCCTGACTCCGTTCAGATTCAGGTCCTCCCAGGCGTTGGGGGAGGTGAGGGCGTAGCGCCCCGGAGCGCGCACAGAGAAGGCGCCGTGGAAGGACAGCGAGTCAACCCCCTTAAGAATCCCCGTCCCCTCAACGTCCCTGACCACGAAGTCGTGGGGTCTGCCGAGGGTGTTCACCTCCTCGGCGAGCACCCAGCCCAGGGTTATGTTGTACTCCGCGAGGAACCCTCTAAGCGGCGAGGCGATGTGCACCAGCACAACGACCCTGCCCCCGCGCTCCACGAAGCCTCTCACCGCGGCGCGCTCCTCCTCGCTTAGCTCGCTCATGGGTCCGGCGAGCAGGTAGACCCTCGCCCTGCGCAGCTCCTTCTCTGTAAGAGGCTCTGAAATCACCCTCACCTGGTAGCCTGCCTCCCTGAAAATCTCGTCAAGCTTTGAGTACCCCAGCTCTCTCGGGTCAAGGGGCGGGAAGACCTCACCGTGGGCGTAGTCCACCAGCAGGAGGGGCTTCTCCTCCTGGAGGCAGCCCGGCAAAAGCAGCAGGAGTGAAAGGGCAATGGTTCGCATGGCTCAACTTTAAACCCATAACGAGGTTAAAGGTTTGCTACAGGCAGCACATGGGCGCAACTCTCAAAAATTTAATATATTAACTGACATAGCCCTCCAGGTTCGCCGCCACCCTCCTCACCCTCTCCACATGCTCCTTCGGCGCGTAAATCCCCAGGCTCCAGTGGCTCTTCTGCGCCACCTTGAGCACACCCACGAGGGGCGAGACCTCCTCTATTCTCCTGATCCCCTCCTCCATCGCCACGAGGGCGTCGAGCTCGCGGTAGCTTGGTTCAGGAGGCACGTCCAGGAGCACGTAGCCGTAGCCTACGCCGGCATCTTCGGCTATCTCCTGCTCAATCCTCGAGAGCCTCTTCACGTCCTGGCGAAGCGCCAGTATCCGCTCCCTGAGGCTTGGGGAGAGGTCGTGCCATCCCTTGACAATCACCTTCTTGAAGAGCCTGCGCTGGTCGAAGCGCTCCCCTATCTCGCGCACATACCCGCGGGAGGAGCGCAGAAAGCCCAGCATCTGGTAGTCGTCCATCCTCATGAGCTCTTGGAAGTCCAGCTCCCCCTGCTCAATTGCCACCTCCGTCGCCTTCAGAAACATGGCGTCGGCTATCCTGGAGGCGTGGTGCAGGTAGACGGTGGGTATCATCAGGAACCTCGCCACGAGCAGGCCCTCCACCGCACGAAGCCCGCGCTCATTCACCACCAGCAGGTTCTCCCTAATCTCTATGGTGTTTATCAGCCTGTCTAGGTCTATGATGCCGTAGCCCACGCCGGTGTGGTGGGCGTCTCTTACCAGGTAGTCCATCCTGTCTATGTCGAACTCCCCGCTCACCATCCTGCTCAGGTAGCCCGCCTCTCCCGCGATTACCTCCACCACCCTCTCCGCATCTATGCCGCCCTCCGCCAGAACCTCCGCTATCCCGGAGCTCTTAATCGTCTCGGCGGTCACGCTCTCATGGGAGGTGTTGAGGTAGCGCGCAAGCAGCTCCTCGCTGGTGTGGGAGAGCGGCCCGTGGCCCAGGTCATGGAGCAGCGATGCCATGCGCACCAGCGTCCTCTCACCCTCGCTCAGTCCCAGCCGTGAGGCGAGCCTCCCCGCCAGGTGCAGCGCTCCCAAGGAGTGCTCAAAGCGCGTGTGGTTTGCGCTCGGGTACACCAGGTAGGTCATTCCCAGCTGCTTTATCCGGCGCAGCCTCTGAAACTCCGGGGTGTCTATTACCCTGAGCTCCAGCTCGGAGAGGAAGATGTCCCCGTGGATGGGGTCGCGGATCACCTTTGCCATGGCTCAGGCCCTCACTACGCTCACGAAGAAGCTCCTCTCCCTGGGCCCGTCGAGCTCTGCGAAGAGCACCCTCTGCCAGGTTCCCAGTGCCAGGCGGGAGTTGGCAATTGGGATGGAGACGCTGCTCCCCAGGAGCATGCTGCGCAGGTGCGCATGGGCGTTGCTGTCTATGCGATCATGCTCATAGCCCGCGCGGGGGGGCACGAGCCTCTCGAGGAGCGCGAGGTAGTCGCGCAGGAGTCCGCTCTCCGCCTCGTTTATGAACACCGCCGTGGTGGTGTGCCTGGTGAACACGCTGGCTATGCCCTCCTCCACCTTCGCCCTTGCCACGGCATCCTCCACCTCTGATGTTATGTCTATGAGCTCCACACGCTCAGTGGTGCGTATTCTGAACTTTTCAATCATCGAAGCAAATTTATTCCTGGAGGTATTAAGCCTTTCCATGCGCTGCGAGCTTGCGGTGGTCGGAGCAGGCGTTGCCGGTGCGTGCGCCGCCCATGCGGCGGCGACGCGGGGAGTTAAGGTGCTGCTGCTGGAGAAGGAGGCGCTGCCCAGGTACAAGCTGTGCGGAGGCGCCGTTACCCGCAAGACCCTGGAGCTCCTCGCCGGCGAGGGAATAAGGCTTCCCCGGAGGCTCTTCCACGAGGTCAGGAGGGTGAGGGTGAAGATACCCGGCGCCGAGAGGGAGCTTCGCGTACCTGAGAACAGCATTCTGACCACCTACCGCGATATCCTCGACCACGCGCTTGTCAGGGAGGCGGAGCGCGCGGGCGCGGAGGTGCTTGAAAAGGCCAGGGTTAAGGAGGTGAGGCGGGGGCAGGGCTGCTGGCGGGTAAGCACCACCCGGGGAGAGGTTGAGGCGCGCTTTCTTCTGGGCTGCGACGGCGTGAGCAGCGTGGTGAGGAGGAGCCTCTTCGGGTGGAGGTTTCCGCCGGACGAGCTCGGCGTGGCGGCGGAGTACGAGGTCGAGGGGCTTAGTCTGGACGCCATGGAAATCCACTTCGGCCATGCGAGCTTCTCCTACGCCTGGGCCTTTCCGAAGCGGGAGGGCGCCACCATAGGCGTGGCTGAGCTCGCCTCTCGGCTGGAGGAGGGCATTTTTGACCGCCTGGAGCGCTTCGCGGCGACGCTGCCCTACCTGCGCTCCACCCCCAAGCCTAGGTCGCACCCCATCCCCATGGGCGGAATCAGGCGCAGGGTGGCTCTTGGGGAGGCGGCTCTGGCAGGCGATGCGGCGGGCTTCGTGGAGCCTCTCTCGGGGGAGGGCACCTACTATGCGGCGCTCTCCGGCATAATGGCAGGGAAGCTCGTGGGCAGGGTGCTCGAAGGCAGGGAGGAAAACCTGCTCGCCTACCAGCGCTTCTGCGACAGCCAGCTTCTCCCCCAGCTCAGGGCAATGCTCTACCTGGGGAGGCTGTTCTACTTTAAGCCCGACTTTTCCTACCACCTCTTTGAAAATACGGATGTGCTCATCGGTGTTATCGCGGCTCTTGCAGGCGGCGAGCCTCCCCCCAGGCTGCTGCTCAGACAGGCGATTCTCACCAGCCTCAGGCACCTTCCCGGCTACCTGGCCAGGAAGCTCAGCCGGTGATGAGGGTATCCTCATGGGAGTAGGGCGGTGAGCACGCGCACAGTATGACCAGCTCTTCCTCGCCGGTGTTCACCACGTAGTGCCTTGTCCCGGGCGGGATGAGCACCGCGTCCCCCGCCTCCACCCGTGCTCCCTTGCCGTTGAGGTAAACCTCTCCCTCCCCGGAGAGGATGTAGTACACCTCCTCGCTTTTCCTGTGGAGGTGCTCCCTGGTCCTGTCCCCCGGCTTGACTCTCGCCTCCGCGAGGCTCAGCCTCTCTGCACTGGAGTTTTTCGGATGAACCAGCTCGCGAACCAGGGAGCCGTCCTTGGTTATGAAGGGCTCAGCAGAACTGCTCCTCACAATCATACTCCTATGCAGAACTCCCCGAACTTCTCGTGCTCCAGAAGCTCCTCGGCGCTGCCCTCAAAAACCACCCTCCCGCTGGCCAGCATGTAGGCGTCGTCGCTTATCTCCAGCGCCTTTTTGATGTTCTGCTCCACCAGCAGTATTGTGAGGCCCAGCTCCTGCTTGAGGTCCAGGATCTTGCTGAAAATTGTGGAGGCGAACTTTGGGGAGAGCATCGCCGTGGGTTCGTCCAGCATGAGGAGCTCCGCCCTCCTTATCAGCGCCGTTGCTATGGCGAGGAACTGCCTCTCCCCGCCGCTCAGCGTGCCTGCCTTCTGGCTGAGCCTGCTCTTAAGCTCCGGAAAGATGCTCAGGGCGAGCTCCCTCCTGTCCTCGTATTCCCCATTCTCTAAGGTGTAGCCGGCGATTTTCAGGTTCTCCTCCACGGTGAGGTTGGTGAAGATGTTCTCCACCTGGGGCAGGTAGGCGATGCCCATCTTCGTCCTGTCGTGCGGCGGGGTGGGGGTTATGTCCCTGTCCTTGAAGTACACCCTGCCCGAGTGCACAGTAGCCAGGCCGAAGAGGGACTTGAGGAAGGTGCTCTTTCCGCTGCCGTTGGGCCCGGCGATGGTGGTTATCCTGCCCTTCTTCACAGTGGCGTTGATGTTGAACAGGATGTGCAGCTCCCTGTAGCCCGCGGAGAGGTTCTCAGCTCTGAGCACCCAGATACACCTCGACAACCTTGGGGTTTTTAAGTATTTCCTCACCTTTACCCTCTGCAACAATTCTTCCGTTGGCGAGCACGTACACCCTGTCAACGTAGTCCAGGACTATGTCCAGGCGGTGCTCCACGAGAAGGAAGGATATCCCGCGCTGTGTCAGCTCCCTGAGCTTTTTGAGGATGGTGTGCGCCAGCGCGGGTGCCACTCCCGCGATGGGCTCGTCCATCACCACAACCCTGGCGTCGCACATCAGCGCCCTGCCTATCTCCAGCAGGCGGAGCTGACCGCCGCTGAGGTTCATCGCCTGCTCGTCCCACAGGTGCTCTATGCCAAGAAAAGAAAGGATGTCGAAGGCCTTCTGCACGAGGGCCTTCTCCTTCTCAACCCAGCCTCCAGAGAGGCTGTGCAGCACGCTCTCGCCGTAGCCGGGCTCTGCTATCAGCAGGTTCTCCAGAACTGCGAGCTTCTTAAGGGGGTGGGGGTTCTGGAAGGTCCTCACCACCCCCCGCTGGAAGACCTCGTGGGGCGGCAGGTTGGTTATGTCCTCGCCGAAGAGCAGCACCTCACCCGAGTCGGCGCTTATGAAGCCGGTTATAACGTTTATCAGCGTGCTCTTACCGCTGCCGTTGGGTCCTATCACCAGGGTGATGCTGCCCTTCGCTACGTCTATGCTGACCTCCTGCAGAGCCCTGAGGCCGCCGAAGCTCTTGCACAGTGCGCGCGTTGAAAGCGCCTCAGCCGCTCCACTCGATGGAGTTGGTGGCGAACTTCCAGACTCCGACCTCAGCCCAGCTGCCCTCCTTGACGGCGTATATCCTGTACTCAGAGCCCACCCTGTCGTTGTACTCGTCGAACTTCACCTCACCGCTCACGGGCTCGACGCCGTACTCACCCCTGCTGTACCTCTCAGCCACGCTTGGAATTGCCTCCGCTATGGCGTCGGCGTCGTACTTGCCCTGCTTGTCGTAGACCTCGGCGAAGGCCAGGGTGAGGACCCAGGCGGCGTCGTAGGCGTTGAGGCCGTAGCTTATGGGCGTCTTACCGCCGGTGCGCTCCTCGTACACCTTCTTGAGCTCCTCGTAGGCTGCACCTCCCCTGGTCTCAGAGACGGTGCTGTAGAGCTTCACCCTGTTCGCCTTGTCGGCCACGTCCTCAATAACCTTCTTGCTCTTCGCCGTGCCGTCGCAGCCTATCCACTTGACGCTGAGCAGCACCGAGTCGTCCTTGACCTGCGCCAGCATCGTCGCCACCTCCTCGTAGCTGAAGGCCACCACTGCAATCTCGTCCTTGCTGTACTTCTTCAGCAGGTCGTTCACCGCCTCCTCGATGGTGGCCACGTAGGGGGTAAAGTCCGCGGGTGGCGGGTCGGGGTACTCCACGGAGCTCTTCACCTCTATTCCCAGCTTCTCGAACTCGGAGCTGCCGAACTCGTTAAGACCCTTGCCCCAGGCGTTGCCGATGTAGGTTATGACCACCGCCTTCACGCCCAGCTCCTGGGCGAGCTTGGCTATGGCCTTGGTCTGGAAGGAGTCCGTCGCAACGAAGCGGAAGATGTACTTCTTCTCCTCCGGCGATGTTACGCCGATGTACTTGGGGTCAGCCGTGGAGGAGGGCGAGGCGATAATCATCTTGTTGCTCCTCACGTACTCCAGGATGTTCTTCACCTCACCGCTGCCCATGGGGCCGACGATGAGCTTCACGCCCTTGCTGTGCAGCGCCATGACCTTGTCCAGGGCTATCTTCGGGTCCACCTTGGTGTCCTCGACGTACAGCTTCACCCTGTAGGGCTTGCCCTGCTCCTCGAAGTAGGCGTTGAGGTTCTCGCTGGCTATGGTGACGGTCATCTTTATGTCCTCACCGTAGGTGGTCAGCGGTCCCGAGAGGTCCACCAGCACACCCAGGGGCACCTCAACCTCCGCGGGTTTTGACGGAGCAGCCTCCTTGGGCTTCTCCTCAGCCGGCTGTGCACAGCCGGCAAACAGTACGCCCGCGATTAGTAAAATACCAAAAAATCCGAGCCATCGCCTATTCATTCCGTGTACCTCCCTTATAAATTTTTTAGGTGTTTTGACAATCTGTTTTAAGATAAAAAACTATATAAGCTTTACCGCTTAATGCACATAGCATGGCTGTTCTGGAAGGAGCCCTTGTGTACTCCAACCTGCTGGTTCTCCTCGCCATTGGCCTGACGATAACCTACATAACAACGGGCGTGCCAAACTTCGCCCAGGGCAGCATGGCGGTGTTTGGGGCCTACATCTCCCTGACCCTGCTGGTGCTCTTCGACCTGCACCCCTACTACTCCCTGCCCGTGTCCTTCCTGCTGGGAGGTGCGCTGGGCATAGCCATCTATACGGTTGTGCTTAAGCCCATGATAAGAAAGGAGGCGATGGTGGTAACCCTCATGATAGCCACCCTCGCGGTGGACCTCATCCTTCTCGGAGCCCTGGGCGCCTACTCCGACACCCTGGCGCAGTTCACCCAGAAGGGCACAAAGAAGTTCATCTTCACCCCTCTCGACTTTAAGCTTGCCGGCATGGACGCAATCCTGCTGGTCTCAAGCCTTGTGATTCTGCTCCTGCTCCTCTCCCTCTTCCTGCTGCTCTACAAGACCAAATTCGGCATAGCGCTCCGCGCCTCAATGGAGAACCCGGCGCTGGCGGAGATAATGGGTGTTAATGTGGAGCACACCCGGCTCTTCTCCTGGTTCCTCTCCGGCTCCCTGGCGGCGGTTGCGGGGAGCCTGCTGCCCTTCAGGCAGGAGATAGTCCCCGCCACGGGGGCGATAATCATCGTCTCCATCTTTGCCGCCAGCATAGTTGGCGGCCTGGGCAGCATCTACGGCGCCCTCATAGGGGGCTTCTTCATCGGCATGAGCGAGTCGCTGGTAACCTTCTACCTGTCGAAGCAGCTTGGAGCGGGGGTGCTGCTGTACAGCAAGGTGGTCTCCCTGCTGCTCCTCATCCTGGCGCTGATTCTCAGCCCCAAGGGAATTGCAGGACTAAAAATCTGGAGGCACAACAGATGGCGCAGGAGTACCTCCTCCTAGACATTCTTCTGTGGTTCTCCATTTATCTAATAGTGGCGCTCAGCCTCAATGTGGAGTACGGCTACGCCGGGATACCCAACTTCGGCAGAGCCCTGGCGGTGCTCGTGGGCGCTATCGCCGTGGGTGGGGTGGTGAACAGGATTTTAATCTCAATGCTGGGAATAGAGGGGGGGATAATAGAGGCCAGCGGCAGCCTTAAGGGCGTGCTGAACCCCGCGATAGCCCAGAACCCCCTGCTGGGGCTGGGAATCCTGCTCCTCTGCCTCGCTGTTGCGGCGCTGCTGGGCGCCATCACGGGGGCGCTCTTCATCCTCCCGAGCGCAAAGCTGCGCCACGACTACCTCGCCATAACCCTGCTCGCAATCAGCGAGGTCATGTTCCTGGTGGCCAACTACAACACCTCCATCATAGGCGGCTACTACGGCGTTAGCGTGCCAGACGTGCTCGCCTTTGTGCCGGGGGAGAGGCGCTTCCTGGGCTTTGCCCTCCTCGCCCTTGCCCTCGCCCTTGTTGTTTACCTGCTGGTGGAGAGGCTGCTCACCTCGCCCTACGGCAGGCTGCTCAAGGCCATGAGGGAGAATGAGGATGTGGTCAGGGCCTTCGGGAGAAACATCCTGGTGCTGAGGATAAAGACGGTGGCCATAGGCTCCGCGATAGCCGCGCTGGCGGGCGCCTTCTACTCACTCTACAGCGTCAACGTAATAGCCTCCACCTTCTTCCGCGTGGACTGGACCTTCTTCCCCTTCCTGATGCTGCTCCTGGGGGGCATGGGAAACAACCGCGGAGTAGTGCTGGGGGTGCTGAGCTTCGTGGTGCTAAAGGTCCTCCTCATTGTGTACAAGTACGAGATAAAGGCGGTGCTGCACCTCCCCTTCGAGGCCACCTGGCTGGAGTACATGCTCTTCGGGGTGCTCATGCTCCTCATCCTTTACTACAAGCCCGAGGGGCTGGTGAGGGAGCGCCCCCTCACCATGACTCCGCCGATAAGGTCTCTGGCACAGAAGTCCGGGGAAAGGTCGGGGAGATGAGGCTGGAGCCGGGAGACTGGATAGAGAGGGGAAGCTACAGGAAGCGGCTCCTCGTCAGGGGGGAGCTGGGTAAAGAAGTTGTGGTGCAGCTGGTGCAGATACCAGTTGGCAAGAGGGTGGGGAAGCACTACCACAGGCACCAGACGGAGTTCTACTACATCCTGCGCGGAAGCGCAGAGCTGAGGATAGGGAACCAGGTCCACCGCGCGGAGCGGGGTGAGGCCTACGTGTGCCTCCCCGGGGAGGTGCACTCGGTGGACAACCGCTCTGGCAAGGAGCCCTTTGAGCTTCTCGTGCTGAAGCTCAACTACCGCGGCGAAGACAGCGTCTGGCTGGAGGGAGAGAGGTGAGGGTAACTTTCCTGGGTGTGGGAGAGGCCTTCGGCAGCAGGGCGAACACCTCGCTGCTGGTCAACGGCGAGCTCTTATTGGAGTGCGGGCCCCACACGCTGCTCCAGCTCAGGCGCCTGGGCGTGGAGCTCTCCCGGGTTAGGCTGGTGTACATCAGCCACCTTCACGGGGACCACTTCCTGGGCATACCGGCGCTTCTACTCGCAGCTCGCGAAGACGGCAGGGAGGAGCCCCTCACCATGGTGGGCCCGCCGGAGCTTCGCCAGGTTGCGGAGGAGCTTCTCCAGCTCTCCTACCGCAGGAGCCTGGAGGAGCTTCCCTATGAGGTGGAGTTTGTTGAGGCCGGGGAGAGCCTCAGGCTGCTGGGTTATGAGCTCAGCTTTGCTCCCACGAGGCACTCCCTGCCGGCGCTCGCCGTTAGCGTGCGCAGGAGGAGGAAGCTCACCTACGCCTGCGACGGCGCCCCCACGGAGGAGCTGGTGGAGCTTGCGCTGCACTCTGACCTTCTTGTTGCAGAAGCCTACGGCGGCGGCGCGAGCACCCACTCCTCGCCGCTGCAGGCGGCGCAGCTTGCTTCAAGGGCCAAGGTAAAGCGCCTTGCGCTGGTGCACCTGTGGAGGGGGCTCGCCCGGGAGGAGGTGGAGAGGGCGAGGGAGGTTTTTGAGGACATACTCCTGCCGGAGGACCTGGAGACGGTGGAGCTTTAGCCTGCCGGGCACTAAAACTGAATACCTTCACCACGTTAGCCAGCGTGCTGTGGAAAAAGGGTGGTAGTGTGGACGAGCTCATACGGATGGTGGAAGAGGCGATAGAAAGCGAGAAGGGGTCCCAGGAGCGCTACCGCAGGGCGGCGCAGGAGGCGCGCGATCCCGAGACCAAGGTGTTCTTTGAGCAGCTGGTGAGGGACGAGGAGAGGCACGAGCGCCTCCTCAGGGAGAGGCTCAAGACGCTGAAGCTGCTCAGGGGCTTCTGACGCTGAGGAGGAACATGGCTGCGGCGAAGACCAGAATCAGCGCCACTGAAGCCACCATCTCACGGGTGAGCCTCCTGTTCTCCTTTCTTGCCGCTGCCACTGCGTGGGTGAAGAGCACCACCGATGAGGAGAAGGCGGCCAGGGTGAGGAGGATAACCCCCGGCGAGAGGGCGGCAAAGGCCTTGCCCGCGAGAATCTTCCAGGAGTTCAGGGTGTAGTAGAAGACCACTATGAACTCTATGAAGCCCGCCGCCACTTGGAGGGAGATGCTCTCGTGCTGGAGCTCAACGGTCTCCTTGCCACGCTCTATGGATATCTTCATCCTCACCACGTCCATGGCATTCTTCACCTTCTCCTGGGCTAGGATGAAGTTCTCCCTCTCGTACATCAGCGTGTCCAGGGCGTAGGAGAAGCCCTTCATGCTCTGGGAGAAGATCTCGTCCTCGCCGGCGAGCAGGCGCCTTACCTCGCTCTCAAAGTCGTGGATGTCCTCGCGCAGCGCTGTGACCTTGCCGCTGATCCACTCCAGGTACTGGGCGAGCTCAATGTATATCAGGCTGAGCTTTTCAATCACGCCCTCAAACTCCTCCAGGGAGCAGCACTTCTCGCTCAGCAGCTGCGACGCCCTGCTCTCGAACTCCTTCCTCCTCTGCCGTATCGCCTGAAGCTGCTCCAGGAAGAGGTCCGCCTCCCGGGAGAGCTTCCTGCCCAGCAGGTCGATGTATATGAACCTCAGGAAGAAGTCGCGCCTGGGCAGGGAGGAGAGCAGCAGGTAGCTGTCCCTTTCGTCACCCTTCTCCAGCAGGTAGAGCTCGCCCTGGGTGAGCTCGCTCCGGCGCCAGCTCACGTCGCCGTAGAGCCTTGCTATCTTCTCCCTGTCCCGGGAGATGAAGAGCAGGGTTTCCCCCAGGAAGAGGGACATCTCCTCGGAGGCAACCTCCTTGAGGCGCTTCGCAATTCCGGGGTCCTCCTCGGGAGCAAGGATGAGCAGCTGGAGCACCACCACATCGCCGCGCAGGTAGAGGCTCAGCTCCGCCAGGGGTGAGGCGAAGCTCCTCGCCAGGGTTAGCTGGCTGTACTCCTCCAGCACCTTCACCTCCTCCCCCTCGCCCAGAAGCTCAGTCGCCCTTTTCCAGACCTTTTTAATCTCCTCGTCCCTCTCCTTGATGAAGTAGAGGAGGTGCACCGCCACTTCGTCGCAGCTCATGATTACCCTACTCCTCCCCCAGCGCCTCCAGCACGGCTCTGCGCATCGCCTCAACGCTCGGCTCCACGCCGAGCCAGATCCTCTCCGCCTCAGCCCCCTGGTGCACCAGCATTCCAACGCCGTCTATGGCTTTGCACCCCGCCTTCTTCGCCTCCCTCAGGAGCCTCGTCTCTCTGGGTGTGTAGACTATGTCCATCACCACCGGTTTAGAGGCGAGGTGCTCCGCCCTGAGGAGGGTCTCCTCCGTGCGGGGGTGCATCCCCACCGGGGTGGCGTGAATCACCACATCGTGCTCCTCCACCGTGCCGCGCAGCTCAGCCTCGCTGAGAAGGCGGATAGCCACTCTAGCGCCGGCGCGCTCCACATCCCCGGCAAGCGCCTCCAGCTTCTCCCTCGTTCTGCCGAGCAGGGTTATTCCTGCCACCTCACAGCGCATCGCCAGGGTTATTGCTATTGCCCGGGCGGCGCCTCCAGAGCCCAGGATGAGCACCCGCCTGCCGTCAACCTCCACGCCCGCCTCGCGGAGCGCATTCAGCGCGCCAATGCCGTCGGTGTTGTGGCCCACCACCCTGCCATCCCTGAACTCCAGGGTGTTCACGGCGCCTATTGCTCTTGCCTCTCCGCTCAGCTCATCCAGGTAGCCCACCACCGCCTGCTTGTGGGGCAGCGTGACGTTTACCCCTCCGTACTTCAGCGCCTTTAATCCAGCGATTGCGTCTCCCAGCTCCTGCGCCTCGACGCGGTGCGCCACGTAGATGCAGTTGAGCCCGAGCGCTGAGAAGCTGGCGTTGTGCATCTGAGGCGAGAGGCTGTGCTCCACCGGCGAGCCTATCACCGCAAAGACCTTTGTGCTCGCGTCCACCATCCTAAGCACCCAGCGCTTTGAGCATCCTCCTGAGCTCATCGACGCTCAGCTGCCCCGGGGCGGTCTCCCTGGTAACATAGCCGTAGGTTATCGCCGAGCCCAGCATCGGCGCTGCGATTCTTGTAACCCTGCCCAGCTCTCCCATGGCTAGAGTAACTATCGGCACCTCCAGGCGCTCGCTCATCTCCTGCGTAACCCTGAGCAGGTTGACCACATCCCGCCTTGAGCGCGCTGTAACAGCGAGCTTCGCTATGCTCGCGCCCACGTCCACCTCCTCCTCCAGTATCCCGCGCATCGCCTCAATGCTCGGGGTTGCGCTGAAGTCGTGGTAGGAGACTATTACGTCAACATTGCTGCTCCTCGCGAGCTGAATTATCTCGTCCCTCAGCTCCGAGTTCATGCGCAGCTCCACGTCTATGGCGTCCGCCAGCTTCAGCCCTTCCTTCAGACAATCCGCAATCTCCCTCTCGCTGCCGGGAAATACACCCCCCTCCTTCTCACTCCTGACGGTGAGTATTATGGGCAGCTCTGTCTGCAGGCGGGCGTTTCTGAGCAGCCTCTTGACCTCCGCCCCGTAGGCTCCACCCTCAAACTTGAGCCCGTCGGCGCGGAGCTCAACTATGTCAGCATTCCTCGCAAGGCGAACGGTGCTGAGAAACTCGTCCACAGAGTGCTCTATTATCGAGGCGCAAACCGCAGGTGTTCGCTGGAGTATCTTTGCCATTTTGACCACCAATTAATACTGGGTGAAGGCTTATTTAAAAGCTAACCTCTGCAGGCGCTACCCTTAAATCCTCAAGCTCAGATATTCTAACAATGAGCCTTGAAGAGTACACGCGGAAGCGCGACTTCTCAAAAACGCCCGAGCCTGAGCCGGAGGAGAAGGCGGAGCGCGGGAACATCTTTGTTGTGCAGGAGCACCACGCGAGGCGGCTTCACTACGACCTGCGCCTGGCAATGGGAGGGGTGCTCAAAAGCTGGGCG
>JAADFX010000075.1 GCA_013152685.1 Methanobacteriota archaeon | reverse complement strand
ATAAACATTTATTGAAAATTTCCTGGGAAATAATGTTGTGCAGCACCATGTTGAAAAGGTGAGGATTCCGCTTCGTGTGATTTAACATATAAACTTTTCGCAATCTTTATAAATCGGCTATTTATCGCACCTCTCCACGATCAAATAATCCCCCTCTGGTTGCCCCAATTGCCGGTTTATAAGTACGTGTTATGTATAACATATCCTTAACTGCTCAGCAGCTCTCTAAGCAACTCCTCTTTAATCTCCTTTTTCAACTCATCATATCCCCTGAGTAGCTTCTCCTGGTCAAGTGGTCTCATGCACTTCCAACAGGTCTCAGCACCTGGTGGGTTGATCTCTCCACAAATCTGGCATCGCTTGGGTTTGCCATTGAGTTTCTCTTCCTCTTTTTTCTTGAGGTTGTAGAAGGTAAGGAGGGCATCATCTACGTCTCTCCCGGAGAGATGGACGTATCTCCTTGGCATCTTGCTACCTTGTACCCAACCGAAGTGCTCACACATTTGTGCCTCAGTCATAAAGCGGGCGTAACACGTTGCTCGGGAATGCCTGAAAAGGTATGGATACACGCGCTTTTTTATTCCCGCAAGCTTGCTTACCTTATCTACAATCTTCTGGAGTGTGGATTCTTTGAGGTACCCATTGCTGTTGGGATTTATCACTATCCATAGAGGCGCTTCCAGATCTTCCTTCTTTGGATGGTGCTCAAGCCATTTCTTCAAGTAAGGTGCGCTCAAAATTCCTCTCACTCGCCTGGGTCCAGTTTTCCCCTGGAGATGCACCACTACGCCATATTCATCGAATTTAAGATCTTTGATCCTGAGCTTAAGGAGCTCTGCAGGACGACAACCCAAGTCATAAAGAGTTACTATCAGGGCAGAATCCCTAAGATTATCACATACAGAGGCCATTTTTAGAACTTCATCTTCAGTTAGCAGCTCTTCAGGGCTTGGCAACTTTATTTTATTCTTCTTTTCTGTGGTTTTTATCCAGTCATATCCATATAGCCTCTTCAGCGTTATGCGGAAGTTTGCCTTTGTACTCTCGGAGTAGTCCATAGTCTCCAGCTTTTCTATGAGCATGAAGATGTCTTCCTCGGTGGCATCGGAAAGGGGTTTACCGAGGTACTTGCGAATCACGAATAGTTGCTTGAGATAATTGGTGATTTTAGCATATCCAACGCGGTCTTTCCTTAACTTTTTGTAGAACTCCATTATGACGCTACGGTCATTTTCATCAAGGGTATTGACTCTATTCATAACTGACTTGAAACGAGCTACCTCCCCAGAGACATCCATAAGGTCTTAGCTCCTTCTGAGACCAAAAATAAGTTGGCCGAGAGCTCTGGAAAAGTGTTATAACATTGTTTGAAAAAATGGCACGAAACTAGAAAGGAGTGGGGGCACTGGGACTCGAACCCAGGTCGGCGGGTATCTCCCGCCCAGGTGCGTCGTCTGGAGCCCGCTATGATAGCCGCTACACCATGCCCCCACTGGGGACCTGCACTTCTTTCCCTGTAGCCATAACGTGGTAAAAGAATATGTTTTTACCTGAGCCTTATTTCCAGCACGCTCTTCGAGAACTCCTTGCCCGCAATTCGCCTGTACTTTACGGGTATTACCGCGAAGTACCTCCTGCCGCCGGCTCTTGCGTGCACCTCCAGGGAGTTCCCGAGCTTCTTAATCGTAACATCCTTCTCGCTCTTTACTCCAGGCATCTTCACCCTGATAAGCCGCCCGTTCCTCTCCACGCTGACCTCCGGCTCAACGACCTCCGGGTCGCGGGGTGCCACTCTCCTGGACCTGAGCGCTTCAGAGAACTCGTCGAAGTCCTTTATGGACACCTTGGGCTCTCCCTTCTCCTGGGATATCTCCACGATGAACCCCTTGCCGAAGGGAAAGTTGGCCACATCGCTGAAGATGTTCTTGACGCTCTGCTCAAAAACATTAAGCGCGTCATCCAGCTGGCGCAGAGGCGAGGGCGCGTTCTTACTTCCGCAGTAAGGACAGAAGGCCCAGCCGTCCTGGAGTTCCGCGCCACAAGCTCTGCACTTCATTACACCAATCATCTCTCTTTATACCGTCTTTTAATTTTTTTATAACCCGAAAGGAAATATTAATAAGCCCGGGCGTCAAGGAATAAACAGGTGGGAGAATGGTAAAGGCTAGTGCATACACCCTCGAGGAGGTTGCTGAGAGGCTGGATGAGGCCTTTGGCATGTTCATCGACGGCGATGAGGAGTACGCCAGTGTCATCCGGGAGGTGAAGGAGCGCCTGGAGAAGCTGTCTGAGAAGTACCCCGATGACGGCGAGCTCAGGGAGTACCTTCAGGCCTTTCAGGACTTTTATTCCAAGAGGGAGGAGGGCAAGCTCACCCGGGATGAGGAGAAGGAGCGGCTCGTCTGGCTGAAGTCTGAGATAAACCACATAGTCCACTGGCGGAAGCTTGGAATGAGCGCCGGCAGGGTGCTGCCCTTCAAGGACTTCAGGAGCATGCGCGGCGAAATTGGCAGGAGGGGGATATAGCTAGCCGAACCAGGCATCCAGGCTCCGCTGGGCGCGGGTTACCTTCAGCGCCTTCTCCATCTTCTCAAGCGCCTTTTCCACCCTCTCTCTGGAGAAGTCCCTCTCCCCGCACAGGAAGGAGATTACCCCATCCCTGTCCGGCAGCTTCCACTCCACGGTGTAGTCGTCCGTGACCCTGTGGTGCAGGAAGAGCTCCCTTATTTCAGCCACGTCGAAATCAGCCTCCACCCCCTTCGCCTCCAGCGCCTTTTCAGCGCTGCCGTGCTCCTTTACCAGGGCGTATGCCCTCTTCGGTCCTATGCCCTCCACCCCTCCGGGATTGTAGTCGGTGCCTATCAGTATTGCTATGTCTATCAGCTGCTCCCTGGTCACCTCAAGCCTGCGCAGCGTCTCCTCAAGGCTTATAAGCTCCGGCCTGACCTCTACGTACACCTTCCTCCTGGGCAGCTTCCTTTTTCCGGTGATGGTAAGGTTGCGCACCAGCCGTGGAGAGCCAAAAAGCAGCGAGTCGTAGTCCTGGCTGCCTGCGGCGAATACGTCTCCCTTCTTCGCCATGTGGGCTGCCTGGGCCTCGCCCTCCGCCGGGGCATCCACGTAGGGTATGCCCAGGAGGCTGAGCAGCCGCCTGGAGTCGGCGAGCATTTCATCGCTTAGCTTTGCTGACTGAACAGCCTTGCTCCAGGCCTCCTCGTAGCGCTCCTCCCGGAGGGCGCGCTCCCACTCCTCCCTCGCCCTCTCGCGAAGCTGGTTACGCTCCTCAATCACCCTGGATTTGAGCTTCGGGGGCTCACCGTCGAAGACGTACACGGGGAGGATGCCCAGCTCTATCAGGTTGGCGTTCCTGTACAGCAGCCCGGAGAGGTGGCTGGTTATCCTGCCGCTGGAGTCCCTCAGGGGCTCCCCCGTCGGCTGGCGGATAATCGAGAGGAACTGGTAGAGGGTGTTGAAGGCATCTATTGCAATGCGCCTGCCTGCGAGTTCCTCAAAGCCAACCTCCCTCGCCGCCACCAGGTCGCCAAGCTGGACTCCCATTGTAGAGAAGGTTGTTGCCCGGGACTTATAAAGGTGACGCACCGCCTCCGGAGGCTACTTTCATTAAAATTTTAAGAGGTGAAGCCGCGCCTGAATCACGAGGGCCCGTGGCGCAGCCTGGTTAGCGCGTTCGCCTGATAAGCGAAAGGTCCTGGGTTCGAAGCCCAGCGGGCCCATCCTTTTTTCTTTGGTTGTTTCTCCGGGACTGTAGATTCTATGCGAAAGGCATACTCTCTCATCATACCACCTCATTACACACCTCCTGCGGGGAATAAATATTTTAATCCTCGCGGCAATACAAACCTGAGGCATAGTCATGAGGTACCCGACGCGCAGGGGCAGGTTTGGCAGGTACGGCGGAAGGTACATGCCGGAAGTTTTAATGCCGGCGGTGGAGGAGCTGGAGCGCGCCTACAGGAAGTTCCGCAACGACAGGGAATTCAAAAGGGAGCTGGACTACTACCTGCGCGAGTACGTGGGCAGGCCAACGCCGCTCACCTACTGCGCCAACATGAGCTCTGAGCTTGGCTTCAAGGTTTACCTCAAGCGCGAGGACCTGGCGCACACGGGGGCGCACAAGATTAACAACACCCTGGGGCAGGCTCTTCTCGCGAGGCGCATGGGCAAGAGGAGGATTATTGCCGAAACAGGTGCAGGACAGCACGGCGTTGCCACAGCCACCGCCGCGGCGGTGCTCGGGCTCAAGTGCGAGATCTACATGGGCACCGAGGACATGGAGAGGCAGAAGGTGAATGTATTCAGGATGCGCCTCCTGGGCGCGGAGGTGCACCCCGTGGAGAGCGGCTCCAGGACGCTGAAGGACGCGATAAACGAAGCCCTGCGCGACTGGCTGGCGAATGTGACCACCACCCACTACCTTCTTGGCTCTGTGCTCGGACCTCACCCCTACCCCGCGATGATCCGCGACTTCCAGAGCGTCATAGGCAGGGAGACCAAGAGGCAGATACTCCGGCTGGAGGGCAGGCTGCCGAGTGCGATTGTAGCCTGCGTGGGCGGCGGCAGCAACGCCATAGGAATATTCTACCCCTTCCTGGACAACACCGAGGTGGAGCTCATAGGCGTCGAGGCAGGGGGCGAGGGGATAGAGAGTGGAAGGCATGCGGCGCGCTTTGCCGCCGGCAGAGAGGGCGTGCTCCACGGCACCTACACCTACGTGCTCCAGGACGAGTACGGGCAGATCGCAACCACCCACAGCATAAGCGCAGGTCTGGACTACCCTGCCGTTGGTCCGGAGCACGCCTTGCTGAGGGAGATAAAGCGGGCGAAGTACTACTATGCAACAGACGACGAGGCGCTTGAGGCGTTTCACTACCTGAGCGAGAAGGAGGGCATAATACCCGCGCTTGAAAGCGCCCACGCCGTGGCATGGCTCCTCAAGAATGCGGACAAGTTCGACAGGGGCGACGTGGTGGTGATAAACCTCTCCGGGAGGGGCGACAAGGACGTGGAGGCGGTGGCAAGGCGGGAGGGTGTGGTGTGAATCTCCTCAGCCTTTTTGTTTTTTATATAACATTGCTTGTCGATGAGATGTGAAAAGGATAGAATAACATGTCCAGTGTAGCTGAGAAACTCCGT
>JAADFX010000074.1 GCA_013152685.1 Methanobacteriota archaeon | reverse complement strand
AAGATGCGGTGTGGAACGGCAGGTACTGGCTGATTGCCGGGACTACCGGTGAGAGGGGGCTGCTGGTCAGGTATGACGGAGGAGAATTCACCGACCTCAGTGAAGATGCTGGATTCAGCGTTCCATTGCCTGCTGTCAGGGGGCGCATGGGAAGTGTGGACGCCCTGGCCTGGAACGGCTCCGCATGGCTAATCGCCGGAGGCGGCTACTGCAAGGGTGGAGGTTTGCTGAAGAGCTACGATGGAAGGCGCTTTGTAAACCTTACCCAGTCTCCGAAGACCTACTCCAGCAAGAAGGAGCTTTTGCGTGAGATGAGGAACATCTCAGGAATCCACTGCGTTGCCGCCATTGCCTGGAATGGGGACTACTGGCTGCTGAGCAGCCTCTTTCCAAAGGGGAGGGGGATAAAGTACACCGGCAGCTCTTTTGAGGAGGTGGTGGAGCTCCCATCCGTTGAGCACATTGCCTGGGGCAATGGATACTGGCTGCTGGTGTCCGGTGGCCTCTACTCCAGGCTGGTGAAGTACGACGGAGAGAGGCTGGAGGATGTGACTCCTCTGGAGAACATCAGCATAAGCGCCTTAGCCTGGAATGGAAGTGAGTGGCTCATCGCAGGCGCAGAGCTCGGCGAGCCCGACTATGAGGGCAAACCAGGCGTTAAGGATACCTTTGTCCTGAGGCACAGCGGTTCGGGCTTCGTCAGGGTGGACAACCCCGGAGATGTGTACATCTCGTCCATCGCCTGGACGGGAAGCAGGTGGCTGCTCGCTGGCAGCATGCTGCTCAGCTACGATGGCAGAAGCATGGAGGAGATTCCTCTGCCTGCGGACGTTTCCTACGCGAGGGTGCGCTGGGGCGCTGAGTACGGGCTTGTGATTGGATACTCCGGGGGGAGGAGCAGGCTTTTCAAGTACGACGGCGCAGCCTTTGAGGAGCTTACTGAGAGGCTGTACAGCAAGCTGGGGGTGGCGCCATGAGGCTGCTGCTCGGAGTTTTCCTTCTCCTGTCGTTGCTATCTCCGGTCAATGCTGCCGGGATAGCTGGAATCTCGGCGATAGACTGGAACGGCTCAACATGGCTCATCGGAAGCTTCGACGGAAGCCTGGTGAGCTACGATGGCAAGAGCTTCCGCAGGGTTGCAAATCTTGGTGAAAGGATTCTGAAGATGGACCACACCAGCTCCTTCTGGCTCATTGGGGCGGGAATCTCACCTGGAAGGCTGGTAAAGTACAACGGGACGCTGAAGGAGATAGGGAAGCTTAGGGTGGAGGTTCTGAAGTGCAGCCCCGAGTACTGCCTGATTTATGCCTACACCGCAGAGGATAAGGTGTTGCTCAGGTATGATGGGGAGAACCTCACCCTGATTAAGAAGATGGAAGAGCCTGTCAGGGAAATCCACTTCAACGGCGAAGAGTGGGTGATTCTTGCCGGCGATGCGGTGTACAGCTACAGGGAAGACCTCCTTATGCCGGTGAGGTACGAAGGGTATGCGCTGGTTAAGCTGAGAAGTCCACTGGAACCTGCTTCCGTGGCATGGAACGGCAGGGAGTGGCTTATCGCGGGAATGTTCTGGGCTCCCAAGAATGAAACTCATGCAGAGCTCCTGCCGGCGATTTCATACAGGCACGTGGTGCGCCTCCTTCCGGAGAGGCTTGCAAAGGTGCCCAGGGAGCCGCTGCTTTTAAGGCCTGCCTCTATCCGGTGGAACGGCTCCGCCTGGGAAATCTGTGCGAGGAAGAGGGATCCGGAGAAGATTGGCAAGGTGCTTGAAAGGACAGTTGTTTACGATGGCAAGAAGTTTAAGGTCATCAACGCGAGCGGCTGCACCCCTCGCGCAACGCTTAAGGGGCTTGACCGGCAGGTGCTCTCCCGGAGGTTCAGCTACGTTGAGCAGGTGGAGTGCATAAGCGAGTACTGCCTTATTCTCGGAGTGGATAGAAACGGCTACAGCTCACTTCAGAGGTTCGACGATAGGGGCTTCGTGGACATAACGCCTAGCGATGTTTACAATGTGCGCGCAATGGCATGGAATGGCAGCGAGTGGCTGGTGGCAGCCACGCGTAGGGTTTCGCTTTTCGGAAAGACAAGGACTGTGCTCGGGCTCTACAGCTACGACGGCAGAACGCTCAAAGAGATGCTGAGCAAGAGCGAGGCACCTGCGGTAAGCGGGGTTGACTCGCTGGCGTGGAACGGAAGCGCCTGGATAATAGGGATTACTAAGCCTCCTGAGGCTCAGAATAAGAGCTCACCTCTTCCCGGACTTCTATACTTTGATGGAAGGCGCATCGGGCAGCTGCGAGTTCCAGCAGAGGGGCTGCCGGAGGACATCTACATTACCTCAGCCATCGGCTGGAACGGCAGCACTCTGCTGATTGCCCTTTCAGATTATGGGTCACCGCCGGTCTTCCTGGAGTATGACGGGAAGGGCTTCAGGCTGGTGAAACCTCCTCCCCGGGAGGTATTCCTCCTGCCAAGGCCGGAGAAGATTCTGAGGCCCCAGAAGCTCTTCTGCAGCGAAAGGTACTGCCTCCTATTTCTGAGCAGCAACCGCCTCGTAAAGTTCAACGGCGCCTTCACACGGGTGAACACGAGCGTGGAGGGCAACCCTATCTACGCCCTCGACGACGCCAGGTGGAACGGAGAGTACTGGCTCATCTCATACCTCATCGACCCTCCCAGCGGGGGAGGCTTTGTGGCAAAGTACGATGGCAAGAGGTTTGTGCCTCTCAGCGAGATGCCGAGCGGGTGCCCCGCTGGCGGGATGGTCTGGAACGGTGAGTACTGGCTTATCGGCACGAGCGGGGTGTACTGCGACAGGTGGGCACTCCTCAAGTACGACGGCGCAGCCTTTGAGGACCTCACAGAAGAGTTCCTTAAGGCTGCAGAGGAGCATCCAGAGGGAAGGGCAATCTGCGGGCCTGCCGCGGTGCTGATGCTGGCTCTAATCCCACCTGTGCTTTGCCGAAGGAGGGGATGAGGGATGAAAGAAGCAGGCACAGCGGAAAACCTGAGAAGACTGCCGGGCGGAGGTATTCCAGCATTCCTCGGGCTTCTTGCAATAGCCGCGGTTCTTCTGATGGTCTTTTTCAAACCTCCAGGATACTCCCACATCCCGGCTGGGCACCCCCACCCAAGGTCCTTCAGCTGCGGCGAGGTGGAGGAGAGGGTGCTCGTGGAGGCGTGCTTGAGGGCTGAGGCGGTAATTCAGAGGGACGAGGAGCTCAGGGAGCTGCTTGCGGGTAAGGCGTATGAGGTTGAGATAGGCGGGAGCTACCCTCCGGAGGAGCCGGAAGAGCTGACCATCGGTGCTACAATTCGCTTCGACAGGATTTACAGTTTCAGGATTAATGGAAAGGATGTGGAAACCAACACGCTCTTAATACAGATAGACCCCAAAAGGGAGGTAATTGTGCGGGTGGACTACATCCCCATGTGAGGAGGAGCCATGTTCGGGAAGTATAGAACGTTTTCGGCAGGTTTAAGTGCTCTGCGGTGAACTAATACTCAAGCGTTGCGGTGAGCTCATGGAGGGTGGATGGTGGCGGCATGCAGGTTTATTATTCTCCTCTCCCTGGCGGGCTTTCTGCTCGCCGGCGAGGCGTGGGCCTGCTTCAACCCCACCGACAGCTTCGCCTTTGAGGTGCTGCTCAACAAGCCGGGTATAAAATTTGACCTCTCCCCCTTCAGGACTGCGGAGAACGTTAGGGCAGGAGGAGAGCTGGGCAGACCCGGGGCGACGCAGATAGTGGAGTACAGGTCCCACTACGACCCCCGCGTTGCCGTGGTGCTTTTTGCAGACTCAACCCCCAGGGGTGAGAGGCAGTTTCTGAGCGTTAAAATTCAGGTGCCCACAAGAATCGTAAGCGTCACCTACCCGGAAACGACGGTAAGGGTAGAAGCCTCGAGGCACCTGAGCTTCAACGCCAGCCTCTTCCGCTCCCTGGGCTACGAGTACACCGGGGTGCTGGAGGAGGGCCGGCTGA
>JAADFX010000073.1:33695-37898 GCA_013152685.1 Methanobacteriota archaeon | reverse complement strand
CGTCCTCGCCGCTGAGCGTTACATCGCCCTTGAGCAGGTTGTTCTTCTTCGCATACTCGTTGATAACCCTGGTTAAGGCGGAGCGGAAGCCCGTGACGTGGGTTCCGCCCTCTACCGTATTTATGCTGTTCACAAAGGCGTAGAAGTTCTCTCTAAAGCTTGTGGTGTACTGCATCGCCAGCTCCACGTAGGTGGAATCGCGCTGGGTCTCGAAGTATATCACCTTGCGGTGCAGCGGCTCCCTGCCGGAGTTGAGCCACTTCACAAAGGCAACCAGCCCGCCGGAGTAGCTGAAGGTGGCCTCCTTGCCGGTGCGCTCATCCCTGAGGACAATCTTTATGCCCTTGTTCAGAAAGGCGAGCTCCCTGAAGCGGCTCGCCAGGGTGTCGAAGTTGAAGTCGGTGGTCTCAAAAATCTCGGGGTCGGGCTTAAAGGTGATCTTGGTGCCGGTGCGCTTGGCTCTGCCCACGACGCGCATCTTCTCAACAGGTTTACCGCGCTCAAAGCGCTGCCTGAACACCTTGCCCTCGCGCCTCACCTCAGCCACAAGCCACTCGCTGAGCGCATTCACAACACTCACGCCCACGCCGTGCAGCCCGCCGGAGATGCGGTAGGCCTTCTTCCCGAACTTCCCGCCGGCGTGGAGCATGGTGAGCGCTATCTCAAGCCCGGGCTTCTTGTACTTGGGGTGGATGTCCGTCGGTATCCCGCGCCCGTTGTCGGCGATGGTTATGCTCCCATCCCTGTGGATGGTGACCTCTATCCTGTTGCAGTACCCCGCGAGGGCCTCGTCGATGCTGTTGTCCACCACCTCGTACACCAGGTGGTGGAGCCCCCGCGAGGATGTGGAGCCTATGTACATGCCCGGGCGACGCCTTACCGCCTCAAGGCCCTCAAGAACCTCGATGTCCTTGGCAGCGTACTCTTCTCCCATGCTCATCCCGAAAAACAGTTGTTCTAACGCAGATATAAACCTTTCAATTTCATATCATACTCCGGAGGATACCTTTATAATACCTTATTGAAATAAATCCCGAGCGAGGCAAAATGACGCGCAGAGAGGAGATAATCCGCGAACTGATGCGGGAGAGCAGGAGCATCGACGAACTTGCCAGGCTGTTCCGGTGCTCCCGCAGGGAGATTCTCGAGGACCTCAGGCATGTGCAGCGCAGCTTGAGGGCAGAGGGGAGGCGCCTCTTCGTTCTTCCACCCCTCTGCAACTCCTGCGGGGAGGCTATAAATATTAAGAGGGTGAAAAACATTAAGCGCTGCCCGAAGTGCAGAGGGAGCAACCTTACCCCTGCCAGGTTTATCATAAAGCGTGGTTAGGATGGAGCACGCCAGGAGAGAGCTGGAGTACCTCAGGAGCATTCTCGGCGACAGCCGCCTCTCACGCCTAGACGTTGCCTCAAACCTCCAGGTGGTGCTGTACCACTACGCCAGGCACCTCCTCGTCCCGGAGCACATCAGCGAGGAGGAGCTCAGGGCAAGGCTCGCGCAGAAGCGCCCGGATGCGCATCCCCTCCACAACCTGATTGAGCTCATGGAGGAGAAGGGCCTCGCATCGGAAGAATTCTCAGAGCTCGCGAGGCGCGTGGCGGAGCTCAACCTGCGCTTTGCAAGAGACCCAGAGGCGGATGTTGCTCGCGATGAGCTTGAGGAGCTGCTCCAGGCCATAGAAGGGCTGGTGGAGGCTGAGCATGAAGACCTGGGTTGAGAAGTACCGCCCCCGCACCCTGAAGGAGGTTGCCGGAAACCCCCGCGCCATAGCGGCGCTGCTCTCGTGGGTCAAGGAGTGGAAGACGGGCATGCCCAAGAAGCGTGCGCTGCTCCTCTACGGTCCGCCCGGCTCCGGAAAGACCTCCGCCGCCTACGCCCTCGCCAGGGACCTGAACTACGACTACATTGAGCTCAACGCCAGCGACTGGCGCACTCGGGATGTTATAAACAGAATAGTGGGGAGCGCCTCCCGCTTCGGCACTCTTGACCCTGAGCGGGAGAAGAAGGTCATAATCCTGGACGAGGTAGATGGGATTCATGGCAGAGCCGAGTACGGCGGCCTGGCTGCGCTGAAGAAGCTCATAACCCAGAGCAGGCACCCCATAATTCTCATCGCCAACGACCCCTGGAAGCTTCCACCGGAGTTCAGAGGCTTAACGCAAATGGTGGAGTTCAAGCGCATAAATCAGAGGACGGTGCTGCGGGTGCTAAAGGAGATATGCCGCCGCGAGGGCATAGCCGCCGAGGAGAAGGTCCTAAAAATCATAGCCGCCAACTCCAACGGAGACCTGAGAAGCGCCATAAACGACCTCCAGGCTCTCGCCGAGGGCAGGAGAAAGCTCACCCTCGCGGATGCGGAGCTCCTCACAATGCGCGACGTGGAGATAAAGATTTTCGACACCCTGGTCAGGATACTCAAGACGGAGAGCATAGAGCGCGCAAGGGAGGCGGTACGTGAGAGCGGCGAGGAGCCGGACACCATACTGAAGTGGCTGGCCGAGAACCTCCCCCTGGAGTACCGCGACCCCGAGGACCTCGCAAGAGCCTACAACTACCTCTCCCGCGCAGACGTCTTCCAGGGCAGGATACTGCGCAGGCAGGACTGGGGGCTGCTCAGCTACATGATAGACCTTATGAGCGCCGGCGTGGCGCTGGCAAAGAAGAGGAAGTACCCCGGCTACACCCGCTACCAGTACCCCAGGATTTTTGCGATGTACGCCCAGACCCGTGGAGAGAGGCAGAGCCTGGACGCTCTCGCTGAGAAGCTCCAGGGTAAGAAGGACGCCCACGTCAAAATCCACGCCTCAAAGCGCGTGATAAAGGAGCAGCTCATCCCCATGCTCACCCTGGTTATGAAGCACAACCCCGAGATGGCAGCACTCGCGGCAAGCGAGCTGGAGCTGGAACTCAAGGACATAAAGCTCCTAACCGGCGATGAAAAGCTCGCAGAGAGGATTTACAGACAGGCTGAGGAAATAACAAAAGAGAGGATGAGGCGCCTCGCGAAGGGGGACAGGACAAAGCAGGTCTCCCTCTGGGAGTTCTAGCTACTCCCTGGGGTACTTGCCCCTGCTGAGGAAGTAGGACTTCCTGCGAAGGGCGTTCATCACAGTGCGGGCGCTCACCATTCCGACGATCTTGCCCTCGTCGTCCACCACGGGGAGGTGGCGCACATAGCGGCCCATCATGCGCTCCGCCGCCTCTTCAACGGGCGCGTCCTGGTGCACCGTGGTTATGACCCTGCACATCACGTGCTTCAGCTCGGTGCCGCACATTATGTCCACGAGCGAGGTCTTCTGCGTGTCCAGGTTCTTAACCACCACCTCGCGCAGCATGTCGCGCTCTGTGAACATGCCTATCGGGTCGGTGGGCGTGCCCACGATGACGCTGCTTATGTTCTTCCTCACCATTATCTTTGCGGCCTCTGCAATCGTAGTGTCGGGGGGAACAAAAGTCGGGGCGTGCATTATCTCCTTTACCTTCATGCCCTAATATGGTAAACTTCACATTATAAATAACTTCCGACACCGCTTACGCCACATGCTTCGGGACCAGCTCTGCCTCTTCAATTATGTAAACCCCGCTGTTTCCGCGCCACAGCTTTCTCGCCTTCTTGACCACCAGCCTCTGCCTGAAGAGGGGCATGTCCAGCACCAGCGTCTCCGCCTCGCCGCCCTCGAAGCCCAGGTGGAAGCGGTACTGCTCCGCCAGGCGCTTGAGCTCAGCCAGCTTCTCCCGCGTCACCACCACGCCCAGCCACTCCTCGCCCAAGCCTTCGGCGGCCACTGCAGTAATCATCACCTCAAAGCCGCTCGCCAGGAGCTCCTCCCAGTACTTCTCAGGCTCTATCCCCCAGAGGGGTGAGAGGACCTCAAGACCGAGCTCTGAGCAGAGCCTCTCTATGCGCTCCCGCTGGTAGTTCGAGGCGAGTGCACCCGTTACCACGCCCTCAACCTCCCCCGCGACGTTTGCGAGAAGCCTGCGGAGGTCTTCAAGCTCGGCCTCCTTTTCTCCTGCGGTTGTGCCCCTCACGAGGGGTATCCCCAGCGCTCTGGCTTGAAGCTCCACCAGCGCCGCGTTGGGGTGGTGGAACATCCAGCTGTCCTCCCGCTCGGGGAGCATGTTCAGTATGTACACCACCTTGTGCCCCGCCTTCACGGCTCTGTAGAGCGCAAAAACGCTGTCCTTGCCTCCGCTAACCAG
>JAADFX010000073.1:0-33612 GCA_013152685.1 Methanobacteriota archaeon | reverse complement strand
ACGCTGGCGTAGGGCGAGCCCTCCCAGCACCAGCGCACCATCTCGTCCACGGCTCTGTCCTCGCCCTCAAAGACCGCCTCAACCCTGCCGTCGGGCAGATTTCTCACCCAGCCCTTTACCCCCAGCTCCTGCGCCTTTCTGCGGGTGTACTCCCGGTAGAACACGCCCTGCACCCTGCCGGAGATAAACACGTGCGTGCACACGCTTCATGGATAAAGCTATATGCGAAAGAGAATATTACTTTTTTCATCATGAAAAAGCTCAGAAAGGGCTTCACCACGGGAACCTGCGCCGCCGCCGCGGCAAAGGCGGCGACGCTTCTGCTGCGCGGCGAGAGAAGGGAGAGGGTCAGCATCGCCTTACCTTCCGGCGAAAGGGTGAGCCTCGGCGTAGCACAGCTCGAGATGCGCGAAGGCGTGGCGAGGGCGTGCGTGGTTAAGGACGCCGGCGACGACCCTGACGTTACCCACGGCGCGCTGATCTGCGCTGAGGTGAGGCGCCGCTCCGGCAGGGAGGTGGTGATAGGGGGCGGCAGGGGCGTGGGCGTGGTGACAAAGCCGGGGCTGGCTGTGCCCGTGGGAGAGGCTGCAATAAACCCGGTGCCCAGGGAGATGATACGCCGCGCTGTCAGGGAGGCCATGCCCGAGGGCGGGGTGGAGGTGCTCATAGAGGTGCCCCGCGGAAAGGAGCTCGCCAGGAGGACGATGAACCCGAAGCTGGGCATTAAGGGGGGGATCTCAATCCTGGGGACGAGCGGCAGGGTGGAGCCCTGGAGTGAGAGCGCCTTCATGCGCTCCCTGGTGCCCCAGATAGACGTAGCCCTTGCGGCAGGCTTCACGGAGGTGGTGCTCACCCCGGGCAGGATAGGGGAGAAGAACGCACTGAGGCGGCGCGTGCCCGAGGATGCGGTGGTGCAGTGCGGCAACTACGTGGGCTACATGCTGGAGCAGTGCGCCGAAAGGGGGATTGAGGGGGTGCTGCTCTTCGGCCACGTGGGAAAGCTGGTCAAGGTTGCGGCCGGCATCTTCCACACCCACAGCAGGGTCGCGGATGCCCGCCTTGAAACCCTCGCTGCCTACGCCGCTGAGGGGGGCGCACCTCAGGAGCTTGTCGCAAAGCTGCTCCGCTCGGCTACCGCGGAGGAGGCTGTGTCTCTGCTGTTAAGCGGGGGCTTCGCAGGCGTGCTCAACCGCATTGCAGAGCGCGCCTCGCTTCGCGCCGGAGAGCGCGTGGAGGGAAAGCTTAAGACCGGCACCATCCTAATTAACCTGAAAGGAGAGGTAGTAGGCAGCGACGCTGGAGCGAGGCGGATAAGGTGGGGAAGATACTTGTTGTAGGCGTTGGCCCGGGAGGCGAGGAGTACATAACCCCCGCGGCGAGGCGCGCAATCGCCCGCGCTTCTGCCTTTGCAGGGGGGGAGACCGCGCTCAGGTTTGCGCCCCGCAGCAGGCCCAGAATGGTGATACGCCGCGACCTGGAGGAGGTTGTGGAGTTCATAAAGAGGCACTCGGATAAAGACGTGGCGGTGCTTACCTCCGGCGATGCGACGCTGTTCAGCATCTTGGGCTTCCTCAGGAGGAGGTTTCCGGAGGAGATGCTGGAGGTGGTGCCGGGTATAAGCTCTGTGCAGCTGTGCTTCGCCAGGATTAAGGAGCCCTGGAACGGGGCAAAAGTGGTGAGCCTCCACGGCCGGGAGGATGCGCTGGAGGGGCTTCATGGAGAGGAGAAGGTTGTTGTAATGTGCGACGGTAAAAACCCTCCCCATAAAGTCGCCAGAAGGCTACTCGCCCGCCTGGGAAACCGCCGCTGCGCGGTGTGCGAGAACCTCACCCTGCCGGGAGAGCGGGTGGTGGTGGCTACCCTGGAGGACATCGCCGGGGAGAGCTTCTCGGGTAACAGCATAATGGTGGTGTGGAAGTGAAGCGCGCGGTGCCCGGAGTACCCGACGACGCCTTTGAGCGTGAAGGCGTGCCCATGACGAAGCAGGAGGTTCGTGCGGTGGCGCTGGCGAAGCTCGGGCTCTGCCGCGGAGAGGTGCTCTACGACGTGGGCGCGGGCACCGGTAGCGTGAGCGTGGAGGCTGCGCTGCTTGGAGCCAGGGTGTACGCCGTGGAGAGGCAGGAGAAGGCGATTGCACTGCTGAGGCGGAACCTGGCGAGGTTCGGCATTGCTGAGAGCGCCTCCACCCCCGGAGAGGGGGAGGTTCGCATTGTGGAGGGGGAGGCTCCAGGAGCACTGCACAGCCTGGAGCCACCGCACCGCGTCTTTGTAGGTGGAAGCGGCGGCAGGGTGGAGGAGATAGTGGAAGCTGTCACAAAAAAGCTGCATCCCGAAGGCAGGGTGGTGATGACTGCAATAACCCTGGAGACGCTTCACAGGGCACGCGCCGCCCTCGAGGCAGCGAAGTTTGAGCAGGAGGTTGTGCTGGTGAGCGTTGCAAGGGCGGAGAAGGTGCGCGAGGGCGTGAGCATGATGAGGGCGATGAATCCCGTTTTTATTATCACCGGCTGGAGATGAGGCGGTAATGCTCACCCGGAAGGAGGTATCCCAGCTCTTCAGCGACTCAGAGCACCTCCTCGAGGCTCTGAGGGAGGCAAATGCGCTCACGCTGAGGCGGCACGGCGATTATGTAACCCTGGAGAGGGCAATCTTCATATCCTGGTGGTGCTCCCTGGCGAGCTGCGCCTTCTGCTACATGGCAAAGCAGAGGAAGAGACTGAGCTCCGCCGAGAAGGCGAAGCGCGCACCCTGGCGAGTCGTTGCTGAGGCGGAGCTGATACGCAGGCTCGGGTGGGAGGTGGAGTTCCTGTCAGGGGGGTACGGTGCCTATACCCTGGAGGAGCTGCGCCTCCTTGCGGAGATGGTTGCCCACGCGGCGCAGTCAAAGGTGTGGCTCAATGTGGGCGTGCTGAGCGGAGAGCAGCTTGAGCACCTCAGGGGCGTTGCAGAGGGCGTGACCGGGAGCGTTGAGTGCGTGAATGAGGAGCTGCGCAGCGAGATTGTGCCAGGCAAGCCCCTAGCAAAAATAAAGCGCATGCTTGCTGAGGCGGGGGAGATGGGCTACTCGACGGGGATTACAGTAATCCTGGGGCTTGGGGAGAGCGTCAGCGACGCCCATGCGCTGCTCGAGCTGATAGCGGAGCTGGAGCTGGACAGGATTACCATCTACTCCCTCAACCCCCACAGGGGCACGCGCTACGAAAATTCTCCTCCACCGGCGTCGCTTTACCAGGCGGGCGTAATCGCGGCGGTGAGGCTGAGCTTTCCGGAGGTAAAGATAATCTCGGGCACCTGGGTGGACCAGCTCCCGAACATAGGCGTTGCCCTGCTCGCTGGTGCCAACGGGATAACCAAGTTCCCCCTCTTTGAGATGTTCGGCACCCGCCATGGAAGGAAGGTGGAGGAGGAGGTGGTGTACGCGGGCAGGAGGCTCCTGGGCACCTTCAGCGACCTGGAAGTGCTCAAGGGCAGCAGGGCGCTTGAGCCGGAGCGCGACCCGCGGAGAGTCTTCCGGAGAACCCTTCCCGAGGTGTCGCGGGAGGCGAAGCAAAAGCTTGAGCACCTCCGGCCCAGAATTGAGAGGGCTATAGAGGAGTACGTAGAAAAAGTACTTAAAAATGTCAGTAATAAGGAGAAGTAATGGCCAATCTGAGGGACATCGCCCAGGTAACCAGCAAGTGCATCTTCTGCTCCAACATGATTATAAAGTGGAACTTCAACGGAGCCGAGCTGAGCATGTTCTGCGCCCTCTCGCGGGATATGAGAGCCCAGGAGTGCGATGCCTTTGAGCTTGTCCGTCCCGTAACCTGCAGCAGGTGCGGCGCCAGAAATGAGCCCTTCTTCAAGTTCTGCAGCGAGTGCGGAGCAAGGCTAAGGTGACCTCTTTTTAATATAGAAAAATTCCCCGCGGTAGTTCACCAGCCTCATCCCCTCCGGCGGAGGGTCGGTGCTCATGGGGCGAATTAGAAGGTCCGCGCCGGCTTTCCTGGCGACTGACAGGAGCGCCGGGTACAGCTCCGGGGGAGGTCTTATGGAGTATATAAGCCCCGCCCCGTGGTACACCTCCAGCCTGGGCGAGAGCACATTATCCACCACCACCCCCTCCCCTCCAGCCAGGTCAACACCCAGGACTTCAAACCCCCTCCTCCTGAGCTCCTCCAGCACCTGCCTGTTCCTGCCGACACCCACCTCAACAATCCGCGTGTCCCTGGTGTAGTTCTCGGCGATGTACCCGGCGATTACCGCAAAGTTCCGGCGCATCCGCATGCCTCAGGAAAAGATAATATTGGTGGCGTGAGATAAGAAATATGTGCGGGGATATGAGCGCCGGCGCCTTTGAGATTCTGATGATAAGGAAGTTCAGACCCAGCGACCTGCAGAGGGTCTATGAGATAGAAGCCCAGAGCTTCAGGGACCCGTACCACCCCCTCTTCCTGATAAACCTGTACGAACTCTACGGCGAAACCTTCCTGGTGGCGGAGGTGGACAGGCGGGTGGTGGGCTATGTAATTGCCAGGAAGGTCAACTCCAAGGGGCACATAATTGCGATAGCCGTTGACCCCGGCTTCAGGTGCCGCGGCATAGGCAGGGCGCTCATGCTGGCGGTGGAGGAGGAGCTGAAAAAGATGGGCGTCATCGAGCTGTGGCTGGAGGTCAGGGCATCAAACACCAGGGCGATGAGGTTCTACAGGAGGCTCGGCTATTCGGAGAAGGAGGTGCTGAAGGGGTACTACAACGACGGCGAGGATGCGGTGGTGTTCAAAAAGCACATCCTCTAGGGGCAAAATATATTAATATATCACGATATAATAGTAGGTGAGATGCCAAGGAGGTGGTAAAGGTGAAGGTTGGAATTGTGATATCCTCGAACGACCCGGAGACGGTGTGGAACGCCTTCCGCTTTGCCAACTTTGCCCTGAGCTCTGGGGATGAGGTTAAGGTGTTCCTCATGGGGAAGGGTGTGGAGGCAGAGACCCTGGACACAGAGAACTTTAAGGTGACGGAGCAGATGCAGAGCTTTGTGGACAAGGGCGGGGAGATCCTGGCATGCGGCACCTGCCTCAACCTGCGCCGCAAGGAGGGAAGTGAGCTCTGCCCCTTCTCCACCCTGAAGGACATGTACGAAGTGGTGGCGTGGAGTGAGAAGCTCCTCACCTTCTAGGTAAGGTTGATAAGCCCCCAGAAGAATTCTATAGCATGTACTCCCTGGAGGACGGCAGATACCTCGTGGCACTTGCCAGAAGGGCGATTGAGGTATACCTGCGCGAAGGCCGCGAGCTGGAGCCTCCCGGAGATGCGCCGGAGAAGCTGCGGCAGAAGGCGGGGGTCTTTGTCACCCTGGAGAGGTACCCCGAGCATGAGCTCAGGGGGTGCATAGGTTACCCCGAGCCGGTTTACCCGCTGGTGGAGGCCACCATCAGGGCGGCGATCTCAGCCGCCACGCAGGACCCCAGGTTCCCGCCGGTTTCACCCGGGGAGCTGGAGAGGTGCACAGTGGAGGTGACGGTGCTCACGGCGCCGCGGCTTCTGGAGGTGGAGTCACCCAGGCAGTACCCGGAGAAGGTGCAGGTGGGGAGGCACGGTCTGATTGTTGAGAGGGGCCTGGCCAGGGGGCTGCTTCTCCCCCAGGTGCCCGTGGACCACGGGTGGACGGCTGAGGAGTTTCTCAGCCACACCTGCATTAAGGCGGGGCTGATGCCTGACTGCTGGCTGGAGGAGGGCACAAAAATCTACACCTTCGAGGGCATAGTGTTTGCCGAGACCAGCCCCGGGGGCGAGGTGAGGCAGCGCTCCCTGAGGAGCTGCTGATGCGCTCCCCTAGGGTGAGAGGTCCACAGCGCCCAGGTAGCCCGCCGTGGCCACGGTCAAGAGGGTGAGCGCCGCCAGCGCCAGGGTTAGGTGGAACACCCTGTCCATGTCCACCCTCCGGAGCACCCGGAGGGTGCTTTCTTCCCCGAAGAGGGCACCCCTGGCAATAACCCTGAGCATGAAGGCGATGCCCACCAGGCTTGAGAGCAGCCCCAGCACCATGAAGAGGAGCTGGTACTCCGTCAGGAACAACGCCGCTGCCGAGACGCCGAAAAGCGGAAGGACGTCGCTGAGGTGGTGGGCGCAGCACGCCACCATGGCGGTGCCGCTCATTCCACCGCTTGCGGCAACGCCGGCACCCGCACGGGCGTCCCTGAGCCTGGAGGCTCCGCGGATGTAGTAGTAGAGGGCAACCTGCGTGCCAAAGCCCGCGGAGAGGGCGAGAATCCAGTACCAGAGCTCCAGGAAGGAGCTCAGCGCGTGCTCAAAGCTCTGCGCAGCACTGAGGATGCCGAAGTAAAGGAGGAGGAGCAGGGCTCCTCCACCCATGCCCGCCAGAGTAGCTCTCCTTCCGAGCGCGTCGAACTCCTTCCGCATCACCTCAGCTCTCTCAGGTCCCACCTGAACACCCTCCTGCCCTGGATGCCGTCAATAACCAGCTCAATGTACTCGTCCTCCGGCGTCACCAGCTCTGTGCCGTTGACCCTCGCCGGGAGCACCAGGTAGCCGTAGCGGTGGTGTCCCGACTCCATCTCCGGGATCCAGGCGAAACCCTCCTTAACCTCCATCCCGCGGCTGTTTCTGAAGGTCGCCAGCTTCTCCACCCTGTATCCCGAGAGGTCCACGGTGTGGGTGTTCAGGTAAACCTTGAACACAATCCTCTCCCTCTCCTCCGGCATCAGCGGATTGAGGTAGACCACATCCACGTCCACCTCACCCTGGCTGCTCTTTCTGGTCAGCTCCTCCTCGCCCGGCTTTCTGTCGGCTCCGCCGTCCCCGGCGGTGCAGCCCACCACCAGCAGGAGGAGCAGCACAGCTGCACCAAGCCTCATTGCACCACCTCACCCCAAGTTTCCCGGGCGCCGAGATTAAGTTTGCCGGCAGAACCGTGAAGCAGGTGAAAGTTCAAACGCCTCCGCGAGAGCGAACACCTGCTGAAACCGTCCAGAACGGTACAAGCAGAACATTCCGTGCTTTGATCCGCGCATGTGCCACAATATTAAGCCAGCCTGCGTGTAGAATGCCTTTTCTTCCGCAGCTCACATCCGCGACAGATAAATTTATACAACCAATAGAGACTATTATTTATCTGACTATCCATGCCTCATGGGATAGAATCTCTATAAAGATTAGATCAACAGGCACATTCAGATTGCTAATTTAACGATATTGATTCATTTGTTTATACCTTTAGTGGATTTACAGGAAAAACTTGTTCAACTATGACGAACATTTTGAATTTTGTCACAGAAATTATTTATGGGAAAAGCTTCTAAACAACAAAAAGAGGGGGCGCCTCCTCAAAAAAGCAAAAAGAGGAGGTGAAGAAATTGAAAGGAAGTTGGTTTAGTATAGGAATTCCGGCGCTGGTTGTTGTGGCGCTGGTGGCTGGGAGTGTGTTTGCTGGCTTAGCAAGTAGCACAAACCAGAGTTACAGTTTCTTCAAGGAGATACCATATAACAAATCAGAAATTCTGGGCAGCAATTTCCTAAAAGAATTCAAAACGGTTATTATAGACCCTATGGCTTTTAAGAAAGCAGCGGATTCAGGAGTTGTGAGTCTTGAACTGTTTGGAAGAAAATTTGAGATGGAGCTTATGCCTGTGGAAGTTCAGTCAGCGAATGCCGTGATAATCACTGAAAACGAGAGCGGTAAATTCATAGAGGAAGCGCCGCCTCTGTACACCTACAAAGGCAAAGTCAGAGGAATTAAAAACAGCAGAGTTATCATCACGGTGAGCAGTGATGTAGTCATCGGTGTGATAGAACTTGGAGACAAATATTATGTGATAGACCAGACAAACAAGAAGTACAATGGGAGGATAGTTCACATTATCTATAGCTCAGAAATGCTCAGAGACAAGACAAACGCCACCCCTATGCCGCTGGATGGTGATGTGATAAGCCACATTAACCTAAAAACAGTGGACTCGACAGTAGAAAATACACTTTCAGGGACTTTATCAACAACTACCGTAGATTTGCTAGCAGGATATGACACGGAGTTTAAAAATGAGTTTTCTAATCCAACAGCAGAGATCGCCAGCATGATAGCCAGCATAAACGATGCATATGCTCCTGCAGGAGTGCAGCTCTCCATTAGGAGTTATAGATATTATTCCAACATACCCAATGGGGATTGCGGAAGCGTACTTGGAAGCTTCTTTGGCAGAGCTAGCAGCGACAGAGATAGCACTAAAAGCGATTTAGCTTTTCTCTTCTCGGGCAAAAACTTCGACGGACAAGCTGGCGGATGTTCCTATGGGTACTGTGGTGGGAGCGCATGGTGTGGATTTGCAACTGCCCAGATGGTAGCAGAACCCGGAACCAGCTACACTGCAAGTTTTAAGGATAGGTGTATTCTAACCGCCCATGAAACAGGGCACAACTTTGATGCAGGACATCAGGACAACACAAACCCAAATTATGCAAGGGCATACCAGTGGAAGTACATCATATGGGACAGATACACAGCACTATGGACACCCTTCATGGGCACAGGCTGGATCGGTGGAATGCAGCTTGAGTTCTCAGACAGAAACAATCACGGAGACTCCACTCACGACAACATCAGGAGAATTTCCGAGACAAAAACCACCGTCGCAGGGTACAGATAATCTTAAATTATTTTTTGTTTTTTATTTATTTTTAGTAGTCATGCATGGAGCGGTTAAATAATGAGACAAGTTTATCTTATTTTAATTTCAACAGTTCTTATACTGTTAGTAGCTGCTCAGTGGTTATTCAACACTCCGATACCATATAAATTTCTGGCAAAACCTCAATATGGAAATCTCACTCTTACTGTGGTGCCGGAGGAGAATATAATCAAGGAAGGAGAAGCCTTTGATATTGAGTTTATATTGAGGAACAACGGGAAAAACTCTATTAATGTCTGGAAGCCAGAGTGGCTTATGGACTATGACATAGCCTTCTACTATCCGAATGGCACGCCAGTTTCAAAACATCGCTGTCCTGTTATTCAAAGAGTGCAGATGACAAATAAAAACTTGATAGAACTTAAGCCCGGGGAATCTCTTAGATTCTCTCTTAAGGCAGATGCCTGGAAAAACTGCTGGACTCTAAAGAAAGGCGAGTATGTCTTGAAGGCAGTTTATTTTACAGGAAAACCGGAGTATGAGAGGATAACCAGGCCCTACTGGGTGGGCAGGGTGGAATCCGCTAAAGTGAAAGTGATTGTAGAGTGATAATTGAGTGGGATTGTAAGAGGTAATTTAACTCATGACTCTATGCGGTAATAACCGGGAAAAATATGAGCATCGGGGATGGAGGCGCGGGCTATGCAGCCGGGTTGGTGATTGCAGCCGGATCGGTGACCCTGATGTATATTTCTGTGAAAGAATTCAAACATAGGCAAGCTTAATCTTTCTGGAGATAGTCCGGTGTTAACAAAGGCGCTGTTTGCCCTCATTGCGGTTATAGGAATTATCCTCTGGATTAGAAGTGCATCTCAGATAAAAAAGGATAAGAGGGCAAGGGTGCTGGATCTTCTTGTTATTGGCACAATTCTAACCTTTGTTCCTCAGTTTGCAGATGGCAGCACAAGCCTGAGCATCGCAGGAGTTTTGATATTCTCCTACGGGGTTCTTATACTTCTGAGTGAAAAATTTAGGGAGGGTTTAGAAGAGGAGTAAAAAACTTTAAGGAATTATATGTTCACCACCAGTGAACATTTTGAAGTTTGTCACAGAAATTATTTATGGCAGAAATAGCATTTTAATAGCTTGGGGAGGCGCCTCCTCGAAGAAAAAGAGGAGGTGAAGTGGATGGCTGGAGCTAAGCAAAAGAAGCCGGAAAAGAGAAAGGCCTCAAGGGCAGAAATCCTTGAGGCTCAGATTTCTGGGCTACAGCTGGTGCTGGAGCTGCTGAATGCCGGGGAGAAGGAGAAGGCAGAAGACCTCCACAACACCATAAGATATGGAGGAGTAATACTATGAAGAACAGATGGAGGGCGAAGGTACCCACTACGGGTGGTACTACTTCATGCCTGCCGCAGGTATCTTTCATGACTACTCTTCCTGGCGGGGCTCCTACACCAGCCGGTGTCCGGACATTCAGTACGCGGTGGAGGACGAAGAGAGATGTTTTGACAAGAAGGCGTATGACCCCCTCGTATGGGTTCAGGAAAGCGGATATAAGAGGTCGTGCGAATCAAAAGTTTTCGTCAGTGGGTTTTCCTTAATAGACGGTGACTGGTACTCCGACACCATGATATGGCAGTTTTCAGCCTGTAAAGACGGAAGCGTGCATGTGGACTACGGCTCTCTGGGCACATGGACGGGCAAGGGATGGTACTACATAAAGCACGGGGCCCACGGCGATCACTTGGCAAATTTACATTGCGGTGGATTCCATGGATTCAACGTATACAACACCCAGAAGTTCGTAGTATCAAAGGGTACGGGATATCCGAGAAAAACAATAGAGTGGATAGGTACCCCGCGATAGTTCGTTCTTTTTTATTATTTTTGTTAATTTAAATGGAGTTCCTGTCATGAGCGTGAGAAAAGGACTCGGGGATATAATCAAGGTATTTCTAATCGGTGTGGGAGCAATACTCTGGGCTTTTCTATCTCTCTTTATATGCTTTGAGTGTCCATTTTTGGATCCGGACTACGGGATAAGTCCACCTCTAGGAAACCTACTGTTTTTGCTGGATATGGTTGTAGCTGCGGCAATTGTATTCCTCCTGCTTAAATTTGCCTTCAGACTGATCGATAAAATTTTGGCATTGTAAGCCTAAACCAGAAAAACTGCTTTTTATTGTATGTGTTCACCACAAACGAACATTTTGAAGTTTGTCACAGAAATTATTTATAGCAGAGGTTTTTAAAGAAAATGAGTGGGGAGGCCTCCCTTCGAAGAATCAAAAGGGAGGTGAATTGTTTGAAAAGGAATTGCACTGTGCCGGTATTGCTGCTTTTGCTAGCTGGTGCAGTAGCTGCCACATCGCACCCGGACTATGTGCCCGACAGCGGTTACTACTACATAAGCAAGAGCTATGCATATTCGGATTTTGTGTGGAATGAGCAGGGATTTAACGAGTGGTATCCTGAGGCGTATGAACACGAGTTCAGGGTTGAAAACACCGGCTTTGCAAAATACGCTGGCTACTGGAGCAGCAACCTGCCGCAGAAGTACCTCGATTTAGAAGATGACGCCCAGAACTCCGCCAACACCTGGGATGAATTCGTAGTAGGAAGCGACGACGCCGAAGCCACTGTGCCAGGGCAGGAGTACTGGATGTACATCGACTTAAGTGACCAGGACAGCTCTGTCGTGAGCAGCAGGACAATCCTGGAGGCTGAGCTCAAATGGGACCTTCCAGGCACTGGAGCGAACTGGCCTGTGGATTACTACCCCATAAGAGACTTCACAGCTCCCTCTTCCGGCACCTGGAACTTCGCCTCCAGCAGCTCAACCAGTGGGGACCGCTTGATGGTGATGTTGCGTCCGGAAAGCGGTGATGAGGTGGAGAGATACATATCCCAGAGGAAGAAGGTGCTCAGGAAGCTTGCTGAGGAGATGCCAGAAGGGATAATGCATGCGGTGGTTTCACTGGACAGTTTCGCCAGCACCGGCGATGTGGACAGCCTTTTCAGGGACTACAGGGTTGAAGTAAAGGCGGTGTGGTTCGAGGCACGAGGTTATGGATTCGGAGGCGGATTCGACATTCAGGGCTCTGTTACAGAGTCGCTGGACAGAAAAATAGGAGACCTGAAGGCTGACATGACACGAACTGAAGAAGCTCTGGATAAGGCCAAGCGCGATGAAAGCGCCGCGCTACTCAGGGTGCTCCGCAGGCAGGAAATGATGATACTTGCCCTGAGTGAAGGTGCTGCCGAAATATACGGGGTTGAGGTTGAAGGCAGGCTCAGGGAGCTTCAAAAACTCCAGGAGAACACGAGGATAGCGCTGGTTGACGTGAAGTACTATCCCGACGCACCCCGCGGTGCGAAGATTGTCCAGAGGCCGATACTGCCAGGGAGATAAGCTTTTTATCCCTTCTTTCTGCTTTATAAACAATGAGGCTAAAAATCCTCTACCCAATTGTCGTGCTGGGAAGCATCTCTGCGCTCAACTGGATTTTATATGCCCGCGCCTTTGAAAGAGAGGGTATTGCAAAGCTTAGCATGCAGTCAGCAGCTGCCTTCCTTGCTCCTTTCTTAACCTTCCTGGCTCTCGCCGCAATTTACGCATACTTTCATGAAAAAAGCGGAATCAGAATGCCATTTAAAGATGCAGTGTTCCGCGTGGCTCTTGCTTCCACACCTCTCGCCATTAACGGCATGGCGCTCCTCACCCTCGCCTACTTTACCGGTAACTGGACAGAGTACGTGCTGAGCCCCTTTGCCGCTCTGCTGATGGCAGGCGTAATAGTGTACGAGTCCGCAGGCCCTGGTGTGGTAACGCCTGAAGGCGAATACCTCCATCTCCTTATGAGGCTCCTGATAGACTACGGTGCCGCCTGGATAGCCTTTTTCGTGCTGTATGCCCACCTCGCCAGAATGGGCAAAAGGCGCGCTTCGCTGGTATTCACCGCTCTCGTTTTTACCTACGTTATCGCCCTTCTGGGGCACTATCTGGTGGCTATTGGCATATCTTTTATTCTTCTGCTCATATACAAGATAAGAGAGGTTAAAACTGAGGTAAGGGTCAGAATACTGAATTTCATCTGTCAAAATCCAGGGATTCACTTCAGGAGACTGGCGAGGCAGATGAGCATAAACAGGGGGACGCTGCACTACCACCTGCAGGTGCTAGAGAGGTTCGGGATGATACGGTCGGAGAAGACCGGGAGGTTTAGGGTCTACTTTCCCAACTCTGAATGCTCCCATGAAACTTACCCAGGTGAAACCGCCGGCAGGATTCTAAGCTACCTGAGCAAAGTCGGTGAAGCAAGTGCAAAAGAGATAGCCGCAGCCCTTAACCTTTCTCCTTCCACTGTATCCTACCACCTGAGAAATCTCAGTCGGGAGGGGCTTGTCACCCTGCACAGAAGAGGCAGAGAAGTAAGAGTCAGGCTAAATCACAGCACATATCATTAAAGCTAGTGGCGTGTTGTATGAAATGCTGGCTCGGTTCTTAATCAAGATGCAAGTGTCTTATGATTATTTTCTCACTTATGCCCCACACCCTTCCACAACAAATTTAAATATCTCCTCGCTCTACTTCACAAGCATGCTTTTCTCCGGGATTTCAGAGCTCACCCGGGAGCAGAGGGACAAGCTCCTGCGCAGGGGCAGGGCAGACCTCGCAGGGGTTGAGGCGAAGGTAGCAGAGATTATCGCGGAGGTCCGCTCACGGGGTGATGAAGCGCTGCGCGACTTCACGCGGCGCTTCGACGGCGCTGAGGTGGAGGAGCTCAGGGTCAGCGAGGAGGAGATAGAGAAGGCCGGGGAGAGGGTGGATGGAAAGCTCATAGAGGCGCTGGAAATTGCTAAGGAAAACATTGCCGACTTCCACCGCAGGCAGCTGCGCGGCGACTGGAGCTACACCAGGGACGGCATCACCCTGGGGCAGGTTTACCGCGCCATCGCCAGTGTGGGGTGCTACGTGCCGGGGGGAAGGGCAAGCTACCCCTCCACCGTACTCATGTGCGCTGTGCCTGCGAAGGTGGCGGGCGTGGGCAGGGTGGTTGTGACCACGCCGCCAGCGCGGAGTGGGGAGGTGAACCCCCTCACCTTAGTCGCCTGCTCCGTCGCTGGCGTGGACGAGGTTTATCGCGTCGGCGGTGCCCAGGCGATAGCAGCCCTCGCCTACGGCACGCAGAGCATAGCGCGGGTTGAGAAGATCGTTGGGCCGGGGAATGTTTACGTAACCGCCGCCAAGCGCCTGGTGAGCGGAGACGTGGCAATAGACCTGCCCGCAGGTCCGAGTGAAGTGCTCATAATTGCCGACGACTCTGCCAGTGCCCGCTTCATAGCGCTGGACATGCTTGCCCAGGCGGAGCACGATCCCCTTGCGAGCAGTGTGCTCGTAACCACCTCGCGAAAGCTTGCAGAGCGGGTGAGGGAAATCCTCGAAAGGGAAACGCCCTCCCGAGCCGAGGCAAAGCAGGCGATTGAGGCTAACGGTGCGATACTCATCGCTAGGGACTTAGCCCAGGCGATAGACTTTGCAAATATGTTTGCCCCCGAGCACCTTGAGATTATTACCCGCAACGACGACGAGGTGCTGCGCAGGATAGAGAGCGCGGGCTCAGTTTTCCTGGGCGGCTACTCACCGGTTGCCTGCGGCGACTATGCGAGCGGCACAAACCACGTGCTTCCCACCGCAGGGTATGCGCGCGTGTACTCAGGGCTGAATGTTTACGACTTCCTCAAGGTGATATCCTTCCAGAGGCTGAGCAGAGCGGCACTTGAGGAGCTGGCGGAGATAATTGTGCCCCTCGCAGAGGCAGAAGGGCTTGAGATGCATGCGGAGAGCGTAAAAGCAAGAATAGAGAGGCGAGAGCATGATTGAGCGCCTGTATGCCAGGGAGCTTTCTCCTGAGATGGATGGAGAGGAGGTAAGCATCGCGGGCTGGGTGCACGAGAAGCGCAAGCTGGGCGGGCTCCTCTTCCTGCTCATCAGGGACCGCACGGGGATAGTGCAGGTAACCCTGCCCAAGAAGTTCGTTCCGGCGGAGGTTTTTGAGACTGCGAAGGGGGTGAGCAAGGAGAGCGTGGTCGTTGTCAGGGGCAAACTCCAGGCAATGGACAAGGCTCCGGGAGGGGTTGAGGTCATACCCTCGCGGATAGAGGTGCTGAGCAGCGCCGCCTCGCCTTTACCCTTAGACCCCACGGGCAAGGTTCCCGCCAATCTGGACACCCGCCTGGACCACCGCGTGCTCGACCTGCGCAGGCCAGGCGTGGCGGCGATCTTCAAGATAAGGAGCCGCGCCCTGAAGGCGGCGAGGGAGCACCTTCTCAGCAGGGGCTTCATCGAGGTGCACACCCCCAGGATAATTTCAACCGCCAGCGAGGGCGGCACGGAGCTCTTCCCGATAAGCTACTTCGAGCGCGAGGCCTTCCTCGCCCAGAGCCCGCAGCTGTACAAGCAGATGCTCATGGGCTCCGGTTTGGACCGGGTGTTTGAGATAGCCACCTACTTCCGCGCTGAAGAGCACGACACCATCTGGCACCTTAATGAGATTACCGCCGTGGACTGCGAGCTTGCCTTCATCTCCAGCTACGAGGACGTTCTCGAGGTCATCGAGGGGCTCATCCGCGCCATGATATTCGAGGTAAGGGAGCACTGCTCGCAGGAGCTGGAGCTTCTGGGCGTGGAGCTGAAGGTGCCCGAGAAGCGCTTCCCCAGGCTGAGCTATGAGGAGGCGCTTGCGCTGCTCGAGGAGGAGGCGAACTTAAAGCTGCCCTTTGGCGAGGATTTAACCACCGAGGCTGAGAAGAAGCTGGGCGAGATAATGCTCCAGCGGGGGCACGAGCTGTACTTTGTCACCCGCTTCCCCCTCGAGGCGAAGCCCTTCTACACCATGCCCGACAGCGACGACCCAAAGCTGAGCGCCAGCTTCGACCTGGAGTTCAGGGGCAGGGAGATAATCTCGGGCTCGCAGCGTATCCACGACTACGACCTCCTCGTGGAGCGCATAAAGGCGAAGGGGCTCCGCGTGGAGAACTTCTCCAGCTACCTGGAGGCGTTTAAGTACGGGATGCCTCCCCACGGAGGCTTCGGCATGGGCATAGAGCGTTTCCTCATGCTCCTCCTGAACCTGCCGAATATACGGGAGGCGGTGCTCTTCCCACGCGACAGGCACCGCCTTGAGCCGTAGGGCAGCCCCTTTATGAGGTTAACTCTCCCCCACAAGGAAGGTGAAAGCTTGAAGTTTGTAAACAGGTACAAGGACTACGTGGTGATAAACCCGCTGATGCGCGGGGGCATACTCCCGCAGGAGGTGCAGGAGCAGCTCTGCCAGGACGGCTGGCTTGAGATAGGCTACAGCGTGTGCCACGACTGCATAGAGGGGAGGAGCAGCCTCATCACCAAGCCCCCCGTGAGGAAGTTTCTGAAGCAGGTAGCAGAATTCTTTGGCGGCGACGAGGCGGAGCACACCTTCGGGTGCAGGGCGGCGCAGTACGTGGTTATGAAGACCATTGCAGACTACGTAAAGGAGGAGAACCTGGAGCCGGTGGTTGTGGTGGACCCGAATTCGCACTACTCCACCAACATAGCGGCGGAGATGGTGGGCCTGCGCGTGGTGGAGCCGCCCCACACGGGCTACCCTGAGTACAGGGTTACGGTTGAGGCTTTTCGGGAGAAGATTGAGGAGGTGGGCAGGCCGGCGCTCGTGGTCGCGACGCACGCAGACCCCTACTTCGGCAACATTGAGCCTGTGGAGGAGCTGGGAAAGCTGTGCGAAGAGCTTGAGGTTCCCTTCATGGTGAACGCCGCCTACACCGCCGGCGTAGCGCCTGTGGACATGAAGAAGATGCGCGCCGACTTTCTCACTGTGAGCGCCCACAAGAGCATGGCCTCCCTGGCGCCCCTCGGCTTCGTGGTCACCACCTACGAGTGGAGCAGGCGAACCTTCGCCCCCTCAAAATCGCAGGCGGAGTGGACAGGCAGGGTGTTCGGCAAGAAGATTCCCAACGTCTTCGGTTGCAGCGTGGGGGGGATACCCCTAATCTCAGCGATGCTGAGCTTCTACCACGTCAAGGCGCGCGTGAAGCGCTGGGAGGAGGAGCTGAAGAAGACCAACCGCTTTGTTGACAAGCTTGAGGATATAGGTGATGGTGACATAATGCTCCTGGGTGAGCGCCCCAAGCGCCACCACCTGCTCCACTTCGAGACGCCCCTATTCTGGGAGATTTCAAAGAAGCACAGGCGGAAGGGCTTCTTCCTGGCTGAGGAGATGCTCAAGCGCCGCATTGTGGGGCTGCACAAGGGGCTGAGCAAGCACATTAAGCTGAGCGTCTACGGGCTGGGTGATGAGGAGATAGAGCGCGTGCTTGCCGCCTTTGAAGAGATAGCCTCGCTGAGGGAGAAGCTCTAGGCCACCGCCTCCCTGGCGAGCTCCACCAGCCGCTCGAGCTTCTGCCGCGGCAGCCCGGTGGCGTCCGCCAGCCTGGCGGGAGGCACATCCAGCAGGTCCTTTATCAGCATGTAGCCCGCCCTGGAGAAGGCGCCCACCACGCCGCCGTCCACACCCCTGAGGGCGGTTATGGGGTAAAGCTTCCTGCCGTCTATGAGCCTCTCCAGCCCCCTGCCCGGCGGGTACTTCCAGCACAGGAGCCTGAGACCAACGCACTCGGCATACTCCCTGGCCTGGGGGGAGGTGCGGGTGTTGCAGCTCAGCCATGCCTCTGTGAAGCTGTTCCGGCGGCGGGTGTCCAGGAACCTGGCGTAGGTGTACATCGCCTCCTTGAGGTCGATGTAGGTGCCCGGGGAGTTGTGGAACTTCACCTCCACCATCGCCCTCCTCCTGCCCCGCGCCGCGATGATGTCAACCTCGTGGGTGACGCACTCGCCTCTGAGCTTAACCCGGAGCTGTGTGGAGTACCCGTACTCCTGGAGCACCCTGGCGAGGTAGGTCTCGAAGGGGTATCCGCTCGGACCGAGGCGCATTATTGCCTTCTTGAGGGAGTAGCGCTGTGCCACCCCGGGGTGGGACTCCAGCATCTCCATAATCCGGCGGTAGAGTTCAGAGGTGGTTATGCCGTCGCGGGCTTCCTCCTCCACGCGCCTGGCGATCTCTGCGGCTAGCTTTCTCCCTGCCCCCGCCCTGCGGAGGGTTCTCTCCACCTTTGCCCTGCTGAACCTCTCCCTCCTGCCGGAAGCCTTTACCACGTACATGCTACAGCCTGCCCACCAGCCTGAGGTAGCTCGCAACGCCTGTTAGGTCAACGCCGCCCCTGTTCTCGGCGAAGTAGGCGCCCACAATCCGCTGCACCAGCTGGCGGCTCCCCACCCTGGAGAGGACCTCCTCAAGAACCCTGTCAGGCAGCCTGTAGGCAATCCTCTGAATCGCCAGCATTGTGTCGTAGAACTCCTTCGCCCTGAGCACCCCCCGCCTGTAGGTGCGCAGCGCCTCCTCCAGCGGGAGCTCCCCCGAGAGCACCCTGGATATCACCCTGCCGCACAGCTCAGCGTACACAAAGCACTTCCTTATCCCCTCCGCTGTGCCCGGAAGCACCTGACCGGCGGCGTCGCCGACCACGAAGACGCCCCCGGCCACGGGGTCCCGGAGACCTGAGCACGGGATTACACCGCCGTGGTGGCTTCCCCAGCTATCTACGCCCAGGTGCCTCATGAAGCGCCTGTTGAGCTCCAGGAGGTTCACCTCCCTTAGGCTGCCCAGGCCCACCCTGGCGCGGCCGTTATCGAGGGGGAACACCCAGGCGTAGCCTCCGGGGGCGATGCGGTTCCCCAGGTATATGTGCACCTCGTCCACCTCGTACTCCACCTCTGTTTCAATGCCTCTGGCAAGTGGCGCGCCGGAGTAGCCTGCCATGAGCTGCGAGGCAACTGCCGCCCTCCAGCCGCTGGCGTCCACCACCACCCGCGAGGAGAAGGTGCCCCCGGTGGAGTGGAGGGTGAAGCCGCTCCCAGCCCCCGCCTCCACGCGGGTGACCTCCGCCCCCGTCCTCACCTCAGCCTCCAGATTCTCAGCCACCAGGCGGCAGAAGGCGGCGTAGTCCAGGGTGCAGTAGCGCTCGGGCATGGTTATGGGTATCTCCCTTCCCCCCGGTGTGTGCACCACCAGCCTGTCCATCACCCCCAGGATGCTCCCGCCGGCTCCCAGCCGCCTTACCCAGCTCTCCGGCGCTGCGCAGGTGGAGCGCTGCCTGGCTCCGAGCCTGGGGTCCCTCTCAAGAACCAGCACCCGGCCGCCCCTGGCAAAGCGGGCTGTGGCGAGGCCGGCAAAGCTCGCCCCCACTATAATTGCGTCGTACTCCTCCATCACCAACTAACTCCACCGGGCGGGATATAGTCTTTTCGTGTTTCACAATGGAAACTTTCCTGCTCCGAGCTTGGCAGAGCGTCATCCCCCTAGGCGGCGACGCCCGCTTTTCTGGCTCTCATGCACACTCGCGCCAGCACCAGGTACAGGGGCAGGGGCAGCACAACCAGCAGGAGAAGGAGGAGGGGGCTGTAGCTGCCGCCGGTGGCGAGGGAGGTGGCCATTCCGAAGGGGGAGAGCTCCCCCAGCCGCATCCCGGCGAGGAAGAAGTTCATCAGCAGGAGGGAGTAGAGCAGGTGTGCCGTGCTCCTCCTGCCGGTGAAGACGGCGATGAGCGCCCCGGAAACCACCAGCACCAGGGCGACGCCGCTCACGAGGAGAATCAGAAGCCCCTCCCGCTCAACAGCTATGCCGTTGAACTCCAGCAGCCTTATCCACAGGAAGCTCTGGATGGGCACCACCGACAGGGATACCAGCACCTTTGCATTCACTATCTGAAGCAGACTCACGGGGGATGCCATCAGGAGCTGGAGCGTCTTCTTCTCCCTTTCCTCCGTAAAGAGGTCGATGACGAGCCCTCCCGCTATGAAGGCGGGCGCCAGCAGGAGCAGGGGGATGAGCACGCCGTAGATGAACTCAAAGTAGCCCGGGTGGGTGTCGGTGTCCGGGAAGGCGAGCTCATAGCCCAGCACCTCCCTTATCTCCGGCGGAAGAAGGTGCAGCCGCTCCCTGCGCAGCACCTCCTCGTACCTCTCCAGGGGCTCCTTCAGGTAGGCGGCGACCAGCGTCCCCCTGATGTCGTTGCTCGGCAGGTACAGGTCTATCTTCACGGGGTCTGAGAGTCTGTCCTCCCCCCTGGTGACCACCAGGATGCCGTCCACCCTGTGGGAGTAGAAGTCGTCCACGGCCCCGGAAAACTCGGCGTACACCTCCAGGTTGAGGCGCCCCTCCTCCCTCAGGAGGCTGAGGAGGCGCCAGTCCGCCCCCACAACGGCCAGGCTGACCCTCTCCCCCGAGACGGCGGTGATCGCCTCCGGGGATGCGTAGCTCACCAGCCCCGTTGCAAGCAGCGCCGAGAAGGCCGCCACCAGCAGCTGGACGAGGACTGTGAGGAGCAGCGTCTTCTCCCTCATGAGGGCGGAGAACTCCTTCTTCGCAAGGGCAAGCACCCTCACAGCACACCACCCACCTGGCGGAGGTTGTAGAGGAGGTGCCCACCCGCCAGCACCAGGGCGGGGATGAACCTGCCCCTCAGCCTGCCACCGCTCAGCACAAGCCCCGCGGCGGTGAGGAGTGTAAGGGAGACCTGCAGCAGGAGGGCCAGGAGGAGGCCCCTCCCCTCCATGAGCGCCTGCCAGAAGAGGGAGCCGGAGAGCTGGGCAAGCGTGGACAGGGCAATGAGCTTCTCCCCCAGGAAGAATCCGGCGCCGCACACAGCGCCGGCGATGAGCACCATCCCGGGCCGGAGCCTGGAGTACCTCACAATTCCCGCCACAACCAGCGCCTTCAGCAGCTCCTCGGTGTATGCCCCCAGCGCAATCAGCCCGTAGAGGGACTGGGGGAGGGGCAGCTGGAAGAGGGCAACTATGTAACCCAGCTCAAGCAGGTAGGCTACAGCTGCGGCAGCGGCTCCCAGGAGGAGCGCCGCCGCCGGTGTTCCGCCCGCACGCCTCCAGAGCAGATTTATCCCGTAGAGGACCCTGTCACCAGTGCCCCTCTGGCACAGGTGCACCTCGCCGGCGAATATTCCCGATGCCAGCACAAACAGCACCCCTGCGGCGAGGGTGAGGGGCATGGTGGAGAGCAGGTATTCCCCGGGTGTTATCTCACCCCCCTCGAAGACGTCAACCAGCAGGGAGACGGGCGAGATGCCGCTCACCGCGTGCACATTCACAAACATTGCCGGGAAGAAGAGGAAGGAGAACATGGCCACCGAGGTGAAGATGAGAATGAAGGAGTTCTCCCTGTAGCTCCTGCTCAGCACCGAGGCGAGCAGCGACACCGAGAGGAACAGGAGCACAACGGGGAGAAACACCAGGAGCACCTCAGCCTCCAGCTTTCTGCGCAGCACCAGCGCCACCGCCGCCACTCCTCCCAGGGCGAGGAGAAGGTGGGCGAGCGTCTTGCCGGCCACCACCTCCCAGGCGGAGAGCGGCGAGGCGAGCAGCACCTCCGCCCTGCGCAGGTTCCTCTCCTCCAGCATGCTGGTGGCGTAGAACTGGGAGGATAGGTATATGGGCAGGGCGATTATAAAGGCGAGCAGCACCGACGTGAAGGGCAGGGGAGGTGAGAAGAGGGCGGGCAGGGTTATCCTGGCCTCCTCTGTGCGTATCCCCGAGGTGTCTATGCGCAGACCCCGCCGGTAGTCCTCCAGGAGCTCCGCCACCTGGGAGCGGGGCAGCGCCTCCGGGGCAGACTCCTCCTCCACCAGGACCCCCGGGCCTCCTCCGCCACCCTCCCTGCGGGGGCTCTCTCCCTCATCCCCGGGGAGGGCGAAGTACTGGAACTCCACACTGCGCTTCAGCTGGTGGGTCTGTATCCAGAGAGGGAAGGCGTAGTTCACCTGCTCCCCCTCCACGGCGAAGAGGGTGAGCGTCTTGTAAAGCTTCACCGCCTCCTCGAGGGCGCTGAGCGCCGCGAGCGACTTATCCGTGGGTGCGTACAGAACCAGGGTGCCCTCCGGGGAGCTGGTCAGGAGGAGGTCCAGCTCGCCCTCAGTTAGCATCTCCCTGGCGTCGCCTCCGGCCTCGACCACCCTGAACCTCCCGTCGTACTCCATTGCCTGGAGCAGGACCCTGTCCTCCCTAAGAACGCCTGCCGAGTACAGCGGAGCGGGGGAGGGTGACGTCAGGTAGAGGAGCAGCAGCACCATCATGGAGGCGGTCAGCAGGACGGCGGGAAGCAGCACGCCAACGCTGAACCTCCCCCTTGAGCGCCTGAGCTCCCACCTTGAAACAGTCAGCACGTTGCCGAAATTCATTTTGTGTCAGATTTCCGGGAAATCTATTAACCTTTTTGTTTCGATGCCTGAAAAACAACCCTTAAGTACCCGGCTGCCAGAAACTCACCCGGTGGTTTGCGTGCTCGAAGTCAGGAACCTCTCAAAGATGTACGGCGATTTTCTCGCAGTTGATGACGTCTCCTTTAGCGTGGGGAGGGGTGAGATAGTCGGCGTTGTGGGCCCCAACGGAGCCGGAAAGACCTCAATAATAAAGATGATTGTGGGGCTTGTGGAGCCCTCCCGGGGGGAAATCTCCGTTGCCGGCTACTGCATGCGCAATGCCCCGGAGGAGGCAAAGCGGCTCATCGGCTACCTGCCCGAGGAGAGCCCCGTTTACGAGGAAATGACCGCCCTCGAGTACCTGGACTTCTTCGCGGATGTTTACGGGGTTGAGAGGGAGGAGGCCAGGCGAAGGGCGGAGAGGGTGCTGGACGAGCTCTGTCTCAGCCACAGGGAGCGCAGGCTGGGCGAGATGTCCAAGGGGATGAGGCGCAAGGTGATGATCGCCCGCTCCCTCATCAACGACCCGGAGCTGCTCGTTTACGACGAGCCCGCCTCGGGCCTGGACCCAATAACCTCCGCCCAGCTGATGGAGTACATCCGGAGGCTGAGGGGCAGGAAGACCATACTGATGACCACCCACAACCTCTACCAGGCGGAGAGGCTCTGCGACAGGGTGGTGATACTCAAGGGGGGAAGGGTTGTGGCCCAGGGCGGCGTGAGGGAGATAAAGCGGAGGTTTGGAGGCGTCAGGTACACCCTCAGGTTCAGGTCGCCTGGCTCAAGGGGCTCAGGCAGCAGGGTGGTGACCTGCACCAGCCTGGAAGAGCTGAACGCAATTGCTGGAGAGGTGGTGCACAGCGGGGGCGAGATCCTGGACATAGAGAACCACACCTCCAGCCTGGAGGAGATCTTCCTGACGGTGGTCAGCGGCAGCTGAGCACCCTGTCCGGCACCGGGCTCCAAAAATTATAAATACCCTCCACCTCCTAGGGTGCTATGTATTGACATAGCACAGGAGGTGCCGAGGTTGAGAAAAACATGGAAGATTCTGCTGCTCCTGCTGCTTCCGGCGCTTATCGCTGGATGCGCCCAAAAGGCAGAGGAGCCCAAGGCTGAGAAGGCAGCCGGGGCTGCCCCCGAAGCACCCGAGGCGATACGCATTGGTCTTGTGGCGCCGCTAACCGGGCCTGCGAGCACCACCGGCAACGACATGCTCGAAGCGGCAGAGCTCGCGATAGAGGAGATAAACGCTCAGGGCGGCGTCTACGTGAAGGAGTACGACAGGAAGCTGCCGCTGAAGCTCTACAGGGGCGATACGGAGACCTCCACTCAGGGCGGTGTGAAGGCGATAACAAAGCTGATTACCGAGGACAGGGTGCACGTGCTGGTGGGAGGCTTTTCAAGCAGCATCACCTACGCCGGCCAGGTGGTGGCGGCTGAGCACAGGATGCCCTTCATAATCACCGGTGCGAGCTCACCCCTTATCACCAGGAGGACTGACATAGACACATCCACCTTCTTCCACCACTGCCCCACCACCGACGACTACTCCGAGGCGACGATGCTCTTCGTGGACCAGGTGATAAGGCCGGCGATTAACAAGAAGTTCGGCTTCAGCGATGACAGGAAGCTCCGCCTTGCGGTGGTGTACCAGGAGGGCAAGTACGGCGAGGGCGTGCTCGAGGGCGTTAAGAAGGCCATCGAGAAGCACAACCTCAAGATAACAATCGTGGCCGAGGAGAAGTTCAAGCGCGGCGAGAGCGACTTCCGCACCATACTCACGGCGGTGAAGGCGGCGAAGCCGGACGTGGTCTATCCCGCGACCTTCCTGAACGAGCAGGTGCCCCTAGTAACGCAGGGAAGGCGCGACGTTGGGCTGAACACCATCTACCTGGCCGTGGAGGCGACGGACGACCCGGACTACTACCGCGATGTGGGTGAGTGGGGCGACTACTCAATACAGGAGAGCAGGTTCTCCCCCTACACCACGCCGCCCACGCCGGTGGGAGAGCGCGCCAAGCGCTTCAAGGAGGCCTTCTACAAGAAGTACGGTGACTACCCGAGCATGATGGGTGCCTCCACCTACGAGGGCATATACATCGCCGCAAGGGCGATTGAGCTCGCGGGCAGCCTGGACAAGGCGAAGATTGTGGAGGCGCTCAACAGGCTTGAGATGGACGAGATAGTGGAGCCCATGAAGGGCGGGAAGATAAAGTTCAGCGAGGACTACAGGGAGAGCAAGTTCGAGCTGTACATGCAGCAGCTGCGCTACGACCCCAAGATAGGCGAACCGAGACCTAAGATAGTCTGGCCTGACCACCTGAAGGAGGCGGAGTTTGAGCTTCCGCCCTGGTACGAGCCGGGTCCGCCCTAGGGGCGGCTCCCCCTTTTATTTTTGACGGTAGCCTTCGGGCTCTCTGGAGGAGGTGGTTGGATGCGGATAACCTGGTACGGCCATGCGTGTTTTGAGCTTTCGGGGAGCAGGCGGGTGCTGATAGACCCCTTTATAACGGGCAACCCCCTCGCGGGGGTGAAGCCCGAGGAGCTCTCGCCCGAGGTGCTGCTGATAACCCACGGCCACGAGGACCACCTGGGGGATGCGGTGGCGATAGCGAAGCGCACAAAGCCGAAGATTGCCGTGATCCACGAGATAGCCGTTTTCCTGCAGGAGCAGGGCATAGAGGCGGAGGGGATGAACATCTACGGCAGCGTTGAGCTGGACGGGGTGAGGGTTACCCTCGTGCCGGCGCTGCACTCCAGCAGCCATGCCACGCGCTACATGGGCTCCGCCTGCGGATACGTGGTGGAGATGGACGGGGTGAGCGTCTACCACGCTGGCGACACCGGCATCTTCGGGGACATGCGCCTGATAGGCGAGCTCTTCTCGCCTAGGGTTATGCTCGTGCCCATAGGCGACAGGTACACCATGAACGCCAGGATAGCCGCCAAGGCGGTGGAGCTGGTCTCGCCGGAGCTGGCAATACCCATGCACTTCGGCACCTTCCCGATCCTGGAAGAGAGTGGGGAGGAGTTCAGACGCCTTGTGGAGGAGCTCGGCATAGAGGCTGTGGTTCTCCAGCCGGGGGAGAGCCACGAGCTCTAGCTTCACCCTGAAAAGCCTTCTCCCCTTCTTTTTTTCATTCTGGCAATAAAAAAGTAGTTAAATAGCTGCAAATTTATTTTAAAGAAAAGGTGCATTTCACATGCCAAAAACCAGGAGGCTTTTAACCCTTGCGGCCCTGGCGGCGGTGGTAATCTTCGCCTACTACGCCGCGAGCGCAACGCCGGTGATAAGCGACCAGAACTACACCTACATCGCCGAGCTGGAGTGGTACAACACCTACGACGCGGGCGCGGAGGCGGCGCTGAAGGAGAAGAAGCCCCTCATGGTCTACTTCTGGACGATATGGTGCGTGTACTGCGAGAAGTACCACAAGGAGGTGTTCTCCCGGGAGGACATAAGGCAGATCCTGGCCCAGGACTTCGTCAGGGTGGCGATAGACATGGACGTCAACAAGGAGGACACCCGCCGCTTCAACGTGGCTGCGCCGCCCCATGTAATCTTCATGACCTACGACGGTGAGATAATCACGCGTGTCCCAGGGTACATGCCCGCGGATGAGTTCAAGAGGGTGCTGCTCAGCGTCAAGGCCAGAGCCTCCGGGGGAGCAGGGCAATGAGCGTGGGTGATGCACTTCTCGCCCTCAGCCTGCTCAGCGGCGGCGCCGCGGCGCTGGCGCTGCTCCTCTCCCTGGAGAGGGTGCGCAGGCCGGCGCTCCTGCTCTTCGCCTCCTCCCTCACCCTGGCTTTCCTGCTGCTCCTATACTACTTCGCCGTGAGCGACTTCCGCCTCTACTACGTGTGGCGCTTCTCCAGCAGCGCCTACCCGATTTACTACAAGCTCTCGGGCTCCCTCGCCGGGCAGGAGGGCACGCTCCTCTTCTGGGCGATGCTGATAGCGCTAAGCGCCCTCTGGCTCGAGCGGGGAGAGGAGCGCAGGCTTGCCTTCGTGAAGCACACCCAGCTTGTGGTGGTTGTGCTGGGGCTCTACTTTACCTTCCTCACCTTCCTCCAGTCGCCCTTCACCACCATCTACGAGGCCTTCCCGGACGTGCCTCCCGGCTTTGTGCCCGAGGACGGGAACGGCCTGAACCCGCTGCTGCTCGACCCCTGGATGGCCTCCCACCCTGTGACCACCTTCCTGGGCTACGCTGGCACCACGATACCCTTCGCAGGCGCAGTGGTGTACCTTTTCATCACCGCGCTCAGACGCGGCGAAGACAGGGAGGCGCAGAGGCTCTGGGTGACCAAGGGCATGCAGTGGCTGCGCTTCGCCTGGCTCTTCTCCACCGTCTCCATGGCCTTCGGCGGGATATGGGCGTACAAGACCCTGGGGTGGGGTGGCTTCTGGGCGTGGGACCCTGTAGAGACGGCCATGCTCCTCCCCTGGCTGATGCTCACCGCGGCGGTTCACGTTACCCTGGAGCACCGTCGCGACAGCACCAAGTACAACGTCCTGGCTCCCGTGCTGGTGGCGCTCTCCTTCTCCCTGGTGGTGTACGCCACCGCCGTGACGCGCAGCGGAATCTTTGAGAGTGTGCACGCCTTCATCGCGGGCAGCGTGGGGAAGTACATAATGCTACTGGTGGGCATCTCCTTTGCGGTGCCTCTGGCGCTGGGGCTGTGGAAGTACACCCGCGTTCCCAGGCGGGAAGAGGGCGACAGGGTGGTGAGCAGAACCAACATCTTCTACGCCGCCATCCTGGTGTTCCTGATAGTCATCTTCATCTCCTTCTACGGCATCACCTTCCCGCCGCTGATGAAGCTGATAACCACCCAGAAGTACGCCATAACAAAGCAGTTCTTCAACCTCTGGCTCTACCCCTTCTTCCTGCTGATGCTGCTCCTCATTGCCCTGGGGCTGCACTACACAGAGCGGAGGAAGGCGGAGGCGATGCGCGCCTTCGCGGGATTTGCGCTGCTCACCCTGGTGGCGGTGTTCATAAAACCCACTGAGGACTTCAACATAGTGGACTACACCTCCTTCATCTCCGCCTCAAAGCCGCTGCTCTACGCCACCATAGGCGAGGTCTCCTCCCTCAGCGTTATTCCCCCTGTGGCCTACATCCTGTACGCCTCCGCAGAGAGGTGGCGCCTCTTCTCCAAGGCGCCAAGGCGAAGAAAGCTTAGAGAGGCGGGGGTAATAGCAATCCACATCGGCGTGGCACTGATTGCCATAGGCGTGGTCTTCTCCTCCCTCTTTACCAGCGAGTTCTCCGTAACGCTCAACAAGAACCGAATCGGCGAGGAGAAGCCCCTCGCCCAGGCGGTGTTCCACGAGGGCTTCGGCAGGCTCGGCACCTGGGGTGTGCACCAAGGCGAGGTGCTCACCGAGTACAGGATAAAGCTCCTGGACTTCAGGGACTACATAGACTACGGCAGCGGCGGTGGGGGTGGCCTGGGCATGAGCATAGGGGAGTTCAGAAGAGCAGTGCAGGAGGCGCCGGAGGCTGAGTACTCGGTAAAGGGGGTGGTGGCGCAGGTTCTGCAGGGGGGGCATGCCGCCTTCGTGAAGCTCTCCGACGAGAGCGGCGAACTCTGGATTGCCACCGCACCGGGGGTAGAGCTCTCCGCGGGCAGGGTGGTGGTGGCGACGGGAATGCCCCTGCTGGGAGTTAAGACCCCCCAGGGCACAGTGGACGTGGTGCTCCTGGCGGAGCAGATAAGCGAGAACCCGATAAACGCCTTCCGGAGGGTGCAGCTCGCCCGCGTTGCGGTTTACAGGGGGGAGGCGAAGCTGGGGGAGGGCGACGTGAAGTTTGAGGTTTACAAGAACGGCGATGCTAGGCGCCCCTTAATAGACAGGAGCTTCCTGAGGGACGTCTTCGTGGTGATGGACTCGCCCACCTACCAGGGTGAGATGTCTATGACGGTGAGGATAAAGCCCCTGATAAATCAGGTGTGGATGGGCGTCGTGCTGTTTGTGGTCGGTATAGTGCTGTGCATTATCTACGACACCCGGGGTCGCGGCGATGAAGCCTAGAAGTGCTGTGCTCGTCCTGCTGGGCGCGCTGCTTATTGGAGCAGCCCTGCTTTATGAGGAGGAAGAGTCACCGGATAGCGCGCCCCGGGGAGCCATGAATCTGCACCCTGAGAACTTCACGCTGGCGAGCCTCAGGGGCGGCGACGAAGCGTTGAAGGAGCTCAGGGAGCTCCACAGGGGAAGCTCCGCCCTCCAGCTGCAGGATGCGGTTATCGCCGAGTACATGACCAGAGACGGCAGGCTGGTGAAGGTGTGGGTGGGCGTGGCCGCAAACCGCTCAGCCGCCGAGCGCATGGTGCAGCAGATGCGCGCAAAGCTCGGAGCCTCGGGCATGTTTGCGCCTGCCGGAAGTCTGAGCGTTGCTGACACTGAGGTGTTCAAAGCAAGGGGGATGGGAGGTCGGCACTACTTCTACGCCCGCGAGAACAGGGTGGTGTGGATTTCGGGCATGCTGAGCGATGAGGAGCTTCGCGTGCTCGTGGAGAGCTTTTAGCGCCTAGACGTCCTCAATCGCCCGCCTGACCACCTCGGCGGAGCGCTGGAAGAGGCGCGCCTCCTCTTCGGTGAGCTCAAACTCAGCCCTGCGCACACCGCTGCGGGAAATCTCGGCGAGGTGGCCCAGGTACAGGCCGTACTCCTCTATGAAGGTGGACACCGGCAGGACGCCGCCCCTTCCTATCGCCTCCACCACCCTGGCAATGGCAACCGCGGGCGCAAACCAGGTGGCGCCCTTCCAGGCTATCACCCGCGCAGCGCCCTGGCGCACCTCCTCGAAGACGCCGAGCAGCTCATCCCGCGGGTGGTTGTGCCTCAGCCTGAAAACCGGAAGCATGCTGTCGCCGTGCTCCCCGAAGACGTAGGACTCCTCCCGGTAGTCCACGCCGAGCCTCTTCTTCAGCATGGACTTCAGGCGCAGCGTGTCCAGCAGCGTGCCCAGGCCAAACACCCTCTCTCTCCCCAGGCCTGATTCCTTCCATGCGTAGTAGGTGAGCACATCCACCGGGTTGGAGACGACAAAGAGCAGGGCGTCGTCGCAGGCTTTCGCAACTTTCCTGGCAATTTCGCGGATTATTCCCACGTTCTGGTGCCTCAAATCCAGGCGGCTCATCCCCGGCTTTCTGGGCACGCCCGCGGTGACAATTACCACATCCGAGCCAGCTATGCCCGAGTAGTCGTCGCCGCCCTCCACCGAGACGTCCCTTCCCAGCCCGGAGAGCGCGTGGGTTATGTCGAGCGCCTCGCCGGCGGCGCGCTCTCCGGCGATGTCCAGAAGGTAGAGCTCATCAACAAGCCCCTGCATGACCAGGGAGTAGGCCGCCGCCGAGCCAACCCTGCCGGCTCCGCCGATTATGCTCACCTTCATTGAATTCCTCCTGCAAAAAGACTGCCTATGAGGGCACTCTAACTTAAAAAACATTTTTCACACATCGTCAATCGCCGATAATAAGATTTATAAATGAGCGAAGGCAGTAATAAAGAAGGGTGATACAGATGGAAGGACCGAGGGACCCTAAGGTGTACCGGGAGCCTGACCTTGAGGCCTACCCTCCCAGGCTGCACGATGTGGTGGGGGTGTTCGCGGGGTGCAGGGTTGAGACGAAAAGGGACAAAGACGGCGAGCTTCTGCTCATAGTTTCCAGGGAGGGGAAGCACCACCTCATAAAGGCGTAGTTTCCAACTCCTTTTTTAAGACGTTAGCCCGGGTAATTACCCAGAGGTTTTTTTAATGGATGCGCTCTGGCAGCTTGTGGCAGAGACCTGTCCGGGGTTTAAGGAGGACATGCAGGAGATTGAGGAGCTGCTTCTCAGCAGCATCCCCCAGGCGACGCCCACGGAGCTGTACAGCGCCTCCAGGCACCTGATTCTAACCGGGGGAAAGAGGATTCGCCCCGCGCTGGTGCTTCTCGCCTACAGGGCGGTTGAGCCAGAGGGCGATATCTCCAGTGTGGCGGGCATAGCCGTGGGTATTGAGCTCATCCACACCGCCACAATAATCCACGACGACATAATAGACCTCGCCACAATGCGCCGGGGCGTTGAAACGGTGAACGCTAAGTGGGGCAACGACATCGCAATCCTGGCGGGAGATTTAATATTCTCCCGCGCCTTCGGGTACATAGGCACCCACCCCGTGCGCAGGGTGAGCGAGGTGGTGAGCAGGGCGTGCATGCGCCTCGCCGAGGGGGAGGTGCTGGAGACGCTGCACACCGGCAACGCCTCGCTGACGGAGGAGGTGTACCTGGAGATAGTGGAGCGCAAGACCGCCAGCTTATTCGAGGCCTCCGCAGAGTGCGGCGCCCTCGCGGGGGGCGCCGGGGAGGAGGTAACCGCCGCCCTCTCCCGCTTCGGCTACCTCCTGGGCATAGGCTTCCAGATGACCGACGACCTCCTTGATTTGGTGGGGGGCGAGAGCGTGCTGGGCAAGAAGGTGGGGATGGACATCTCCCTGGGCAAGCCCACCTTTGTGATACTCCACGCCCTGCGGAGCGCCCCCGGAGATGAGCGGCGGCTGCTGGAGCGGATTCTCAGGAAAAAGCACAAGAGCCCGGAGGACCTGCGGCGTGCTCATGAGATTCTGGAGAGGGCGGGCTCCCTGGAGTATGCCGGAAAGAGGGCAAGGCACTTCATAGAGAGGGCGAAGGAGCAGCTGGCATCGCTTCCTCCCACGCCCGCCAGGCGCGCCCTCGAGGTTATTGCCGACTATGCCATAAAAAGGGAGTTTTAGGTGTTGGCGTGAGCTACCTCCTGGAGACTCTGGTGTACCTCTGCGCCGGCATTGTGGCCGCGAACCTCCTGCTGGAGCTGGGGCTCACCCGCTACCTGGCGCGCGCCATTGCACCCTTTCTCACCGCCTCCCACCTGAGCGGGGAAATCGCCGCCAGCGCCTTCGCCAGGATGCTGAGCCCCAGCGCTGGCTACTCCACGCTGGCGGAGTTTCACCGCCGTGGGGAGGTGAGCGAGAGGGAGGTGCTCCTCACCACCTTCCTCACCTCCTTCCCCTACGAGGTGCTCCGCATACCCAAGTTCTACCTGCCGGTGGTGGTGCCGCTGCTCGGCGCACCCCTGGCGGCGAAGTACATGCTGGTGAAGCTGGGCAGCGGGCTTATTCAGAGCTCCCTCGCCCTGGTATACGCCAGGCTCACCCTGCCGGAGCGGAGGGTGGAGCTGCCCTCCGGCGGAGGAGGCGGGGACCCGCGCAGGGCGCTGGCGCAGAGCTTGAGGACGCTGCTCCGTGTTGTGCCCCTCTTCCTGGGCGCCTACCTTGCGGTGCGCTACCTCCTGGCCTCCGGAATGCTCACAAAGCTTGCCGTTTTGGCCCAGCCGGTGATGGGCATCTTCTCCCTTCCGGGGGAGGCGGCTATCATTGTTGCCACCCAGATGGCTAATGTTATCGCGGGCTTCGCTGTGGCGGGGGAGCTTCTGAAGCAGGGGGTGCTCACCCAGGAGGAGGCGCTTGTCACCCTCATTCTCGGCCTGGTACTCTCCCTACCGAGAATCTACGCCCAGCACACCCTGCCGGTGGTGGCATCGCTGTTCTCCAGGGGGATGGTGGTGCGGATAATCTTCCTCAAGATAGCCTTCGAGGCTTTTGCGCTGCTGGTGATGCTGATGGTGGTGCTATGAGCGTGCTTAACCGCTTTACCTGGGAGGAGCTTCTTGAGGCCATGGAGAGGGAGGCGAGAAAGCGGAGGGCGCCGGTGTATGAGTTTAAGAAGCACATAACCACGCCCTTCCACGCCCTTGTGGCGGTGCTCCTGAGCTCAAGAACAAAAGACGAAACAACCGCCGCTGTTACAAGGCGACTCTTTCAGCGCGTCTCCTCGCCCGAGGAGCTCCTTGCGCTGAGCGAGGAGGAGCTGGCGGAGCTCATATACCCCGTGGGCTTTTACCGCGTGAAGGCGCGCAAGCTTAGAGAGCTTGCAGGGGCGCTGATTGAGAGGCACGGCGGCAGAGTTCCAAGCACCTTCGAGGAGCTGATAGAGCTCCCGGGCATAGGGAGGAAGAGCGCCAACATCGTGCTTGCCCACGCCTTCGGGAAGAATGCGATAGCCGTGGACACGCACGTGCACAGGATAAGCAACCGCCTGGGAATTGTGAGCACCTCAAAGCCGGAGCAGACCGAGAGGGCGCTCCACGAGCTTGTGCCGGAGGAGCTGAAGCAGAGGCTGAACCGCACCTTCGTCGCCTTCGGGCAGACGGTGTGCAAGCCCGTGAAGCCGCTGTGCGACGAGTGCCCCCTCGCCGAAGCCTGCCCGAAGGTTGGGGTTCCCGCTACCCCGGTCCGGGGCGCCAGGTCGCGAGCAGGTAGAGGTAGAGGGGCGCAATGATAAGCAGGAAGGCCACGTACCAGATGGAAATCAGCTTTTTGGCAAATTCGGGGTAGGAGTCGCTGAGCAGCAGTGATAGGACGAACATCCCAAAAAGTAATGCGAAGACGGCGTTTATGGTTCTCTTGTTCATCCCTTTAATGGTTATTGTTCCCCGCCTTATATACCTTTTCAGTGGTTATCCGGAAATTTTCAGTAGCTATGAGCATAGAGTTCGTGAGGGAGCCCTTCTCCCGGGAGGAGAGCCTCGCATGCCTGGAGCACTACGTGAGGGAGTGGTTTGAGCGCACCTTCGCGGAGCTTACCCCTCCCCAGAGGTTCTCCTTCAGGCTCATCTCCCGGGGGGAGAATGTGATAATCACGGCCCCGACCGGCTCGGGCAAGACCCTCGCGGGGTTCATGGCGATACTCAGCGAGCTCTTCAAGCTGGGGGAGGAGGGGAAGCTGAAGGAGAGCGTTTACTGCATCTACATCTCACCTTTAAAGGCGCTGGACAACGACGTGAAGAAGAACCTGCTGGTACCGCTGAGGGAGATTCGGGAGATTGCAAGAGAGCACGGGATAGACCTGCCAGAGGTGCGCATCGCCGTGCGCACGGGCGATGTCTCAGCGAGCGAGAAGCAGAGGCAGCTCCGCAGACCGCCGCACATCCTTATTACCACCCCTGAGAGCTTAGCCGTGCTCCTCAACGCCCCGAAGTTCGTGGAGCACCTGCGCAGCCTGCGCTGGGTTGTGGTGGACGAAATCCACGAGCTGGCGAACAACAAGCGGGGGGTGCATCTCTCGCTTAGCTTGGAGAGGCTGCGGGAGGTTGTTGGCGAAGAGTTTGTGCGCATTGGCCTGGGAGCCACCCTGCACCCGCTGGAGGAGGCGGCGAAGTACCTGGTGGGCTACCGCGATGACGGCGAGCTGAGGAGCTGCAAGATTGTGGATGTGAGCTGGTACAAGAAGTACGACTTAGAGGTGCTTTGCCCGGTTGACGACCTCCTGCACGCCTCGGCGGAGCAGGTGAACTCGGCGATGTACGAGCTGCTGGATGAGCTCATCTCATCCCACACCACAACTCTGGTCTTCACAAACACCCGCTCGGGCACAGAGCGCGTGGTGTACCAGCTCAAGACCCGCTGGCCCGAGAAATACACCGACGAGACCATAGGGGCGCACCACGGCTCCCTCTCAAGGGAGATTCGCCTGGAGGTGGAGGACAGGCTGAAGCGTGGCGAGCTAAAGGCTGTGGTGTGCTCCACCTCCTTAGAGCTGGGCATAGACATAGGCTACATTGACC
>JAADFX010000072.1:1462-21479 GCA_013152685.1 Methanobacteriota archaeon | reverse complement strand
CTGTTGCCCTCCTCGTTGCCGGCTTTGGAATAATGAACACCATGCTCATGAGTGTGCTTGAAAGAACCAGGGAGATAGGCGTGCTGAAGTCTATGGGTGCAAAGAGGAGGCACATCCTCGAGATATTCCTCGCGGAGGCGGGAATAATGGGGTTTGCTGGTGGAGTTGCTGGTGCGGCGGTTGGGATAGGGGTGGCGAAGCTGGGAAACCTGCTCATAGGCATGGCGCTCGCTGAAACCCTCCGTCTCGACGGAACCGCCCGGGTATCGGCGCTCCTCTCCACCCCGCCCTGGCTCATCCTCTTCGCCATAGCCTTCTCGGTGCTGGTGAGCGCAGCCTTCGGTCTGTACCCGGCGTGGCGCGCATCCACACTCCACCCCGTGGAGGCCCTCCGCCAACCCTGAGCACTGCAGGGTACAGAAAGATATAAAAATGTACACAAAAAATAGGGTACTGTCACCCGTGAAAGAGGGAGGAGTGTAGATGGCTGGCAGTGTACAGAGGGAGGCTGTAGAGCCGGTCAGCTTCATAACCCGCTCCACGAAGAGGAAGAACCTGCTGCTCTTCCTGCGCAGCGGGCCAAAGACGCTGAGGGAGATAAGGGAGGGCCTTAAGGTCTCCTCCTCCGGGATTATCCCCCAGATCAGGAAGCTTGAGGCAAGGGGCCTGCTGCACAAAAACGGGAACAGATACATGCTGACCCAGATGGGGAGCGTGATAGCCGAGCATCTGTGCAGGCTTGAGGGCACAATAAGAGTTTTTGAACAAAACCCCCAGTTCTGGGTGGAGCACGATGTTTGTGCAATTCCCGAAGAATTCCGCCTCAGGCTCTACCAGCTCAGCAGGTATGAGGTCATCGGAAGCACCCTCACCAATGTGCTCCTGCCCCACCAGGTGTATGTCAAGCACCTGCTGAAGTCCAAGTGGGTTAAGGAGGTCTCTCCGGTGCTCCACCCCGAGTACCCGGAGGTTATCCTCCAGCTGATAGAGGGTGGTGTAAGCGTCTCCCTCGTGGTCACTGAGAAGGTGCTGGAGGAGCTCAGGAAAAGCCACCCCGAGGAACTTGAGAGGATCCTCAGCGGAGGCGCCAGGCTGCTGGTGTGCCGCGAAAGGGTGGGCGTCGCCCTGGCGGTGACTGACCTGTTTGTATCCCTGAGGCTGTTCCTGAGAAACGGCAGCTACGACTTCCACCAGAATCTGATAAGCTTCGAGACCTCTGCCATCAAATTCGGGGAGGCCCTCTTCAGCCACTACGCCAGGCGCTCTGCTCTGGTAAGCCCCGAGACACTCCTTCCCGCAACCTAGAGAATCGGGAAACCTTTTATACGGAAGCGCAGAGAGTATCCCCCATATGCGCCTGTGGAACAGCAAGAAGCTGGCGAAGCTCGCAAAGAGGGACTTTGAGAGAGCCTGGCAGGAGACGGCGCAGCTCATCCCCAGCCGGGGGCTGGGAGCGAGCTACGAGGGCGTGGCCCCCGGGAGGGCGCACGTGCTCTTTGATACGATTCAGAAGCTGCGCCAGGCCTACCTTAGCCTGGGCTTTGAGGAGGTTGTCAACCCCATCTTCATCGAGGACAAGGAGGTCAAGCGCCAGTTCGGGCCGGAGGCGCTTGCAGTGCTCGACCGCTGCTTCTACCTCGCGGGCCTGCCCCGCCCCGACGTCGGGCTTAGCGACGAAAGGCTCCAGAAGCTGCGCTCCCTGGGCGTGGAGGCGGACAAGGAGAAGCTCCAGCGGGTGCTCCACGGCTACAAGAAGGGCGAGTTCGGCGGCGACGACCTGATATACCACCTCGCCGAGGCCCTGGGCATAGACGACGTGCTCGCCACGAGGGTGCTGGAGGAGGTCTTTCCGGAGTTCAGGGAGCTCAAGCCCGAGCCAACGTCGCTCACCCTGCGCAGCCACATGACCAGCGGCTGGTTTTTGACCCTCGCCGCCCTCTACGGCAGGAGGAAGCTCCCCCTGAAGCTCTTCTCCATAGACAGGTGCTTCCGCAGGGAGCAGCAGGAGGACCGCACGCACCTGAGGAGCCACTTCTCAGCCAGCTGCGTTGTTATGGGCGAGCGGGTGAGCGTCGACGACGGCAAGGAAGTTGCAAGGGCGCTGCTCTCCCGCTTCGGGTTTACGCGCTTCGAGTTCCGCCCGGATGAGAAGCGCTCCAAGTACTACGCTCCGGGGACGCAGACGGAGGTGTACGCCTTTCACCCGGAGGTGGGGTGGGTGGAGATAGCCACCTTCGGCATCTACTCGCCGGTGGCTCTCTCCAGGTACAAAATTGAGGTGCCCGTGATGAACCTGGGTATGGGGGTGGAGCGCCTCGCCATGGTGCTCTCGGGCAGCGCCGACGTGAGGGAGCTGGTCTACCCCCAGTTCTACGCGGAGTGGCGGCTGAGCGACGAGGAGCTGGCGGAGATGCTCTACGTTAAGCGCTCACCCGAGAGCGAGACGGGAAGAGCTATAGCCGATGCGATAGAGCGCACCGCCAGAGAGCACGCCTCCTTGCCTTCGCCCTGCGAGTTCGTCGCCTACGAGGGTGAACTCCTCGGCAGGCGGGTGGTGGTGAGGCTGGTGGAGAGGGAGGAGGACACAAAGCTCCTGGGCCCGGCGGCGCTCAACAGGGTGGTGGTGCACCAGGGGAACATCCTGGGGGTGCCCCCCGGAGAGCATCCCGGCGTGGAGAGGATAACCTACCTCAGGGCAATCTCCCAGCTGGCAGCCGCCAGGGTGGAGGAAGCCGCTAGGCAGGGAAAGCGCTCCGTCAGGGTAAGGGTGGGCATGGCCAGGAGCCTCGGCGACATAAACCTAACCCTAGACGAGGTGGCGAGGCGCTACATAACCTCCAAGGAGAAGCGCATCTCCGTTGCTGGACCGGTGTTCATCACCGTGGAGGCGAGCCTGGAGTAGCCGCCAGCAGCTCCCCCCAAACCTGCGGTTGCTGGAAGTAACCCGCCGGAGGTTCCTGCAAACAAAAAGGTTTTATTGGCGCACCACAAGTGCTTACCATGGCCTACCGCGACCTCCGCGAGTTCATCTCCGCCCTCGAGGAGCGGGGAATGCTGAAGCGCGTCAGAGCAGAGGTGGACCCCGTCCTGGAGATATCAGAGATTGTGGACCGCGTCGCGAGGCGGCGCGGCCCTGCGCTGCTCTTTGAGAAGGTCAGGGGGAGCGAGTTTCCAGTGGCCGTGAACCTCTTCGGCAGCGAAGCTAGAATGAAGCTGGCGCTGGAGGTGGAGCGCTTCGAGAGCATAGGTGAGACTCTCACAGAGCTCCTCATGCCCAGGATTCCCTCAGGCATAAGGGAAAAGCTCTCCAGCCTGGCGAAGATTAAGGACGCCCTCTCCTTCCCCCCTAGGCTGGTCAAGCGCGCGCCCTGCCAGGAGGTGGTGCTGGAGGGCGAGGAGGCGAGCCTCGAGAAGCTTCCAATCCTGAAGACCTGGCCCCTGGATGGCGGGCGCTACATCACCCTGCCGCTGGTGTTCACCAGGGACCCAGAGACGGGGAAGCGCAACCTCGGTATGTACCGCATGCAGGTCTACGACGCCCGCACCACCGGCATGCACTGGCAGGTGCACAAGCACGGGGCGGAGCACTTCCGCAGGGCGAAGGAGAGGGGGGAGCGCCTGGAGGTGGCGGTTGCCCTGGGGGCAGACCCCGCGACAATCTTCTCCGCCGTCGCCCCCCTGCCCGAGGACTTCGACGAGCTGCTCTTCGCCGGCTTCCTGCGCAGGAAGGGCGTGGAGCTGGTGAGGTGCAGAACCGTTGACCTGGAGGTGCCCGCGTGGGCGGAGTTTGTAATTGAGGGCTACGTGGACCCCTCGGAGGAGCGCATGGAGGGCCCCTTCGGAGACCACACCGGCTACTACTCCATGCCGGAGCCCTTTCCGGTGTTCCACGTCACCTGCATCACCCACAGGGAGGATGCGATTTACCCGGCGACGGTGGTGGGCAAGCCCTGGCTGGAGGACGCCTACATGGGCAAGGCTGTGGAGCGCATCTTTCTCCCGCTGATAAAGATGCAGCTCCCCGAGGTGGTGGACATCAACCTCCCCCCGGAGGCCGTGTTCCACAACCTGGCTGTCGTCTCAATAAAGAAGCGCTACCCGGGGCACGCGAAGAAGGTGATGTTCGCCCTGTGGGGCATGGGGCAGATGATGTTCACCAAGGTCATAGTGGTGGTGGACCACGACGTGGATGTGCACAACCCAGGCGAGGTGCTCTGGGCAGCGACCAGCAACATCGACCCCGCGCGGGACGTTGTGGTAATCCCGGGCACGCCCACAGATACGCTTGACCACGCCTCACAGCTGGTGAACTACGGCTCGAAGCTCGGCATAGACGCCACGCGGAAGTGGAAGGAGGAGGGCTACGCCAGGGAGTGGCCTCCCGTTGTGGAGATGAGCGAGGAGGTTAAGAGGCTCGTTGACTTCCGCTGGGGGGAGTACGGCATAGACCGGGGCGAAAATGAAGGGGGAGGCTAGGGCTTAAGCCTGCCCGCCAGGTAGTCGGCATAGCCCTGCAGGTCCAGGAGGCCGTGCCCCGAGAGGTTGAACACTATCACCTTCTCCTCGCCGGTGCGCTTGCACTCCCTGGCTATCTCAATGGCGGCGCATATCGCGTGGGTCGTCTCCGGCGCGGGCACCAGACCCTCGGCGCGGGTGAATATCCTCCCAGCCTCAAAGGTCTTGAGCTGGTCGTAGGCAACCGCATCTATGTAGCCCTTGTGGTGGAGGAGGCAGAGCGAGGGTGCATCGCCGTGGTATCGCAGTCCCCCCGCATGGATCGGCGAGGGCACGAAGTCGTGCCCCAGGGTGTACATCTTCAGCAGGGGCGTCATCCCGGCGGTGTCGCCGAAGTCGTACTCGTACCTCCCTTCGGTGAGGGTTGGGCACGCCTTCGGCTCCACTCCCAGGAAGCGCACCTCGTCCAGCTCACCCCGCAGCTTCTTGCCCAGCATGGGGTAGGCGAAGCCCGCGAAGTTGCTGCCACCGCCCACGCAGCCTATCATCACATCCGGCGTAACATCCACCTTTTCCAGCTGGAGCAGCACCTCCTGGCCAATTACCGTCTGGTGGAGAAGCACGTGGTTGAGCACCGAACCCAGGGAGTACTTGGTCTTCTCATCTTTCACGGCCATCTCTATGGCCTCACTTATGGCTATGCCCAGGCTGCCCGGGTGCTCGGGCTCCTCCTGGCGCACCTTCCGCCCGTACTCCGTCCTGTCGCTGGGCGAGGGCACCACGTCAGCGCCGTAGAGCTCCATCAGAACCCTACGGTAGGGCTTCTGGTGGTAGCTCACCGCCACCATGAACACCATAACATCTATCCCGAAGAGCGCTCCCGCCAGGCTAAGGGCGGTGCCCCACTGCCCCGCTCCGGTTTCTGTGGTGAGGCGCTCCACACCCTCCCTGACGTTGTAGTACGCCTGGGCTATCGCCGTGTTCGGCTTGTGGGAGCCGGCGAAGCTCACGTCCTCGCGCTTGTAGTATATCTTCGCCGGGGTGTTGAGGTAGCGCTCCAGGCGGCGGGCCCTGTAGAGGGGGGTGGGCCTGCCTATCTGGAAGTACGCCTCGCGCACCTCCTCGGGTATGCGGATGTAGCGCTCCTGGCTGACCTCCTGCCTTATCAGCTCCTTCGGGAAGATCACCTCGAGCATCTCGGGCTTAACCGGCTCCTTGGTCTTCGGGTCGAGGGGCGGCGGAAGGGGCTCGGGCAGGTCGGCAAGGATGTTGTACCACTTTTTTGGCATTTCGTCCAGGTCGAGGAGTACCTTGGTTTCCTTCATGGCAAGACCTCCAGGGATATGGGAAAGTTGCTTCACTGAGCTATATAAAACTTCCCCAGGGCACAGCTCCGGGCTCTGCTACCCCTTAACGGCCTCCCTTCCAAGATTAAAGGCTTTAAGGTTCATCTCCACAGTTTTTGGTGGCACGCGGGAGGCAACGCTCTCCCTGAGCGTCTGTGCATCCAGGGGAAAGCCGGGAAGGGCGCTCAGAGCGCCGAGCATCACCACATTGGCGGTGAGCACAGCGCCGGCGCGCTTAGCCAGCTTCAGCGCATTTACCCTGAAGACCTCCGCATACTCCGAGAGCTCCTCCAGCACCTCCTCCACGCACGGGTAGCCGGCGACCTTCGCGTGGACGGAGGCGGGGGGTATGGGAGAGGTACTCACCGCCGCCAGGCAGCCCTCCTTCAGGTAGTCCAGGTAGCGCAGCGCCTCCAGCGGCTCGAGGGCGAGGAGGTAGTCCGCCCTGCCGCGGGGTATCAGCGGTGAGCGCGCCTCGCCTATTCTCACGTGGGCGACCACGCTGCCCCCGCGCTGGGCCATGCCGTGGGTCTCGCTCCCCCGCACGCTTAAGCCCGAGCTTATGGCCGCATTCCCGAGCACATCGCTCAGCAGAATTATCCCCTGCCCGCCCACGCCGGCAATCAGTATGTTGGTCAGCACCGCTCCACCTCCACAATCGCCTCATTGGGGCAAACCGCAATGCAGAGCCCGCAGCCTGTGCAGAGCTCCTCTATTATCCTGGCCCTTCCATTCTCCCAGCCCACCCCGGGGCAGCCTATCCTCAGGCAGGCTCTGCAGGCGCTGCACAGGTAGCCCTCGCAGCGCTCCTCCACAACCCTCGGCGGCGTCTTCCAGAGCCCCTGCTTTTTGCCCAGCAGGGCGCAGGGTTCTTCTGCAATCACCACGCGCAGCCCCCGCCTTGAGAGCGCCTCCTCAAGCACCCGCAGCGTCGCCTCGAAGTCGTTGGGCCTGACCTTCGCCACGTAGCTGGCGCCAAGCGCCTTTGCCAGGGCAGCGAAGTCCAGGGCGAAGGTCTCCTCTCCGGTGGCGGTGACTCCCACGCCGGGATGGGGCTGATGGCCCGTCATGGCGGTGGTGCGGTTGTCCAGGATTACCACCAGTATCTCAGCGCGGTTGTAGGCGGCGTTGAGCAGCGCCGGCAAGCCCGCGTGCAGGAAGGTGGAGTCGCCTATAAGCGCAACCACCTCCTCCTCAACCCCCGCGTGGTAGAAGCCCTGCGCCTGGCTAACGCCGGAGCCCATGCACAGGCAGGTATCCATCGCCCTGAGGGGGGGCATCGCGCCGAGGGTGTAGCAGCCTATGTCGCCGGCGTATATCTTGCGCTTTGTGACCTTCTTCAGCGCGTAGAAGAGGGCGCGGTGGCTGCAGCCCGGGCACAGCACCGGCGGGCGCGGGGGCAGCTCCAGCCTGGGGCTACGCCTGGGAGGGGGCGAGTACTCCACGCCCAGGAAGCGCGCCACCGCCTGCTCCACCTGCTCAGGGGTGAGCTCCCCTTCGCGGGGCACGAGGTCCTTGCCCCTCACCGCCACGTCGCCGCACAGCGCCCTCACCTGCTCCTCTATGAAGGGCTCCAGCTCCTCAACCACCAGCACCTCCTCCACATGCCCCAGAAAGCGCTCCAGCAGCCTTCTCGGCAGGGGGTGGGTTATCCCCAGCTCCAGGATGGAGACCTCCACCCCAAGGCTCTCAACCGCCTCCAGCACATAGTTGCGCGCCACTCCTGCAACCACTATCCCCTTCTCGCCCTCCAGCCGCATGCGGTTGAGCTCGCTGCCGTTCGCGTAGCGCTCCAGCTCCGCCAGCTTCCGGTTGAGAATCGGGTGAAGCTCCCGGGAGTGCGCGGGTACGCACACGTAGCGCCTGGCGTCCTTCTGAAAGCTGAACTTCTCCCCGCGGAAATCGGGGAGCTCACCCAGGGTCACATCTCCCTTGGCGTGGCTCACCCTGGTGGTGGTCCTGAGCATCACCGGCGTCTGGAACTTTTCGGACAGCTCAAAGGCATGCCTGGTGTAGTCCTTCGCGGACTGAGCATCATAGGGCTCCAGGCAGGGAACCTTGGCGAACCTCGCCAGGAGGCGGTTGTCCTGCTCATTCTGCGAGGAGTGCATCCCCGGGTCGTCGGCGCTCACCAGCACAAGGGCGCCGTTGACGCCGGTGTAGGCGAGGGTGGCCAGCGCGTCCAGGGCAACGTTGACGCCCACGTGCTTCATCGCCGCCATCGCCCTTGCCCCCGCGTAGCTCGCACCTATCGCCACCTCGAGGGCGACCTTCTCGTTGGCGCTCCACTCAGCGTGGATTCCCAGCTCGGGCGCCACCCCGGCTATGGCGTCGAGAATCTCGCTGGAGGGCGTCCCCGGGTAGGCTGCCGCCACCCTCACCCCCGCCTCAAGCGCCCCCCTGGCTATCGCCAGGTTTCCCAGCAGGAAGACCCGCCTTCCGGGCTCGTTAACAGCAATGCTCGGCTTTGCCATGGCAATTCCTCACGAGGCAAAGTTACCCAGCAGAGCAACAACGGAAAGGAAGTTTAAAATAACAGGAGGAGAAGATTTATACTATGGTAACTGTAGGCGAGGCCATGACCACCCACGTGAAGACCATCTCCCCCGAGGCGACGCTTGCAGAGGCGGCTCGCCTGATGCGGAGGTTCAAAATAGGCTCCCTGGTCGTGGTGGAGGGGGGCAGGGCAATAGGAATAATCACAGAGCGCGACCTGGCGTACAAGATAGTGGCGGAGGAGCGCTCCCCGCAGCTCAGGGTCAGGGAGGTGATGAGCAGGGACCTGAAGTTCATCTCCCGCGACGCTAGCCTGAAGGAGGCGGCAAAGAAGATGGCCGCCCACGCGATAAAGCGCCTGCTGGTGGGGAGTGAGGAGCGGCTGGAGGGGATTATAACCACCACCGACCTGGTGAGGGCGGAGCGGATAGGCGAGGACCCGCGCAGCTACAGCTTCACCTAGTCCTCCTCCCTTTTGAAGAGCCACCTCATGACCAGCAGGAAGAGGATAAAGGTGGCCACCGTAGCCAGGAAGAAGGCCAGAAAGCTGGCGGTGGTGGAAGAGGACATGATATCAGCTTGCCATGGCAGAATAAAATTCTTGTGGTTGCCACTTCTCCTCCTGACCGTCTCCGCAGGGTGCAACGGGGAGGAGCTGACCTACTACAGGTGGCAGCACGACGACTACCTGGCGAGGGTATACGCCGACATGGACGAAATCGGGCGCCTCAACGGAATGTACGCCGCGGGGGAGGTCGAGTACGCTGAATACGCCAGAGGGGTGGCAGCCGCGCTGGACTGCATGACCGAGGACCTTGTGGAGTACAGGAAGTTCCTGAGGGAGAACGGAGGGAGGCTCCAGGAGGCGGGGATAAACCTGTCCGAGAGCGACGCATGGGCGGTGTCCCAGCTCCTCCTGGCGGGGGAGGTCGCCCGGGAGGTGGCGGGGAAGCTGGAGGCCAGGGGCTACAGGGGCGAGACCCTGGCAGAGCTGAGGCGGATCGAGGAGCGGGCTGCCAGGGAGGCGACCGCCTCCACTACTTTTTGAGGTACACTGGCAGGCGGAGCTGCTCATAGCGCGCGATCTCCACCGGGTACCTGCCGGTGAGGCAGCCCAGGCAGAGCCTGTCCTCGCTCAGGCCTATAGCCGCTATCAGGTCCTCTATGCGGGTGTACTTGAGAGAATCAGCACCTATTGCGCGGCGTATCTCCTCAACGCTCCGGGAGCTTGCGATCAGCTCCTCGTGGGTGGGCATGTCTATGCCCAGCTTGCACGGCGACTTTATGGGCGGACACCCCACGCGCATGTGCACCTCCCTGGCTCCGGCATCCTTGAGGATTGAGATTATCCTGCGCGAGGTTGTACCGCGAACGATGCTGTCGTCGAAGAGCACCACCCTCCTGCCAGAGATCTGCCTGGCGAGGGGGTTGAGCTTCAGCTTCACCGCCAGCTCCCTCGCCTTCTGGCTGGGCAGGATGAAGGTCCTGCCCACGTAGCGGTTTCTTATAAGGCCCTCGCGGTAGGGTATTCCGGTGGCGCGCGCATAGCCCAGGGCGAAGGGTATCGCCGAGTCCGGGATGGGCGTGACCAGGTCCGCCTCCACGTCGTCGCGCTCCGCCATGAGCATCCCAAGCTTCTCCCTCACCTCGTACACGGGTATGCCGTTGAGCACAGAGTCCGGGCGCGAGAAGTAAACGTACTCGAACATGCAGTATGCCCTGCGGGGAAGCTTGTAGGGGCGGTAGCTCCTTGTCCCGCTTTCAGAGATTACAAGTATCTCCCCCGGCTTAACATCCCGCTCAAACTTTGCATTTATCACGTCGAAGGCCACGCTCTCCGAGGCGAAGATGTAGCCCCCGTCGCGGGTTCTCCCCAGGGACAGGGGGCGTATTCCCAGGGGGTCGCGCACCGCTATTAGCGCATCGTCGGTGAGTATCGCCAGCGAGTAGGAGCCCACGAGCTTCCTCATCGCCAGAGCTATCGCCTCCACCATGTCCTCGCTCCTGAGGTACTCCCTCACTATGAGGTGGGCTATAACCTCGGTGTCGCTGGTGGAGACGAAGGCCTGGCCGCTCGCCTTCAGCTTCTCCCTGAGCTCCTCGGCGTTGACGATGTTGCCGTTGTGGGCTATTGCAATGGTGCCCCTGGAGTGCCCCACCACAAAGGGCTGGGCGTTGAAGAGCTCTGACTCGCCGGTGGTGGAGTAGCGCACGTGCCCTATTCCAGCCTTGCCTTCAAGCTTGTTCAGCTTGTCCAGGGAGAAAACCTCGTTGACCAGCCCCATCCCCTTCTCAGAGATGAACTCGCCGTTGGTGCGCATTGTGATGCCGCAGGACTCCTGCCCGCGGTGCTGCAGCGCGAGGAGGGCATAGAATATGTAGTAGGAGACCCTCTCATCGTCGGGTGAGTGTATTCCCACCACGCCGCACTTATCGCGTAGCAAGCTGGAAACCTCTCTCCTTGAATGTTCTTAAGTAGGCAAAAAATTACTAATAAAGTTTACGTCATTAAACCAGGCGGAGGCGGTTGACCTTCTTGTTCTGCCAGGAGTAGCTCCGGATCCTCCGCGACCTGCCGAAGCCGCAGGCGGCGCAGCGCTTCTTCTTCACGTGGTAGGCGTTTCTGCCGCACCTGCGGCAGCGCACGTGCAGGAGCTTGTTCCTCTTGCCCATGGAAGGAGTGCCCTTGCTCATCGGTAACACCTCTCCAAGCCAGACTGCCCTTGTTAGGAACCTTCCCGTCTAAAACTTTTGTGGAGAGGTCCGGAAATGCTCAGCAAGAGTGAGCTCAGAAAGGTGCAGAGGGCGCTTGCCTCCCTGGAGGAGGACGCCGCCCTGGTGCTGATCAGGGGCGGCGGGAGCCTCCGGGAGGAGCTGGAGGAGTTCGCCCGGACGGTGGCCGGGCTGAGCGACCGCCTGGAGCTCAGGGTGTTGGATGGGCACGGGGATGTACCCGGGCTTGGGGTGGAGAGGGCGGGGAGGACCGCAGTGCTCTTTCGCCTCGTCCCCACGGGGAGGCTGCTGGCGCCCTTCCTGGAGGCGCTGACGTGGAGGCCTCCCCGGGAGGCCGGCACCTCCGGCGGGGCGGAGCTGCTGCTCTTCGTCACCCGCAGCTGCCCCCACTGCGCCCGGGTGCTCAGGAGGTGCATCCGCATGAGCCTAGGCGGGCGCGTCGCCGGGTGTGTGGTGGTGGACGCGCTGGCGGAGGAGAAGCTCCGGGAGGAGTACGCCGTCACCGCCACACCCACGCTTGTCGTGGACGGGATGCTCAAGCTTGAGGGCGACGTCTCCGAGAGGGAGATTGCCGCCGCTACAGAGGCGGTGAGGCGTAGGGAGGAGCGCCCCGGGATTGTGAGGCAGATGCTCGCCAGCGGGCTCGCGGAGAGGGCGGCGAAGCTCGCCCTGGAGGATGAGGCGGTCGCCAGGGCGCTGGTGCAACTGCTGGCGGATGAGGGGCTCAGGGTGAGGATGGGCGCAATGCTCGCACTGGAGGAGCTGTTCAGGGCAAGGCCGGAGATGCTCGAAAGGCTGGAGGCTGAGCTGGAGAGGATGCTGAGGCACGAGAGGGCGGAGGTGCGCGGCGACGTGGCATGGCTGCTGGAGAGGGCAAAAAAGTTTTTGTAAGTCAACGCCCTTTCTTCTCTCATGGAAATCATCTTCCTGGGCTCCGGAGGCGGGCGCTGGACAACGCTGACGCAGAGGCTGCGCACCGGCGGCATAAGGCTGCACGGAGAGAGCAGGATCCACCTGGACCCGGGGCCCGGGGCGATAGTCAACCTGGCGCAGGCCGGCATAAGCGCCCTGCGCACAGACGCGGTGGTGGTGAGCCACTCCCACCCCGACCACTACAACGATGCGGAGATTCTTGTGGAGGCGATGACGCGGGGGATGCGCACCACCCGGGGCACCTTCGCAGGGAGCAGGAGCGCCGTGGAGGGGGTCGAGGACATAGGACCTGTGCTCTCCCGCTACCACGCCTCAAAGGTTAAGGAGATGCTGGTGCTGGAGCCCGGTGGCAGGGTGAGCATCAACGGCCTGGCGGTGGAGGCGCTGCCCGCGAAGCACAGCGACCCCACCAACGTGGGGCTGAGCTTCGCCTACGATGAGGGCGTGGTCTCCTACATAAGCGACACCGAGTACTTCCCGGGGATGGAGGAGGGCTACAGGGGGGCGAGGGTGCTGATAGTGAACGTCATCCGCCCGGCTAACAGGAGGATACCCTGGCACCTCTGCACAGAGGATGTTATAAAAATTCTGCACGAGGTAAGGCCTGAGCTTGCTATACTGAACCACTTCGGGATGACGATGATCGGCCTCGCGGAGACAGAAGCCAGGCGCGTTGAGCGGAAAACGGGCGTGAAAACCATCGCGGCCAGGGATTTTATGCGAATTGACGTGGGCGAGGAGATAGAGGTTCAAGAGGTGCGGTGATGCTCCCGAAGAACTACAACCCCAAGGAGATTGAGCCCAAGTGGCAGCGCAGGTGGGAGGAGCTGGGCGTCTACCGCTTCGACCCAAAGAGCGAGAAGCCGATTTTTTCCATAGACACCCCGCCGCCGACGGTGAGCGGGCGCATGCATCTCGGGCACGCGTTCTCCTACTCACAGATGGACTTCATCGCCCGCTTCAAGCGGATGCAGGGCTACAACCTCTTCTACCCCTTTGGCACAGACGACAATGGTCTGCCAACAGAGCGCCTGGTGGAGCGCCTCAACAACGTCAGGGCGAAGGAGATGAAGCGCGACGACTTCATAAAGCTCTGCCTCCGCACCCTGGAGGAGATACGCCCGAGCTTCGTCGCCGACTGGAAGCGCATAGGGATTAGCGTGGACTGGACGCTGGACTACTCCACCATCGACGAGCACTGCAGGCGAATTTCCCAGCGCTCCTTCATAGAGCTCTATAGGATGGGAAGGGAGTACAGAAAGGAGACGCCCTTCATCTGGTGTCCCAGCTGCGAGACCGCCATCGCCCAGGTGGAGCTTGAGGATAGGGAGGTTGAGAGCAGCTTCAACGAGATAATCTTCAAACTGGAGGATGGAGGAGAGGTGGTGATAGCCACCACCCGCCCCGAGCTGCTCCCCGCCTGCGTGGCGATATTCGCCCACCCCGAGGATGAGAGGTACAGGCACCTCTTCGGCAGACGCGCCCAGGTGCCCCTCTTCGGGCACTGGGTGGAGATAAAGCCAGACCCGCGCGTTGACCCGGAGAAGGGCACCGGCATAGTTATGTGCTGCACCTTCGGCGACATGCAGGACATAGAGTGGTACATGGAGCACAACCTCCCGCTAAAGGTGGCGATAACCAAGGACGGGCGGATGACGGCTCTGGCGGGCAGGTACAAAGGGCTCAAAGTCAAGGAGGCGCGCGAAAGGATTATTGAGGACCTCAAGAAGGCAAAGCTGCTGGTGCGCTCCAGGAAGATTACCCACGTGGTGAATGTGCACGAGCGCTGCGGCACGGAGATTGAGATACTCAACACCAAGCAGTGGTTCATCCGCTACCTGGACATGAAGGAGGAGCTCTTAGAGGCTGGCAGGCGCATACGCTGGCACCCGGAGCACATGCGCTCCCGCTACGAGAACTGGATTCACGGGCTGCGCTGGGACTGGTGCATCTCCCGCCAGCGCTACTTCGGCGTGCCTTTCCCGGTGTGGTACTGCAAGGCGTGCGGGGAGGTCATCCTCGCCAGGGAGGAGGACCTGCCGGTGGACCCGCTTGTTGACCCGCCTCCCGGACCCTGTCCTCGCTGCGGCAGCGAGGAGTACGTTCCCGAGAAGGATGTGCTCGACACCTGGGCCACGAGCTCCCTCACGCCCATAATCGCGGCGGAGCTGGTCGAGGACGAGGAGGTGCGGAAGAAGCTCTACCCCATGTCCCTGCGTCCGCAGGCGCACGACATAATAACCTTCTGGCTCTTCAACACTGTGGTTAAGGGCCTGCTCCACCGCGGCGAGATACCCTGGTACAACGCCATGATAAGCGGCTGGGCCCTTGACCCGGAGGGCAAGAAAATGAGCAAGAGCAAGGGCAACGTGATAGAGCCCGAGTACGTGCTCAACAAGTACTCCGCCGACGCGCTGCGCCTGTGGGCGGCTGAGAGCAAGCTGGGCGAGGACCTGCCCTTCAAGGAGAAGGACCTGGTAACGGCGCAGCGCTTCCTGAACAAGCTGTGGAATGCGTCGCGCTTCGCCATAACCCACCTCCAGGACTACCACGGCGAGAAGCCGGAGGAGCTGAACATAATCGACGCCTGGATACTCTCAAAGGCCCACCGCCTGGTGGAGAGGTGCACCGCCTACTTCGAGGAGTACCGCTACTCCAGGGTTAAAAAGGCGGTGGTGAACTTCTTCCTCTCCGACTTCTGCGACAACTACCTGGAGATGGTCAAGGCCAGGCTCTACAACCCCGAGCGCTACGGCGAGGAGGCGAGGAGGAGTGCCCAGTACGCCCTCTACAGGGTGCTCCTTATCTCCCTGAAGCTCCTGGCGCCCTTTGCCCCCCACATAACCGAGGAGATATACCAGAGCTACTATGCAAAGCGGGAGCCCCAGCGGAGCATCCACGTGGACACCTGGCCCAAGCCGAGGCGCGACCTGATACGCCCCTCCCTGGAGGAGGAGGCGGAGCGTATCGTTGCCCTTGTGGCGGCGGTGCGGCGCTTCAAGGCGGAGCGCGGAATGGCGCTCAACGCACCCCTCAAGGCGCTCACCGTAAGCGCCCCGCTGGAGGTCGCGGAGTCGCTCAGGCGGGGCGTGGACACCATAGAGGGCACCCTCCAGGTGGAGAGGGTGGAGATAACCTCGGAGCCCCTCGCCGCCGAGGAGCGCATTGTGGATGTGGTGCCCAACTTCGCCGCCCTCGGACCGGAGTTCAGAGAAGATGCGCGGAGGGTGGCTGAGTACATCCGCTCCAACGCCGAAGAGGTGGCAAGGGCAATTTCAGAGGAGGGTGTGTTCAGCTTCACCCTAAACGGGAGGCGCTTTGAGGTGCGCCAGGAGCACATAAAGGAGATAAGAAGGGCGATCTCCCTCCAGGGGAGGCGGGTGGAGAGCGTGGCTGTGCCCGAGCTCCCCGAGGTTATAGCGCTGGTGGAGCGCTAGGGCACCCGGAAGCGGGTGCGCACATTCTCAACGCTCTCGCCGCGCACTGAGATGCGCTTCTCGGCGTATTCTCCAAAGCCGTAGTACCCAGCCTTGACGATGTGCTCCACGTGGATGGGGTTTATCCCCATTATCCTGCACGCTATCGTGTCTATTGCCACAGGGTCGCGGCTCGCCAGGGTGAGCCCCATGCGCTTCGGCGTGCCCTTCAGAGGACCGTTGCCCTCCATGGCTATGCCCGCGTCCATAACGGTCAGCTCCGGGGTGCGGATCATGAGCACGTCGCATATCGCCTCCGAAATCTTGGGGTAGTACACCTCCTTCCTCCGCGGGATTATCCTGAACATGTTCGCCAGGCCCAGGCTGACGGTGAGCATACTGTGAGTCTTCATCTTGGGCACGTTGATAACCAGGTCCGCCTTCAGCAGGGTGCGTGGCGTGGGGAAGGGGTTCTCCAGGGCGAGGTAGTCCCTCTCCACGGGTATGAGGATGTCCCGCGAGAGGTTGACCCACCTCGCACCGTAGTGCTCGCAGAGCTCAATTATGCCCAGCTCCCTGGCTATCTCGTCGGCGCCCTGGGAGTAGCCGTCGCTCTCAACCACGTAGACCTCGCTGGCCAGGCCCTCGTAGAGCCGGAGCAGCTGCTCTATTATCCTGGGGTCTGTGGTGGCGCCGGTGTACCACTGCATGGAGCTGCACAGATGGGGCTTTATAACCAGTATCTCGCACTCCCGGGGCTCAAAGCCTATGTAGTCCAGTGCCTTCTTCACATTAGGGCTGGAACCCCTGACCACACTCACCGCCGGCATGTTATCAAATTTTAATTAAATTTTCCCTCATATTTATAGCTTCACTCCTCGCCGTACTTCTCCCTCACCTCGCGGACTACAAGAAGCAGCCTCCTGCCCTTCTCTGTGAGGGAGTAGTAAACGGGGCGGTACTTCTCGGAGGAAACCTCCCTCTTTATCAGCCCGTGCCTCTCCAGACTCTTCAGCCGCCGGGCGGTGGTGGAGGGATTCCCTATTATCTCTTCAAGCTCCTTGTACTTGCGCCTCTTCCCCTCGAGGCTGTACAGGAGTTCGATTACTCCTCTTCTTCCCAGGAGTCTGAAGATGTCTTCGCTCACCAGTTTATGTGAAATAAATTTCATGTATATAATCAATTGCTATTGCAGGTGAAAGTAACGTGGCAGAAGAGGTGGTGCGCCCGCAGGGCGACGCCGCTGTGCCAGCCTGAAACCGGGAGGGGACGAATCCTTTAAATATTTTCAGCGCGATTACACTTCGAGGTGGTGTCATGGCAAAAATATACTACGATAACGACGTGGACCTGGACGTGCTGGAGGGGGAAACCATCGCTGTTATAGGTTACGGGATTCAGGGCTCCGCTCAGGCGCAGAACTTCCGCGACTCTGGCTTGGAGGTTGTCCTGGGGCTGCGCAAAGGCGGTGCCTCCTGGGAGCGCGCCTCCCGCGACGGCTTTGAGGTTCTGCCAATAGATGAGGCTGCGAAGCGGGGCACAATTGTGCACATGCTCATCCCCGACGAGGCCCAGCCGGAGGTCTACAGGAAGTACATCCACGCAAACTTAGAGGAGGGCAACGCCCTCAGCTTCTCCCACGGCTTCAACATCCGCTTCTCGCAGATAGTGCCCCCCGGCAATGTGGATGTGATAATGATGGCGCCGAAAGGACCTGGAGCAATGGTGAGGCGGGAGTACCAGCGCGGCTCGGGTGTTCCTGCACTCATAGCGGTGGAGCGGGACTACACCGGCATGGCAAAGCAGCGCGCTTTAGCGCTCGCGAAGGCGAACGGCGCCACCCGCGTGGGCGTACTTGAGACGACCTTCGCCGAGGAGACGGAGACAGACCTCTTCGGGGAGCAGGTGGACCTGTGCGGCGGAAGTGCGGAGCTCATTAAGGCTGCCTTCGAGACGCTTGTGGAGGCGGGCTACTCGCCAGAGGTGGCCTACTTCGAGTGCCTGCACGAGCTCAAGCTCATCGTGGACCTCTACTACCGGGAGGGCATCGAGGGAATGTGGCGCCGCGTCTCCAACACCGCAGAATACGGCGGGCGCACCCGCGGGAGGCGCATAATAACGCCGGAGGTCAAGCAGGAGATGAAAAAGATTCTGCGCGAGATTCAGAGCGGAGAGTTCGCCAGGGAGTGGATTCTGGAGAACCGCGCAGGTCTGCCGGTGCTCAACAGCCTCCGCGAGAAGGACAGGGAGCACCCCATCGAGGAGGTGGGGAAGAAGCTGAGAGAGATGATGAAGCTGTAGCATGTTCGCTGAGATTGTGGAGGGCAGAACAAAGCTTCTCGTACCCGAGCGCAGCCTAGTATCCCCCCGGGAGATAAAAAAAGCCCTGCCCCCCGTCTTTTTCAACCCCCGGATGAAGCTCAACCGGGACGTAACCTGCGCCTTGGTTAGGGCGCTCATCGCAGCCGGGGAGGAGGTGAAGTTCCTGGACCTGCTTGCTGCAAGCGGGGCGAAGGGGCTGCGCGTCGCCAGGGAGGCAAAAGCCAGGGTGCACCTGAACGACGGCAGCGAGAGCGCCGTTGAGCTGATAAGGAAGAACGCCGCACTCAACAACCTGGAGGTGGGGGTGTCGCAGAGGGAGGCGAACCTCTTCCTCCTGGAGAGCCGTGGAAGCTTCAACTTCATAGACATAGACCCCTTCGGCACGCCCGTGCCCTTCCTGCACAACGCCATACTTGCTCTGCCCCCCCGGCGCGGTTACCTGGCAGTTACAGCTACAGACACGGCTCCGCTCTGCGGCGTTTACCCCAGGGCGTGCTTCAGGAAGTACTTCTCTATTCCCCTGCGCGGAGAGCTGTGCAAGGAGGTGGGACTGCGCATACTCCTCGCGACCCTTGCCAGAGAGGCGGCGAAGCTGCGCCGGGGCATGCGCGTTCTCCTCGCCCACGCCACAGACCACTACTTCCGCGCCATCGTGGTGCTGCGCTCTGGCAGGAGGCGTGCCGATGAGGCGCTTGCAAAGCTGGGCTACCTCTACTACTGCAGGGCCTGCGGAAGGCGCGAGTTCGAGGCATCGCCGCTGCCCTCGGGGCGAAGCTGCGCCTGCGGGGAGAGTTATGAAATTGCCGGTCCCCTCTGGCTGGGCGAGCTTAAAGATGAGGAGTTGGCGGAGAGGGCGGCTGAGGAGGCGGCCTACCTTCAGGACAATCGCTGCTCAAAGCTGCTTGCAACCATAGCGGCCGAGCTGGAGGTGCCCTTCTTCTACGATGTGCACCACCTCGCGAGGCGGCTCTCCCTGCACGAACTGCCCCCGATGAGAAAAATCCTGGAGGAGCTCCACCGACGCGGCTACAGTGCCACGAGAACCCACATCTCAGACACGGGCATAAAAACCGACGCACCCCTCGAGGCGCTTCAGGAAGCGGTAAAGGGGCCTGTTAAAAGCTAAATTTCATCCTCCTCCACGCAGAACTCGCACTCCTCGCTCGCCGGGTCTCCGCACTCGCCGCAGAACCTGTAACCGCAGATTCTGCACACGTAGATGTCCTCCACTTCTCCGCCGCATATCTCGCAGGTGGGCATAGCAGAAAGATTGTGCTGAGGGGATATAAACTTTGCCGGCAGGGGCGGGTAACATATAAAAAGGCAGGGAGTGAGAAGGATTAACATGCCTGGAAACACCTTCGGCAAGGTATTCAGAGTTACCACCTTCGGCGAGAGCCACGGCAGGGCTGTAGGAGTGGTGGTGGACGGCTGCCCCGCGATGCTGGAGCTGAGCGAGGCCGAGATACAGCGCGAGCTGGACCGCCGCAGGCCGGGGCAGAGCGCCGTTACCACGCAGAGGAGGGAGGAGGACAGGGTGGAGATTCTCTCGGGGATATACGAGGGCAAAACCACGGGTATGCCGATAGCTATGATTGTGTACAACCGTGAGTATGACTCCTCGGCCTACGAGGAGCTCAGGTTCAAGCCACGCCCGGGACATGCGGACCTGACCTACTTCCTGAAGTATGGGCACCGCGACCACCGCGGCGGGGGCAGAGCCTCAGGGCGGGAAACCCTCGGAAGGGTTGCCGCTGGGGCGATAGCCAAGAAGCTCCTTGCTACAATAGGTATGGAGGTGCTTGCGCATACTGTTGAGATCGCCGGCATTCGCATAGACGGGGTGAGCATCGACGAGATAAGGGAAAACCCGGAGAAGAACAGCGTGCGCTGTGCCGACCTAGCCAAAGCCAGGGAGATGGAGGAGAGGATACTGGAAGCCAAGCGGGAGGGCGACTCCGTTGGTGGCATAGTGGAGGTTATAGCCCTGAATGTTCCTCCTGGACTCGGCGAACCTGTGTTCGACAAGCTAGACGCTGACATCGCAAAGGCGCTGATGAGCATAGGTGCGGTGAAGGGTGTGGAGATAGGCTCTGGCTTCGCCTCAGCAAGGCTCAGAGGTTCCGAGAACAACGACGAGTTTTTTGTTGAGGACGGGAGGATAAGGAGCAGGAGCAACAACGCGGGCGGCATACTAGGCGGAATCTCCACCGGCATGCCAATAGTGGCGAGGGTGGCGGTTAAACCAACGTCGAGCATAGCAAGGGAGCAGCGCACCGTGGACCTGCGCACCATGAGGGAGACCACAATCGCGGT
>JAADFX010000072.1:0-1404 GCA_013152685.1 Methanobacteriota archaeon | reverse complement strand
CTTGCGGACCACGCCCTCCGCGCCGGCGTAATTCCCGCGACGCGGCTTGGTTAATTTTTTAGAGGTTAACCGCCCCGCCTACGTCGATTTTCATGGAGTACCTGCTGGGCTTCCGGGGAATTGAGCGCCTGGTGGAGCTGAAAAAGCGTGGACAGGTGATTGTGCTCCTGCCCAGGATGGAGGTTTTTCTCTACCCCAAAGATAGAATGCCCCTCCACGAGGTGCAGGAGGCGGTGACCTCCGCGATAGATGGGGTCGTTGAGAGGGGCATCTCCTCGCCGGAGCAGCTCCCGGCGCGGGCGCTTGAGGGGATCCGCCGCAGCATCCCGAACCTCGAGTGCGCCCGAATTGAGATGCGCGCCGAGTACGTGGTGTTCCGGCGCACCCCGGTGACAAAGCAGGAGACCCAGGAGATGTACCAGGTCCTCGCCCGGGCGAGTCTGGAGAAGGGTGAGATTGTGCCCATGCTGGGTGCCGAAGTCACCGGCATAACCGCCTGCCCCTGCGCCCACGAGGGGCTTATCGAAAAGACCAGGGAGAGGCTCAGGGGGGAGTTCTCCGAGGAGGAGATCCGCACCATATTCAACCTGGTACCCGTGGCGAGCCACAACCAGCGAAATGTATCCACCCTCATGCTGAGCGTTTCAGAGGGAGAGAAAATAGAGGTGGACAGCATAATAGAAATCCTGGAGAACTCAATGAGCTCCCGCCTGTACGAGGTTCTGAAGCGGGAGGACGAGGTGGAGGTGGTGTACCGCGCCCACCTGAACCCCAACTTCGTGGAAGATACGGTGCGCAAGATCCTGGTCCCCTGGAGAACTTCTCATCACTGCCCGACAGCACGCTGGTGTATGCGAAGAGCGAGAGCCTGGAGAGCATCCACCAGCACAACGCCGTCGCCGAGCGGATGACAACCCTGGGGGAGCTGAGGAGGGAGGTTGGGGGATAACTGTAGTTTATTATTATACAAAAATTAATTAAGAACTGTGTACATTTTTATGTTTTAAATGTTTTTAGAAATTCAAAAAAATATTAATAAAACCTAAATAATATTTAATGTCAAATAATATTTCTAGCACGCAAAAATCTCACTAAATTAACAGAATCTAATAAAATAATTAAGTTACGATTTCCAACACTTTCTCCGTATTTTATAAGGTGTGTCACGAGACCATCAACCGGATCTTTTGCTAAAACTAAAATTATATAGTCTGGTTTGGTTCCATGGTAGGCCTTAGTTATCTGATGTGAAATATCCTCCCAAGTCACTTTTCGTCTCTTTATACTTCGATACCCTTTAACTACTACTACAAATGAATACGTTTTGCTTTTTATCTTAATTGAAAACTCTTCGATGTCAGCAACTTCAAGGACAGAGTCACTTTCACGTTCAGTTATATTAGT
>JAADFX010000071.1 GCA_013152685.1 Methanobacteriota archaeon | reverse complement strand
GCTTCAGCGAGCTCATCTACGAGCTGGAGCTGATGAGCAACCGCATCTCCTTTGCACTCATAACCTCGGCTATAGTGGTGGGCTCGGCGCTCATAATGCAGACAGATAAGGGGCCAAGCCTCCTGGGCTACCCCCTCCTCGGCATCCTGGGCTTCCTCTTCGCCAGCGTTCTGGGCACTGTGCTGCTGCTCAGCATTCTGAGGAGCGGGAGGCTATGAGCAGAATGTCCACTTTCCTAGCTTAAACTGTGGGGGTGCAAGCACTACTTTAAGTAAAATATTATACTCTTATGCTATCCTCTACGGCCTCTCCTCCCTACCAGCATGTAGAGGTACTGCTGGGCGTAGCCCTCGTAGGGGTGCCACCTCTCGCGGGCGAAGCGGCGCATCTCCTTAACGCTGGTGATGCCGTAGTAGGCGCGCATTGCGCGGGCGATCCACACGTCCACGGGAAAAGCTTCAAGGTAGCCGAAGCCGAAGAGGAGAACGCAGTCAGCCACCTTCTCCCCCACGCCACGGAGCTTCATAAGCTCCTGCCTGGCCTCTTCATAGCCCAGCTCTCCAATCGCATGAAAGTCCATTCTGGCGAGCACTGCCGCTGTCGCCCTGAGGTACCCCTCCCTGAAGCCGAGCCTTGCGCTGGAAAGCTCAGCCCCGGCGAGCTCCTCCGGCGGAGGAATCCGCCCTCCCCTGAGGAGGCACTGCACATTCCTCCTTATTCTGGGGATGTTGTTGTTTATGGAGCAGATGAAGGCGACCAGCGTCTCCCAGGGGTCGTTCTTTGTTATCCTCAGGCCCTGGAAGCGCCCAATGGCCCGCTCCATAACCTCGTCTCCGGCCGATATAACCGCGTAAATCTCCTCCAGGTCGTCCTCCAGCCTGAGAAACTCGCGCACATAGCCCTCGTCGCAGCCGAGGTAATGCAGCTCCTCCCCCTCCTGCCAGAGGTAGCAGCGGCTCTTGCCTAACTCACGCCAGTACCTCTCGCCCTCCTTATTCCAGAAGAACTCCGGCGGCTGACCGCTCTCCATGGTCAGCCTGAGGTTTATCCTTGCCCGCATGAGAAAAGGTATTTTAACTCCTCACGTATATATACTCCTCCGTGGTAGCATGGTGGCTGTGCGAGAGATTGAGCTTAAGGGGCATATAATAGACTCCTTCATCCTGCCCAAGGTTTTCGACACCATAATGGACATGGGCGGCGACTTTGAGGTGCTCCAGTTCGACATAGGCAAGCACAAGACCGACCCCAGCTACGCCAGGATACTGGTTAAGGCAAAGACCAGGGAGCAGCTGGACGAGATCCTGGGTGAGCTGCGGAAGGTGGGGGCAAGGGTACCCGAGGTGGAGGAGCTCAGACTGGAGCCAGCGCCCAAGGACAGGACCCTGCCAGATGGCTTCTACTCCACCACCAACCACCCCACCTACGTGCTTATTGATGGCGAGTGGGTGGAGGTGGAGAACATTGAGATGGACACCGCCATAGTGGTTGAGCCCAAGAAGAAGCGCGCCTACTGCAAGCCCATAGGCGAGATTAAAAAGGGCGACCTCGTGGTGGTGGGGCAGAGCGGAATCCGCGTGGAGCCGCCGGAGCGCCCCCGGGGCTTTACTGTGTTTGAGTTCATGCGCAGCAGCGTGAGCAGCGAGAAGCCCGCCGCCACCCTGATAGCCCAGATTGCCGACGCAATACTGGAGGTGAAACGCTCGGGCAAGAAGGTGCTCGCCGTCGTTGGTCCTGCGGTTGTGCACACAAGCGCTGCGCCCGCGCTGGCCAGGATGATACGCGAGGGCTACATAGACGTGCTCTACGCCGGCAACGCCCTGGCGGTACACGACATTGAGGCCCAGCTCTTCGGCACCTCCCTGGGGGTGAACCTGAGGAGCGGTCGCCCCGCCGAGGGCGGACACAGGCACCACCTCTACGCCATAAACGAGGTGATGAAGGCAGGGGGCATAGAGGAGCTGGTCAGGCAGGGAAAGCTCAAGGGAGGGGTGATGTACGAGGTGATAAAGCGGGGTATACCCTATGTGCTCGCGGGCTCCATCCGCGACGATGGTCCCCTGCCTGAAGTCATAACCGACGTGCTCGAGGCACAGCGGGAGATGCGGAGGCACCTCCGCGATGTTGGGCTGGTGCTCATGATGTGCACAATGCTCCACAGCATAGCGGTGGGCAACATACTGCCAAGCAACGTGAAGACCATCTGCATCGACATAAACCCTGCGACGGTGACAAAGCTCACAGACAGGGGCACCGCCCAGGCTCTGGGGGTTGTAACCGACATAGGCGTCTTCCTGCCGATGCTCGCGGAGGAGCTTCACAGAAGGAGAGGATAAAAATAAGAGCGGGCCCGGCAAGGCGGAGAGTCGGATGCTCTCCCTCCGAAGAGGCAGAACAGCCTTCCTCTCCCACGAAGCTATCCTCAGAGAGGATGCCCGTGCCGGCGTTGCTGCCTGAGCAGCGTCGCCGGGCTCTTACCGAGCCCGCAGTTTATTATTAAACGGCATAGTATAAAACCTTTTCCATTACTGCGGCTCAGCTTCCTGTGGAACCCATGCACTAGAACCCGTGCCCCTTCTTGAAGACGAAGAGCATGGGCCTCTCCCTGTAAACCTCCCAGCCGCGCACAAAGAACTCAAAGCTCGCCACGCGGGCGCCTTCGCGGAGCTCCTTTTCCAGCATTGGTTTGAGCACCTCGTGCATCTCGAAGTTCAGGTAGATCGCCACAACATCCGCGTCGCGGACCACAGTGCCCTCTCCTCCCAGGTGCGCCCAGAACTCTCTGGAGAAGATGTCGCCATGGATCACCTCAACCCTGTCGCTCAAACCGCGCCTCTCCACCTCCTCCCTCGCCTGCCTCACAAGCTCAGAGTCCTTCTCTATTCCCACACACCTCGCGCCGAATTCCTCCGCGGCGACAATCAGTATATTCCCCTTCCCGCATCCCAGGTCGAAGAGCACCTCACCCTCTCGAAGCTCCGCCAGCTCCAGGAGCTCCCTGGCCTTCTCCGGAGGTGTCGGGTGGTAGGGCACAGTGGGCAGATCCATTCGCAGTCCTCCAAGGTTTTAACGTTTTTAACATGCGGCTATCTCATGGGAAAAGCTGGCGCACCCGCCTGATTATATCCCGGGTCGTGGTGACTATTGGAGGGGTGGGTATAAAAAATTTACCGCCCGCTCCGCCGCGGGCGGGCTATCCCCAGTTGTACTCTATCTCCCTGGCAACCTGCTCGTAGGCTTCCCTCCACGCCCGTGCGGTGGCGTGCCTGTCCCTGCCCGCGAAGATGTACACCACCTGACCCTCTCTGAAGACTGAGCGCTTCTTCAGGAAGGCCATGCCCTCCTCGACCTGCCTCCTCTCCTCATCGCTCAGTATGCCGGCAACAATATCGCCAACGCCCTCGTACGCGCGGTGTCCGCCGAGGATTATTAGGTACTGCCTGGCGGAGTATTCACTGAAGTTGGAGGCGCTGACGACGTACAGCTTTATTCCACGCTCCTTCAGGTGGGCGAGGAAGTCGGAGGCCAGAGCCAGGTCTATGCTGCTTGCAAGAACCACCGCCTCGGGGGAGTAAACCCCCGGGAGAGGCGCCACACTGACCACCTGCCTCACCCTGCCTCCTACGCCGAAGATGCTGGTGTGGTTTACCTCGGCGTAAACATAACCCCTGCCGGTGGATGAATCGTAGAACCTTCCAGCATCGTACACGTGCAGGCCTCCCAGGGTGTCGGATATTGTCCTGTTTATGTAATCCATGGTGTTAACCCACAGGCTGCCGTTCCAGTAGAAGAGAGCCAGGGTGCTGACGTCCAAGGGAGAGACCTCGGAGCTGTTGAAGTAAATCACCACCCTTAGTCTGGTGATGTTTGTGGAGTTTGCCTCAACCTCCAGGTACTTAACGCCCCTGTCAGCCCGGTTGAGGGTGGTGCTGCGGTTGATATCCACGGGAGCGATGACAAAGCCGGCCACGCGGACGCTGATGTTTATGCTCGCATCTCCACCCGCCGTGGCATTCAGGAGCACATTTGTGGTGTTGATGACCACCGCAGAGGTGTTGGCGGCTATGGTTGTGCTGTTGGTTTCAATTTCCCTGACAACCTTGAAGGTGTGCCATAGGCTGACGTTGGTGTTGTTCACCAGGTCTGTGGCATGAACCCTGAGGAAGTAGCTGCCCTCTGAGAGGTTGACCCTCGCCTCCCAGCCAGCGGTGGTGTTGCGCAGGGTGAGGTTGAGGCGGGTGTCTCCGGATATCTCAGCCCATGCCCCGCTCAGGTTTTCACCTGCGGTTATGTTTACCAGCACCTCCCTCTCCCAGTAGCTGCCATTGGCGGGGGAGAGTATG
>JAADFX010000070.1 GCA_013152685.1 Methanobacteriota archaeon | reverse complement strand
GTGTTTGTCGGGCTGACTGGCAACTGGATAACCCAGGAGTACCTGCTCGCCACCGGCGCAATAGACGTGTTCGCCATGGACATGAACTGCTCCCTTCCCAACCTGGCGGAGTACGCGGAGAAGTACGGCGTCACCCTGGTGCCGGTGTCCAGGCTGGTGAGGATGCGCGGCGTGGAGGACAGCATTGACTATAAGCCAGAGCTGGTGAAGGAGCAGGCGGAGAAGCTGATTGAGCTGGCGATAGAGAACTTCAAGAAGAGGAAGGATAAGCCGGCGAGGGTGCCGAAGCGCAAGCAGTGGGCTTCTCCATAGAGAGCATCCTTGAGGCTCTCGGCGGCAGCTTGGAGCCCCTGCTGGAGGCGATTAAGAAAGGAGACATCAAGGGCGTTGTCGCCTTGGTGAGCTGCACCACCCTGAGGAACGGTCCCCACGATGAGAACACCGTCACCATAGCGAAGGAGCTCATAAAGAGGGACATCTTAGTGCTCAGCATGGGCTGCGGCAACGCCGCGGTGCAGGTGGCTGGGCTTACCAGCCTTGAGGCGCAGGAGCTGGCTGGCGAGAGGCTGAAGAAGGTGCTGAAGGCGCTGAACATTCCGCCGGTGCTCAGCTTCGGCACGTGCACAGACACAGGCAGGCTGGCGCAGCTTGTCATAGCTATTGCCAACGAGCTGGGCGTGGATACGGCGCAGCTTCCCATTGCAGCCACCGCTCCGGAGTACATGGAGCAGAAGGCCACCATAGACGCGATTTTTGCGGTGGCTCTGGGCGTGTACACCCACGTCGCGCCCCTGCCACCCGTGACGGGCGCACCCGAGCTGGTGAAGCTGCTCACCGACGACGTGGAGAAGCTCACCGGCGGCAAGCTTGCGCCGGAGTGCGACCCCCTGGAGGCGGTGGACTGGATTGAGAAGCACATACTGAAGCGCAGGAAGGAGCTGGGCATCTAGGGGCTCCCCACCCCCTTTTATTTTTACTCCACAACCTTTTTGTAGCACCTCTCTCTAGTACTACTCATGATCCTCAGGGGCAATGTGGTGGACGTGGAGAGGGGCGAGGTCTACCCCGGAGAGGTGGTTTTTGAGGCGGGCAGAATTAAGGAGGTGCGCAGGCGGAGGGCCAGCTACTCCCGCTACCTCCTGCCGGCGCTGGTGGATGCGCACATCCACATAGAGAGCAGCATGCTCACCCCGAGCAGGTTTGCGGAGGTGGCTGTGGCCCACGGCACTGTAGCTGTGGTTGCAGACCCCCACGAGATAGCCAATGTGCTGGGCGTGGCGGGAGTTGAGTACATGCTCAGAGACGCCTCGCAGGTGCCCCTGAAGTTCTACTTCACCGCCCCCTCCTGCGTGCCCGCGGCGCCCTTCGAGAGCGCCGGCGCAAGGCTTGGCGCAGAGGAGGTGGCGGCGCTCCTTGCGAGGGATGAGGTGGTCGCCCTGGGGGAGGTGATGAACTTCCCGGGCGTGGTCGCGGGGGAGCCGGAGGTGATGGCGAAGCTCAGCGCTGCGAGGAGGCTCGGCAAGCCCATAGACGGCCACTGCCCCGGCCTGAGAGGCGAGGCGCTTCGCAGGTACGTGGAGGCGGGGATAAGCACCGAGCACGAGTGCACCTCCCTGGAGGAGGCGGAGGAGAAGGCAGAGCTAGGGATGAAGATTATGCTCCGCGAGGGGAGCAGCGCAAGGAACCTCAAAGCACTGGCGCGCTTCAGGGGAGAGGCCTTCCTGGTGAGCGATGATCTGCACGCCTCCGACCTGCTGCGGGGGCACGTGAACCGCCTGCTCAGGCGTGCCGTGGAGGAGGGCATCGACGAGCTCGAGGCCGTGAGGATGGTCTCCCTCTACCCGGCGCGGCACTACCGTCTAAATGTTGGGCTGCTCCGCCCCGGCGACCCGGCCGACGTGGTGGTGGTCAGCGACCTGCGCAGCTTCTCCTGCGAGGAGTGCTACATCGAGGGCAAACTCGTGGCGAGGCGCGGAAGGACGCTTTTTGAGGCCTCGCCACCTGAGGGGGAGAACACCGTGAGGGCGAGCTTAAAATCTCCGGAGGACTTCCGGGTAAGGGCGAAGAAGGCGAGGCCCAAAGTCAGGGTGATGGTGCTCATACCTGGGGAGATAGTCACCCGCGAGGAGGTTGTGGAGCTCCCCGGGAGGGAGATTGAGGCGGTGCCTGAGCGGGACATTCTGAAGCTTGCGGTGGTGGAGCGCTACGGCGGCGAGCGCGTGGGCGTCGCCCTGGTGAAGGGCTTCGGCATGAGGCGCGGGGCGATCGCAGCGAGCATAGCCCACGACTCCCACAACATCATCGCCGTCGGCGCAGGCGACGAGGAGCTTGCGGAGGCGGTCAACCAGGTTATACGCATGCATGGAGGAATAGCGGTTGTCGCAGGGGGCGAGGTGCGCGCCTCTCTGGCTCTTCCCATCGCTGGCTTAATGAGCCCCCTCTCAGCTGGAGAGGTGGCGGCTGCGCTCGAGAGGGTGAACAGCGCAGCCAGAGAGCTGGGCTGCTCGCTTGAGGCGCCCGTAATGGCGCTCTCCTTCCTGGCGCTACCGGTGATACCAAAGCTGAAGCTCACCCCGCGGGGGCTCTTCGACGCGGAGAGGTTCGAGTTCGTGGAGCTGGAGGTGTAGCAGGCTACATGTACTTCTCCAGCTCTCCCTCCGCGAGCTTCCTCCTGCACCACTCGCGCAGCGTCTCCCTGTCGCCCAGGTATTTGTAGTAGGGCACGCCGTAGCCGCAGCTGGTCATCACCTCCTCCACGTGGAGGAGGATTACCTGCCTGGCATACTCGGGCACCTCCAGCTTCATTCTCGCGAGCAAACCCTGCCTCTCCGCCTCCTCCAGGCTGAGCACCTCGCCCCTGCAGAAGAGGCGCAGAATCATGGGCTTTGCCTCAAAGCTGCAGAACATCAGCGTTACGCTTCCTCCCTCTCTGATGTGCCTCGCCGTGGCGTTGCCGCTGCCGGGGTAATCCACGTAGGCAACAGTCCTGCTGTCCAGCACCGCAAGGCTCCTGTACCCCTTGGGCGAGAGGTTCACCCTCCCTCCTCCGGGCGGTGCGGAGGCCACGAAGAATATCCTCTGCTTTGAGATAAAGCGCCTGTGCTCCTCATTGAGCTCGGGGTAGAACTCCGCCATGGGTACACCCTGCATCCGGGAGTACAAAAAGCTTATCGCCCGGCGTGATTCCATAAACCCTTTCACACGTTAGAGATCTCATCCACCACAGCCCCAGGTTTGCAGAATAAACGAAATCTATATATATCAGTAATACATCTTTTCAGTAACCGTCCCTCTGGCATTGTCCCGGAGGGATTTTGTTCTGGGTGCAACTCCTGAGAGCAGGCAGGCTATTCCAGAGGTGAAGAAATGGGAAAGAGAGCGCATCATCCGCACCGCGGAAGCCTTGGGTTCAGCCCGCGGAAGCGCGCCGCATCGCCGGTGCCGAAGATAAAGCGCTGGGTAGCCGAGGACAGGGTGAGGATGCAGGGCTTCGCGGGCTACAAGGCGGGAATGACTCACGTGGTGCTCATTGATGACTACCCCCACAGCCTCACCCACGGTGAGGAGATCACGCGCGCCGTGACTGTGCTCGAGGCGCCGCCGCTGAAGGTCTTCGGTGTGAGGCTGTACGAAAGGCGCAGCGAGGGGCTGCGCACCCTCGGCGAGGTCTGGGCGAAGGAGCTCGACAGGGAGCTCTCGCGCAGGCTGAGGCTGCCCAAGAAGCTGGAGAAGGGCATCGACGACCTTGCGGCTCACCTGGAGAGGGCGGAGCAGGTCAGGCTTCTGGTTCACACAGTGCCGAAGAGCACCGGAATAGGTAAGAAGAAGCCCGAGGTCATGGAGTACCTGGTCTCCGGAGGCGTTGCCGAGGCCTTTGAGTATGCTAAGGAGAAGCTGGGCGGTGAGATAAGGGCTGGCGACGTCTTCGAGGAGGGCGAGTTCGTGGATGTCATGGCGGTGACCAAGGGGAAGGGCTTCCAGAGCCCCGTGCGCAGGTGGGGTGTTAAGATACTCCACCACAAGACGCGCAAGGGCAGGCGCACCGCGGGCACACTGGGCCCGTGGCACCCCTCCGCGATGATGTGGAGCGTACCCCAGAGCGGTCAGATGGGGTACCACCACCGCACCGACTTCAACAAGCGCATCCTGAAGATAGGTGAGAAGGGCGAGGAGGTCACGCCCCGCGGCGGCTTCCTGGGCTACGGCATTGTGCGGGGCGACTACATAATCCTCGACGGCTCAGTGCCCGGGCCCAGGAAGAGGCTGGTCCGCCTCCGCCCGGCGATTCGCCCGCCCGTGCACCTGCCGGAGGGCAAGCCCCAGCTCACCTACATAAGCCTGGAGTCGAAGCAGGGTGTGTGAGAGATGAAGGTGACTCTTTACTCCGTCAAGGGAAAGGCAAAGAAGAAGGTGGAGCTTCCCGGAGTATTCGCCACAGAGTACCGCCCGGACTTAATAAAGCGCGCCGTGGTCGCGCTTCAGTCCCATCGCCTGCAGCCCTACGGGAGCGACCCGCTAGCGGGGAAGCGCACCTCCGCCGAGTCCTGGGGTCCGGGGCACGGCGTTGCGAGGGTGCCCAGGATGAAGGGCTCCCGCTACCCTGGCGCCGGAAGGGCGGCCTTCGTGCCCATGGCGGTTGGAGGAAGGCGCGCCCACCCGCCCAAGGTGGAGAAGAGGATATACGAGAAGATAAACCGCAAGGAGAGGCTCAAGGCGATAGCCTCGGCGATTGCGGCCACGGCGAGGAGGGAGTTGGTGGAGGCGCGCGGGCATGTGGTGCCGGAGAAGCTGGAGCTACCCGTTGTGGTTGAGAATGCCTTCGAGAAGCTCTCCAGGGTTAAGGACGTGAAGGAGTTCCTGGCTAACCTCGGGCTCCTCGGCGACGTGGAGCGCGCCTCAAAGCGCAAGGTGCGCGCTGGTGTGGGCAAGCGCCGCGGGAGGCGCTACAAGAACAGGAAGAGCCTGCTCATAGTGGTGGGCGAGGATGGAGGCATCTCCAGGGGCGCGCGCAACCTTCCGGGCGTGGACGTGGTGCTCGCTCGCGACCTGAGCGCCGAGCACCTTGCTCCTGGCACGCACGCGGGCAGGCTGACGCTCTACACCGAAAACGCCTTAAAGGTTCTGGAGGAGAGGTTTTGAGCATGGAGGCGCACGAGGTAATAATCTCACCCGATGTAACAGAGAAGTCGATGAAGATGCTGGAGAAGGAGAACAAGCTGGTGTTCGTGGTCAACAGGCGGGCAAACAAGCGCCAGGTTAAGGAGGCCGTAGAGGAGCTGTATGAAGTAAAGGTGGAAGAGGTTAACACTTCCATAAATCCAAAGGGTGTGAAGAAGGCCTACGTCAGGCTGGCACCCGAGTACAGGGCCGAAGAGGTGGCCACAAAGATAGGAATCTTCTAGGTGAGCGAGATGGGCAAGCGTATAATCTCACAGCGCCGCGGGAAGGGAAGCATCACCTTCAGGGCACCCTCCCACCGCTACCGCTGCGAGCTCAAGTACAGGAAGTATGATGAGGGGGAGAAGGCCGGGAAGGTGGTGGGAAGGGTGGTGGACATCCTCCACGACCCCGCCAGGAGTGCGCCCCTCCTGAAGGTGGAGTTCGAGGGAGGGGAGAAGCTGTACTTCCTGGCCCAGGAGGGGATCAAGGTGGGGGACACCATCGAGGCGGGCGCCAATGCTTCAATCTCACCCGGTAACGTCCTCCCCCTGGCGAACATTCCTGAGGGCACCCCCGTGTGCAACATCGAAAACCACCCCGGCGACGGAGGCAAGCTCATTCGCAGTGCTGGTGCCTACGGGCTGGTGGTCTCGCATGAGGGTGCTAAGACGATTGTGCAGCTCCCCAGCGGGGCGCTCAAGACCCTCGATTCAAGGTGCAGGGCCACCATAGGCGTGGTCGCCGGCGGGGGGAGGAGGGACAAGCCGATTATGAAGGCCGGGAAGCGCTTCCACATGCTGCGCTCAAAGGCGAAGTACTGGCCGATTGTCAGGAAGGTGGCCATGAACCCGGTGGACCACCCCTTCGGCGGGGGCTCGCACTCGCCGGGTAAGCCCACGACCATCTCGCGCAGAATGCCGCCCGGCAAGAAGGTCGGCCTTATCTCTGCCCGCAGAACCGGGAGGCGATAGACATGGCGAGGAAGGAATTCAGATATCGCGGTTACACCCTGGATGAGCTCAAGCAGATGAGCATAGATGAGCTAATTTCACTTCTTCCGGCAAGGCAGAGGCGCTCCCTCAAGAGGGGGCTCACTCCGCTGCAGAAGAAGCTGATGGAGAAGGTCAAGAAGGCGCTCAACGGCGAGCGGGTGAAGCTGCGCACCCATGCGAGGGACATGATAATCCTGCCCAACATGGTGGGCCTGACCTTCGAGGTGCACAACGGCAAGGACTGGACGCGCGTGGAGATAAAGCCGGAGATGATAGGCCACTACCTGGGAGAGTTCTCCCTCACGCGCAAGCGGGTGCAGCACGGCTCGCCCGGAATGGGCGCCACCAGGAGCTCCATGTACGTGCCGCTCAAGTAGGTGGTTACCTTGGCCAAGCTGGGCTACTCCTTCAAGGTGGAGAACGAGGAGAAGACGGCGAAAGCGCTGGGAAGAGCGCTGAGAATCTCGCCCAAGTGGAGCATAGAGATAGCGAGAGAGCTCCGCGGGATGAAGCTCACCCGCGCCATGCGCTACCTGGAGGACATAATAGCCATGCGCCGTCCCCTGCCCCTGAAGAGGTTCAAGAAGGGCGTCGCCCACCGCAGGGGGCTGGTGAAGGCCTGCGCTGGCAGGTACCCCCAGAAGGCCGCAAGGCACGTGCTCAAGCTTCTGGAGAGCGCCAGGGCGAATGCTGAGTACAAGGGGCTCGACCCGGAGAAGCTCTACATAAAGCACATCGCGGCGCAGCGCGGGCCAGTGATCAGAGGCTGGATTCCGCGTGCCTACGGCAGGGCCACGCCCCACAACACGCCCACGACCCACATTGAGGTGATTCTGGAGGAAAGGTGATTCCATGGCGCTGGAGAGGAAGTTCATCGAGGACAACATCCGCAAGTTTGAGGTGAAGGAGTTTCTGCAGCGCGAGCTTGAGCGAGCGGGCTGCGGGGAGATTGAGATCCAGCGCACACCCCTGGGCACGCGCGTTATTGTGCACGTGCAGCGCCCCGGGCTGGTTATAGGGCGCAAGGGGCAGGCGATTCGCAAGCTCACCACAATACTCAAAACCCGCTTCGGGCTGGACAACCCTCAGGTGGAGGTCAACGAGCTCGAGGTGCCTGAGCTCAACCCCAACGTCATGGCCAGGAGCATCGCCAACGCCCTGGAGCGGGGGATACACTTCCGCAGGGCGGCCTACACGGCGCTTCGCAGGATAATGGAGGCCGGGGCGAGGGGTGCGGAGATAACCATCTCCGGGAAGCTCACCGGCGAGCGCGCCAAGAGCGTGAAGTTTGTGGACGGCTACCTCAAGCACTGCGGCGAGCCCGCAATGATGTACGTGAAGGAGGGCTACGCCGTTGCCGCACCCAAGCCGGGGGTAATAGGCGTCAAGGTCAAGATCATGCCTCCCGGCACGCGCCTGCCGGACGACATCATATTCAAGGAGGAGCCCCAGGCAGAGGCTCCGCCCCAGGAGGAGAGGCCCGAGGAAGAGGTGGAGAAGGTGGTGGAGCAGGTGCAGGAGGAGCTTGCCGAGGAGGCGAAGCAGAGCGAGGGCGGATCCGGTGAGGAGGAGCAGCCCCAGGAGAGCGCCGCCGCAGAGGGTGCGGAGGAGAAGGCGGAGGCTGCGGAGAATAAGCCCGAAGAGGGCGAGGAGAAGGAGGAGGCGTAGCCATGGCAATACTCCGCGCGAGCGAGGTCAGGGACATGAGCCTTGAGGAGCTCAGGGAGAAGCTGGCGGAGCTCAGGGCGGAGCTGCTCAGGGAGCGCTCCAAAACAGCGGCTGTGGGCGTGCCCGAGAACCCTGGCAGGGTGCGCGAGCTGCGCAGGACAATAGCGAGAATACTCACCGTGATGAGGGAAAAGTCGTCATAGTTACTGAGCCGTTATGAATCTCCGGGCGAAATACATAACAAAGCACGAACTCATAGGCCTCGAGTGCGAGGTGGTGGCCGCCAGCGACCCCACCCTCGCCGGTCTGCGCGGCGTGGTGGTGGACGAGAGCAGGAACATGCTCACCATCGAGGTGGAAGGCAAACGGAAGCGCATCCCCAAGGCGATTGCGCGCTTCCGCTTCCGCGTGGGCAGGCACGTGCTCGAGGTAGAGGGCAGGGCTCTGCTGGCGAGGCCCGAGGACAGGATAAAAAGGTGAAAGAGCATGCGAGACATAGGCGTTGACGTGAAAGCACCTGAAAAAAGCTGCAGCGATAGGAACTGCCCCTTCCACGGGCACCTCAAGGTTAGAGGGCAGATTATAGAAGGCGTCGTGGTCAGCGACGGCATGCAGAACAGTGTTGTTGTACAAAAAGATTACCTTCGTTACATTAAGAAATACGAGAGGTACGAGAAGCGCAGGAGCAGAATCCTGGCGCACAATCCACCCTGCATCTCCGCAAAGCGAGGAGACAGGGTAAAGATTATGGAGTGCAGACCCATAAGCAAGGCCAAGAGTTTTGTGGTGATTGAAAAGGAGGCAGAGTGAGATGCAGGGCATCAAGGCCAGGGTTACCAGGGCACTTCCCAGCGGCGCACGCCTCGAGGTGGTGGACAACACAGGAGCAAAGGAGATAGAGATAATCCAGGTGATAGGCTACAAGGGCGTGCGGAGGCGCTACCCCAGCGCCGGCGTGGGCGACATGGTGGTAGCTTCGGTTAAGAAGGGCACCCCGGAGATGAGGAAGCAGGTGGTCCGTGCGGTAATAGTGCGCCAGCGCAAGGAGTACCGCCGCCGCGACGGCACGAGGATTAAGTTTGAGGACAACGCGGCGGTGATAACCAACGAGAAGGGCGACCCCAAGGGAAGTGAGATCAAGGGCCCCGTCGCCAAGGAGGCGGCGGAGCGGTGGTCCAAAATCGCCAGCGTGGCGAGCATCATAGTTTAAGGTGATTGCGATGCCCAGCACACAGCCCAGGAAGCAGAGGAAGGCGCTCTTCCGCGCACCCCTCCACAGGAGGCAGAAGCTGGTGAGCGCCCACCTGAGCGAGAAGCTCCGCGAGGAGTACGGCAGGCGCAGCCTGCCGGTGCGCAAGGGCGACACCGTCCGAGTGCTCCGCGGCGACTTCCGCGGGCACCAGGGCGTTGTGGAGAGGGTGGACCTGAAGAGGATGCGGATATTCATAAACGGCGTGACGGTGCAGCGCAGCGACGGGAGCGAGCGCCTCTACCCGGTGCACCCCTCCAACGTGGAGATAGTGAAGCTGGAGCTGAAGGACGAGGAGAGAAAGGAGATCCTTGAGAGGTAGTGCTCATGAGCAGGCATGCAAAGCGTCTTACGGCACCCAAGGCGGTTAAGATCCCGCGAAGGGAGAGCAAGTTCATAGTGAAGCCCCGCCCCGGGCCGCATCCCCAGGAGCGCAGCATCGCCCTCCTGCTGGTGGTCAGGGACATGCTGGGCTTCGCCAAGAACTCCAGGGAGGCCAAGAAGATAATCAAGGCGGGGAAGGTCCTTGTTGACGGAAAGCCGCGCAAGGACCACAAGTACCCCGTGGGGCTGATGGACATCGTCACCATCCCCGAGGCTAAGGTGCAGAAGGTGGTGCTCTTCGACAGGAAGGGCAGGCTCGTGCTCAAGGATGTGGCCAAGAAGCGCTCCACCACAAAGCTCTGCAGGATAAACAACAAGACCGTGGTGAAGGGAGGGCACATCCAGCTCAACCTGCACGACGGGAGGAATGTGCTGATCCGCGTCTCAAACCCCGAGAAGCCGGCTGAGGATGTGTACTCCACCAAGGACACGGTGGTAATAGATCTGAAGAAGGGCAGGATTGTGAAGCACCTGCGCTACGGAGAGGGCAGCCTGGCCTACATCATCGAGGGCAAGCACATGGGTGAGGTGGCCAGGATAAAGGAGATCCGGAAGGTGCGCTCCCCCCAGCCGAATGTGGTGGTGCTCACCCGCGACGGAGAGGAGTTTGAGACGATTGAAGATTACGTCTTCGTAATAGGCGAGGACAAGCCGGTGCTTCCGGAGGTGCTCAAGTGAACCCGATGCGGCGTCTGAGAATAGCAAAGGTTACGGTGAACATGGGAATAGGCGAGGCGGGAGAGCGCCTGGCCAAGGGCGAGAAGCTGCTGGAGGAGCTCACCGGGCAGAAGCCTGTCCAGACCAGGGCGAAGCGCACCATCCAGCCCTTCGGCATAAGGAAGGGCCTCCCCATAGCCTGCAAGGTCACCCTGCGCGGCGAGCGCGCCATCAGCTTCCTGCGCAAGGCCTTTGCGGCGGTGGACAACCGCATCAGGGCGAGCAGCTTCGACGAGCAGGGCAACTTTTCCTTCGGCATAAGGGAGCACATAGACCTCCCCGGGGTGAAGTACGACCCCATGGTGGGCATCTACGGCATGGACGTGTGCGTCGCCATTGAGCGCCCCGGGTACAGGGTGAAGCACAGGAAGCTCAAGAAGACCAAGGTGGGCAGGAAGCACCTGGTTACCAGGGATGAGGCCATAAACTTCATAAAGGAAACCTTCAACGTCGAGGTGGTGGCGTAGCCGTGGCGAAGAAGATAGGCAAAGGAGCCAGGAAGTGCAGAAGGTGTGGCTCTCACGGTCCGATTATAAGGAGGTACGGGCTATACATATGCAGGCACTGCTTCCGCGAAGTTGCCCCGGAGATAGGATTCAAAAAGTACGAGTAGGTGGTTGAGGATGCGTTTTGATACCCTTGCGGACGCACTTTCAGCAATAAAGAACAGCGAGTACAATGGCAAGCTCGAGTGCGTGATTAAGCCGGCGTCCAAGATAATAGCCCAGGTGCTCAGGGTCATGCAGGAGCACGGCTACGTTAAGGAGTTTGAGTTCGTGGACGACGGCAGGGCTGGGCTCTTCAAGGTGAAGCTCACGGGCAAGATAAATGACTGCGGCGTAATACGACCGCGCTACGCCGTGGGCAAGGACAACATCGAGAAGTACGAGAAGCGCTTCCTGCCCGCGAGCGGTTTTGGTGTTATTATCATCTCAACCTCCCAGGGAGTGATGAGCCACTACGAGGCAAAGGAGCGCGGAATCGGCGGGAGGCTTCTTGCCTACGTGTACTGAGGTGATGCTCATGGCGATACCCCTGCTCAGAGAAGAGGTGGAAGTGCCCGAAGGCGTGAGTGTGGAGCTACGCGGAGATGAGGTGGTTGTCCGCGGACCCAAGGGCGAGCTCAGGAAGCGCCTCTCCTACCCGGGGATAAGGATTTACAAAGACGACGGCAGGGTGGTGGTGGAGGCCAGCTTCCCGAAGAAGAGGCAGCGCGCCATGGTCGGGACCTACGTATCCCACCTGCGGAACATGATAAAGGGCGTGACCCAGGGCTTCACCTACAGGATGAAGGTGGTGTACTCCCACTTCCCGATAACCGTCAAGGTCCAGGGCAGGGAGGTGGTGGTGGAGAACTTCCTGGGGGAGAAGGTGCCCAGGAAGACTGAAATCTTCGGGAACTGCACCGTAAAGGTCTCGGGGCAGGACATAACCATTGAGGGAATAAACAAGGAAGAGGTGGGGCAGACCGCCGCCCGGATAGAGCAGCTTACCCGCGTCAAGAAGCGGGACCCCAGGGTGTTCCAGGACGGAATATACCTGATTGAGAGAGACGGCGTGCCCGTGTAGGTGATGCTCATGCGTGTGAGGAAGAAGCCGGAGTTCAAGCGAGTGGACTACCACCGCCACAAGAAGCTCAGGCGCAGCTCCTGGCGCAGGCCGAGGGGAATCCACAACAAGACGCGGAAGCGCAAGAAGGGCAAGTTCCTCTCGCCCAAGATAGGCTACGGAAATGCGGCAGAGCTCAGGGGTCTGCACCCCTCGGGCTACCGCGAGGTCCTGGTGCACAATCCCGCTGAGCTCGAGGGCATAGACGCCGAGCGGGAGGCGGTGCGCATCGCCGCCAGCGTTGGAAGGAGGAAGCGTCTCGCCATAGTGGAGAAGGCGAAGGAGCTGAAGATTAAGGTACTAAATCCACCTGCTGCAGAGGCTGAGGAGACTGAGGAGGCTGAGCAATGACGCTACGGACACAGCGAAGGCTTGCGGCTGAGCTGCTTAGGGCGGGGGAGAACAGGATATGGATAGACCCCGATGCCACTGACGAGGTGAGCGAGGCGGTTACCCGCGAGGACGTGAGAAGGCTGATAAAGGAAGGTCTGATCCGCGCCAGGCAGAAACGCGGGATAAGCAGCTACCGCAGGAAGAAGCTGGCGGAGCAGAAGAGGAAGGGCAGGAGGCGCGGCCACGGGAGCAGGAAGGGCTCCAAGTACGCGCGCTACGCCAGGAAGGAGCGGTGGATGACGACGATACGCGCCCTGCGCAGGCTGCTGAGGGAGCTCCGCGACAGCGGGGAGCTGAGCAGGAGCAACTACCGCAGGCTGTACCGCATGGCGAAGGGCGGGGCCTTCAGGAGCAGGGCGCACCTGCGGAGCTACATAGCGGAGCACGGCCTGAGTGAGAAGAGGTGAGCGACATGGCTACTGGACCGAGATACAGGGTGCCCTTCCGGAGACGCCGGGAGGGCAAGACCGACTACAGGCGCAGGCTGAAGCTCCTGCTTTCGGGCAAGCCCAGGGCGGTGGTGAGGTTTACCAACAGGCATGTGATAGCCCAGATGGTCACCTACGCTCCCGGCGGAGACGTGACCCGCGTTGCGGCGCACTCCAAGGAGCTGGCAAAGTTCGGCTGGAAGGGTGGCTGCTCCAACCTCTGCGCCGCCTACCTGGTGGGCTACCTGCTGGGAAGGCGCGCCCTGGAGAAGGGCATAACCGAGGCGGTGCTCGACCTGGGCCTGCTGAAGCCCATCGTCGGCGGCAAGGCGATGGCGGCGCTCAGGGGAATAATAGATGCAGGCGTGAGCATACCCGCCAGCGAGGAGGTCTTCCCGAGCATGGAGCGCATCCGCGGGGAGCACATAGCGAGCTACGCGAAGCTTCTCGGTGAGGAGAAGAAGAAGCGCTTCAGCGATTACATAAGGCGGGGCCTCGACCCAGAGGAGCTGCCGGAACACTTTGACGAGGTGCTTGCCAGGATAAGAGGTGCGTGAGGCATGCCGGAAGAGATTGAATGGGAGCCGAGAACGCGCATAGGCGCGATGGTGAAGAATGGCGAGATTACAAAGATAGCGGAGATATTCAGCTTAGGGTTACCCATCATGGAGCCCGAGATAGTGGACGTCCTCCTCCCCGACATTAAGGAGGAGGTGCTGGACATAAACATAGTGCAGAGGATGCACAAGTCCGGCAGGAGGGTGCGCTTCCGCGCGACTGTGGCGATAGGAAACCAGAACGGCTACGTTGGCCTGGGCAAGGGCGTCGCAAAGGAGGTCGGGCCTGCGATACGCAAGGCGATACGCGACGCCAAGCTCAACCTAATCCAGGTTGCAAGGGGGTGCGGAAGCTGGGAGTGCGGCTGCGGCACCGCGCACAGCGTTCCCTTCGCGGTTACGGGAAGAGCCGGGAGTGTGCGCGTCACCCTGCTGCCAGCGCCGAGGGGCGTGGGGCTGGTGACCAACGCCGTGAGCAAGAAGATCCTCACCCTCGCGGGGATAACCGACGTGTGGAGCAAGACCTTCGGGCAGACTCGCACGACGATAAACACCGCCAAGGCCACCTACGAGGCGCTGCGCAACACCACGCGCATGAAGCTAACCGAGAGCGAGGCCAGGGCGGTGGGCATGGTTGAGGGCGAGGTGGAGTAGATGCGACGCCTGGCTGTGGTGCGGGTGCGCGGAAGGGTGGGCGTGGCGAAGGAGGTGGAGGACACCCTCAGGATGCTGCGCCTCACCCGCGTGAACCACTGCGTGTTCATAGACGACCGTCCCACCTTCAGGGGCATGCTCCAGAAGGCGAAGGACTACATAACCTGGGGCGAGGTCACCCAGGAGGAGGTGGCGCTAATCCTGCGCAACAGGGGCGAGCTCGAGGGCGGCAGGAGGCTCACCGACGCCTACGTGAAGGAGCACACGAAGTTCAAGGACATAGACGACTTCGCAAAGGCCTTCGTGGAGTTTAAAGCGGAGCTGAGCGACATTCCAAAGCTGAAGCCAGTGTTTCGCCTGCACCCACCCCGCAAGGGCTACCGCGGAATTAAGCGCAGCTTCGTGGAGGGCGGTGCCCTCGGCTACAGGGGCGAGGCGATGAGAGAGCTCCTGAGGAGGATGCGCTGATGGCTGTAAAGAACAGGAAGATGCGGAAGAAGCGCGGCTCGCGCACCATGGGAAGAGGCTCCCACAAAAAGGCAAGAGGCTCCGGAAACCGCGGCGGCAAGGGAATGGCGGGCACCCACAAGGGCAAGTGGACCTGGGTGATAAAGTACGCCCCCGACTACTTCGGCAGGCGGGGCTTCAAGCTGCCCGAGGAGGTGAGGCAGAGCTTCACCACAATAAACGTGGGCGAGCTGGACGAGCTTGCCGAGGAGCTTCTCGCAAGGGGAATCGCCAGGCAGGAGAAGGACAGGATAGAGGTGGACGTCTCAAAGCTTGGCGTGGAGAAGGTTCTGGGGTCCGGGAAGGTCACCCACGCCCTGGTGGTGAAGGCGAGGAGGTTCTCCTCGAAGGCTGTGGAGAAGATAACCCAGGCGGGTGGCGAGGCTGTGGTGCTCCAGGAATGACGGAGAGTAGAGAGGATGGGCTTTCTTCACCAGTTTGAAGGCATCCTCACAAGCCTGCCCGAGGTTGAGCGTCCCAAGGTTATTCTGAGTTTCAGAGACCGCCTGAAGTGGGTGGTCCTGGTTCTGATAGTCTACCTCCTGCTCGCGAACACCATGCTCTACGGTCTGGACCACGAGCGGGCGGTGAACTACTTCGCCACGCTTCAGACGATAATGGCGAGCAAGTTCGGCACGCTGATGACCCTGGGTATAGGGCCTATAGTTACGGGCTCCATTATTCTCCAGATACTGGTGGGCGGGAAGCTCATAGACCTGGACCTCTCCCAGCCCAGGGACAAGGCGATATACATGGGCACCCAGAAGTTGCTGTCCCTCTTCTTCACCCTGTTTGAGGCGACGGTAATGGTGCTGATGGGCGCCCTCCCGGCGCAGGGCGACTCCACCTACTATCAGGTGCTGATAGTGGCGCAGCTCTTCGTCGCCGGGGCGCTGCTCATATACATGGACGAGGTGGTCTCCCGCTGGGGCTTCGGCTCTGGTATAGGGCTGTTCATCGTCGCCGGCGTGTGCGAGGAGATCGCCTGGCGGGGCTTCAACCCCTTCTTCTCGGGAGGTGCACCCGCCGGGATAATCCCCAAGTTCTTCTACACCCTCTTCAAGGGCTACCCCGACTTCTACTCCCTGGTGCCCCTCCTGGGAACCCTGCTGGTGTTTGCGGTGGTGGTCTACTTTGAGAGCATGCGCGTTGAGATACCCCTCACCTACGGAAGGTTCAGAGGCGCCCGCGGGAGGTACCCCATAAAGTTCATCTACGCCAGCAACATTCCCGTAATCTTCGCCAGCATCCTGATGGCGAACGTTCAGCTCTGGGCCACTGTGCTCCAGAACCTGGGGTATCCCATCCTGGGGACCATAGACCAGGCAACGGGCGCGGCCACTGGCATAGTGAAGTTCTTCACCTTCCCCACGCCGATATACAGGGCGGACTTCGACCCGGTGCACGCGGTGGTGTTTGCGCTGCTGTTAATCTCCCTCTCGGTGCTCTTCTCCATCTTCTGGGTGGAGACCACCGGCATGGACGCCAAGACTGTAGCCAGGCAGCTCCAGAGGGGCGGGATGAAGATACCCGGCTTCCGCGGCGACATACGCATAATTGAGCGCGTGCTCCAGCGCTACATACCAGCGGTGACGGTGCTGGGCGGCGCCGCGGTGGGCGCCCTCGCCGCCTTCGGCGACCTCACGGGCGCTCTTGGTGGTGGTACCGGCGTGCTCCTGACGGTGGGCATCCTCTACCGCCTGTACGAGGAGATAGCAAAGCAGCAGATAATGGAGATTCATCCCATGCTGCGCAGGGTTGTTGGAGACCTTTTCTGAGGTGAGTGGATGAAGTGTGTTGTCGTTACGGGCATACCCGGTGTGGGAAAAACCACTGTGCTCAACCAGGCGCTGGAGAAGCTTAATGAGGACTTTGAGATAATAAACTTTGGAGACAAGATGTTTGAGGTTGCCAGCGAGGAGAGGCTGGTGGAGAGCAGGGACGAGATGAGGAAGCTCCCGCCGGAGGTGCAGAAGCGCATCCAGAAGCTGGCAGCCATAGCCATAGCTAAGCGCGCCGAGGTCAAGAACGTGGTGGTGGACACCCACTGCACCGTTAAGACTCCGGCGGGCTTCCTACCAGGGCTGCCGCGCTGGGTGCTGGATGAGCTAAAGCCCACGCAGATTGTGCTGGTGGAGGCCCTTCCGGAGGAGATTCAGAGGCGCAGGGTAACCGACACCACCCGCACCAGGGATGAGGACACGCTGGAGCAGATTGCGCTGCACCAGGAGATGAACCGCGCCGCCGCCATGGCGTATGCGACCCTCACCGGTGCGACTGTGCTCATAGTGGAGAACCACGACAACCGCCTGGATGAGGCGGTGGAGCAGCTCGTGAAGGCGATGTAAGATGCCGGCCCTGCTCGAACCCCTGTACGCGGTGATGGACGCGACCCTGGGAATATTCTTCCACCTTACCCCGAAGGAGAGCACCGGCTACATGGTTGGAATCTTCATAGTCTCCGCCCTGGTGTCGCTGCTGATAACCCTGGTCACCGCCAGGGTGGTGGACCAGAAGAAGATGCGCAGGGCAAAGGAGAAGATGAAGGAGCTGCAGGAGAGGATGCGGAAGGCGCAGAAGGCGAAGAACACCAAGGAGATGACGAAGATAAACAGGGAGATGATGGAGATCCAGAGGGAGATGATGGGCGACGCCTTCAAGCCCATGTTCTACACGATTATCCCCATCTTTCTGGTGTTCTCCTGGCTGCGCTACACAGTGCCACCTGATGTTACTGTGGTGACCCTGCCCTTCGAGCTGCCCAAGTACGGCACCACCCTGGGGTGGTTCGGCTGGTACATCCTCAGCTCCTTTGCGGTTTCTCCCCTGCTCAAGAAGCTGCTGAACATTGAGGGACCCTAAGGTTTATATCCGATAACCCACAGCACTTTAAAACTCATTCAAGGTGAGTGGTATGAAGCCGAGCAGAAGGTCCAGGTCTCTGAAGAGGGTGGCAAAGCGCACCCCCGGCGGAAGGCTGGTGTTCCACTTCAGGAAGAAGCGCCCGGGCTATGCGAAGTGCGCAATCTGCAAGCGAGAGCTCCACGGCTTGCCCAGGGGAAGGAGCTCCGAGGTCAGGAGGCTCCCCAGGTCCAGGAGGAGGGTCTCCCGTCCCTACGGCGGATACCTGTGCTCTTCCTGCATGCGCGCCGAGATTAAGAGGCTGGTCAGGGAGAGTCTGAGCGGAACCGCGGAGACTGCCCGCCCACAAGCGGGTGGCGAAGGATGATTGTGACTATTAGCGGACCCATAGGCTCAGGGAAGACCACGGTGGCGCGGGCAATCGCCTCGCGCTTCAAGCTGCGCCACGTTAGCGCCGGTGAGGTGTTCAGGTCGCTTGCCAGGGAGCGAGGCATGAGCCTGGCGGAGTTCTCAAAGTACGCGGAGGAGCACCATGAGGTGGACCGCCTGGTGGACGAGCGCCAGGTGGAACTCGCCAGGCAGGGAAATGCGGTTGTTGATGGCAGGCTCACCGCCTGGCTCCTGCCCGAGGCGGAGCTCAAAATCTGGCTCAAGGCGCCTCTGGAGGTCAGAGCGGAGCGGGTGGCGAAGCGCGAGGGGATAAGCTTCGAGCAGGCTTTGCGGGAGACGAAGCTGCGGGAGGAGAGCGAGGCAAAGCGCTACCGCGAGATATACGGGATCGACCTGGGAGACCTCACCCCCTATGATGTGGTTATAAACACGGGAATTTACGAAGCTGAGGACGTTATTGAGATAATCTCTCTGTGCATATCCCTGTCACCCTACTATTCGGGTGAAGAGACCAGCTCCAGAGCGGGGATGAGCTCGGAAGGCGACTGAAGAGGGACTGCTCTGGAAAGGAGGTGATTGAAGTGTTTGAGGTTGGAAGAGTGTGTGTGAAGCTTGCCGGAAGAGAGGCTGGCAGAAAGGCGGTTGTGGTGGAGCAGATTGACAAGAACTTTGTGCTGGTGGATTCGCCCTGGATAAAGCGCCGCAGGTGCAATGTGAAGCACCTGGAGCCCCTGGATGTGGTGCTGAAAATAAAGAAGGGCGCCTCCAAAGAGGAGATTGAGAAGGCGCTGAAGGAAGCGGGAATTGAGGAATGAGCAGACTGCCTTCCGAGGTGGAGAGGAAGCTTATAACCCGTGCACGGGCGAAGACCAGCCCGAAGTTTGGAAAGCGGCCCTCGGAGAGGAGCATCGAGGAGCACATAACCTACGGCTTTGTGAACCTGGACAAGCCCCGGGGGCCAACTTCCCATGAGGTAGTGGCGTGGGTGAAGAGGATACTGAGGGTGAGGAAGGCAGGACACGGGGGCACCCTGGACCCGAAGGTCTCGGGAGTGCTGCCGATAGGCCTGGAGAAGTCCACCCGCATCCTGCAGGTGCTCCTTCCGGCGGGAAAGGAGTACGTGTGCGTGATGCGCCTGCACGGCGAGGTATCTGAGGCCAGTCTGAAGAGGGTGTTCGCCGAGTTCACGGGCACAATTGTGCAGCGCCCGCCGGTAAAGAGCGCCGTCAAGCGCCAGCTGCGCACCCGGAGGATATACTACCTGGAGCTCCTGGAGGTGGAGGGCAGGGATGTGCTCTTCCGCGTGGGGTGCGAGGCGGGCACCTACATCCGAAAGCTGTGCCACGACATGGGCGAGGTTCTGGGCGTGGGGGCGCACATGCTTGAGCTCCGCCGCACCAAGAGCGGGAGCTTCAACGAGGAGACGCTCGTCACCCTCCACGACCTGTGCGATGCCTACCACTTCTGGCAGGAGGACGGCGAGGAGCGCTTTCTGCGCAGCGCAATTCTGCCGGTGGAGTACGCGGTGAAGCACCTCCCCCAGGTGGTGGTGCGCGATTCTGCCGTGGATGCGCTCTGCCACGGCGCAGACCTGGCGGTACCGGGGATAGTTAAGGTGGACAGTGAGCTGAATCCCGGAGACCTGGTGGCGATGTTCACCCTGAAGGGCGAGCTCATAGCCCTGGGTGAGGCGAGGCTGGATACAAAGACGATACTCACAGAGAACTCGGGGATAGCGGTTAAGACGACGCGCGTGCTAATGAGCCCCGGCACCTACCCGCGTGCCTGGAAGAGGGAGCGGGAGGAAGGAGAAGGCGCTCAATCCGGTGCTGCCTCTTCCACCCAAGAACATCCTTCTGGCTCATGATGTACTCCCCCAGCTCCCAGGGGCGGAGCACCGGCACTTCCCGGGGAGGTTCGCCGGAGATGTGCGTCTCTGAGGCGAAGACCACGAGGGCCCTGACGTAGGGTATGCGCAGCTTTCCGTCGGCCCTTCTGGTGAGCAGCCTGCGCAGGCGGACGGCGTTCCTCTGAACCTGCGCCACCGGGTCGCTGGCGTTGCCGGGATAGGTGCCGCCCCTCCTGCCGCGCTTTATGTACTCAAACCTGCCGTTCCTGAAGCTAACTGTGCCCCTGAGGTTCTTGGTCTCTATGACGAAGATGCCCTTGGGGCCGACGACGATGTGGTCTATGTCTCCCCTCCTGCCTATGCGGTAGTTGTTCAGGACCAGAAAGCGGTCGTCCAGCCCGGAGAGCTCCCTGACCACCTCCTCCTCGCCCCTTATGCCGGAGATGTAGACCGCCCTGCTGCGGCTCTGGTGCGCCAGGAGGGCCACGCCGGCGAAGAGCAGCAGGAAACCCTGCACGGGTGCTGCGAACATCACCCCTGCCCCGGCGAGGATGAGCAACGGAGCGGCTGCGGATATCCTGGCCCTCGATCTCAGCTCCTGTGAGCAGTTAACAACCCTTGCCATTCCCTTTCCCGCAGTAGTTGTTTGCACTTAAATTTACCTTTGTTATCAACGGCCAATAACTTGAAAATTGCCGGGGTAGCCTAGCCCGGAAAGGCGCCAGACTTGAGATCTGGTGCGCTCTGCGCTCAGGAGTTCAAATCTCCTCCCCGGCGCTATTTTTTTCAGGTAAATTTATACCGTCAGGGACAGATAGACAATAAAATGTTTATCAAACAATTAATTTAATATACCCTCCTTCCTCTTTCGCAAAGTAGCAGAAGCCCCTGCGGAGGATGAGCATCTCGCGCTGCTTGTTCTCTGCCCCCGTGATGCCGGTCATCACCGCCCTAAAGCCCATCTCTTTAATCACCCGCATCGCCGGGTACTCCTTGAGGTAGCGGCAGCACTGAGGCGTGCCCACCTTGCTGCGCCG
>JAADFX010000069.1 GCA_013152685.1 Methanobacteriota archaeon | reverse complement strand
AAGATATAATCAATGGGCCGGGTCTTTATATTTGCCTATGTGAAGTTACTCTTCCTGGGAGGCTGGAGTCATTTTTTTAATGCTCACACAGGGAATTACCAGGAGGTATGAGATGCAGGAGGAGCACGTGGACGTTAAGAGAAAGGAGAAGTACACCATAAGCCAGGCACGGGACAGGGGCTCGCTGGACTTCGGCAGCCACATCTCAAACAAGGTGGGGAGCATAATGAGCATCGCCACCAAGGACGTGGTGACTGTTCCCCCCACAATGACCATCAAGGGGGCTGCCGAGACCATGACCAAGTACCGCTTCAGGCGCCTTCCGGTAACTGACCCCGGCACGCGAAAGCTGCTCGGAATTATAGGCTCAAGCGACATTATAGACCTTCTGGGGGGAAATGAGAAGACGCGCCTGATAAGCGAGAAGTACGGCGGCAACTTCCTGGCCGCCATCAACGAAGCCATCCACGAGATAATGGTCACCGACGTGGTCACGCTGCCGATGAGCGCCAGCATAGAGGACGCCCTCAGGGAAATACTCAGGTCCAGAATAGGCGGCGTTGTGGTGGTTGACGACGACAACAGGGTGAAGGGGATAGTCACCGAGAGGGACTTTGTCCACCTGCTGGCAGACAAAAAAACGGGGAAGACGGTGGAGGAGTACATGACCCGCAGGGTCATAACCACCACTCCTGGCACCACCCTCGGCGATGCTGCAAAGATAATGGTCAGGAACAGCTTCCGCCGCCTGCCCGTGGTGAGCCAGGGGTTCCTGGAGGGTCTGCTCACCACCAGGATGATAATCGAGTTCATAGGGCGCAACCACATCTTTGAGAAGATTGTGAGAAACCGGCTGGAGGAAGTGCTTAAGACGCGGGTCTCAGAGATAATGAGCAGGGATGTGCCCACCGTGGGCGAGGGGACAGACCTTGGCGAGGTGGCAAGGATAATAGAGGACACCGGCGTCGGCACAGTGTGCGTCGTGGAGGACAGCCGCCTGCTGGGCATCATAACCGAGAGGGACCTGCTCCGGGCGCTGGTGAGCTGAGGAGGGAGAGCCGTGAGGCTTGAGAAGTACATGCAGAGCCCTGTTATTGCCGCAGAGAGCAGCTCAAACCTGGAGCACGTGCGGAACCTGATGATAAAGAACAACATCTCCCGGGTGGTTGTGCTTGAAGGCGGCAAACCCGTGGGCATTGTCACCAGAAAGGACATGGCGCGGCGCCTCGGGGAGGGGAGGGCACCCTGGAGGCGAAGGCCAATAGACAAGGTGGCCTGCTCCAGGGTGATGACGAGGGGCCTGGTGACCCTGCCCCCCGAGGCCGAGGTGAGGGAGGCGGCGCGGATAATGGTGGAGAAGGGCATCTCCTCCATCCCGGTGGTGGAGGACGGCTCCCTGGTGGGGATAGTCACAACCACCGACCTGCTGCGCGCCTATGTGGAGAACATGGAGGGCAGGTTCAAAACCTCCGAGATAATGACCAAGGACGTGATAACCGCCAACAGAAACCACACCATAGCCCACCTGGTGGAGCTCATGGTGGAGAACGGGATAAGCAGGGTGGTAATCACCGAGGGGGCGAAGCCAGTCGGCATCGTCACCGCCACCGACCTCAGCCTCCTGGAGCTGGAGGACCCGGTGATGGGGATAAAGGCGCGGCGGGTGCTCTTCGTGAGAAAGCCGGAGCAGGCGTCCAGGCCCAGGTACAGGTATGTCAAAACCCTGCCCTTCGTTACGGCGGGGGATGTGATGAGCAGCGAGCTGGTCACCGCCAACGAAAATGAGGACTCCGCCGCCGCTGCCAAGAGGATGCTGGACCACGGAATCTCCTCCCTGCCCGTGGTCAACGATGCCTCTGAGCTCTGCGGCATTGTGACCAAGAGGGACATTCTCAGAGCCATGGTTGAGAGGTGAGCACCGTGAAGGTTTCCGAGCTCATGACGCGTGAGGTTGTGACGATAGACAAGGACAGGAAGCTCTCCGACGCCCTGAGCCTTATGGAGAAGCACAGGATCTCACGCCTGGTGGTGGTGAATGAGGGCGAAATAGTGGGCATGGTCACCGACAAGGACATCCTCGAGGTTATGGGCTCCTCAAAATATGCCAAGAAGCTGCCCAGCAGCCTCCACGTTTCCACGGCGATGAGCAGGGGAGTGATAACAATTTCCGGTGATGCCGATGTCTCGGAGGCGGCGCGCAGAATGCTGGAGCACAGGATAAGGAGCCTTCCGGTGGTGGAGGACGGCTCCCTGGTGGGGATAGTCACAACCACCGACCTGCTGAAGCCCCTCAGGGAGAGCGAGGAGCCCGTGGAGAAGGTGATGACCAGAGATGTGATAACAATTTCGCCGGAGGACAGGGCGATCCACGCCCGCAGGCTGATGCTGGACAACCACATCTCCCGCCTGGTGGTTGTGGAGGAGGGCAGGATAGTGGGCATAATTACCGAGAGGCAGCTGGGCAGGGCGCTGGGCGCCTTCAGGGAGGTGGCCGACAGCAAGCAGGCCAGCAGGGTGCGCAACCTCATCGTGGAGGACATCATGACCCAGGCGGTGGTGACCCTGAGCGATGACTCCACCGCCGGCGAGGCTGCCAGACTGATGCTGGAGAGGGGCTTCTCGGGCATACCCATAGTTGACAGGGAGGACAGGCTGGCGGGGATTGTGACAAAGACCGACATGCTCCGGCTTCTGGTGTGATGTGGCATAATGAGACTCGCCGAGGTGGCCGAGAGGCTCGGTATTGAGGAGTGGCGCATAAAGGGCGCACTGGAGAGGCAGAGCATTCAGCAGATTGACAACTTCAACCCGCCCTACCTCATTTTCAGGAAGGACGTGGCGGGAGTAGAGAGGGGCACCGCCGTGTTCCTGGGTGAGGAGGTCACTGTGGTGCGGGGCTTCCCGAAGATAATGCGCGCCTTTTACCTGGAGCCGCTGGTGAGGAGGCACTTCTCCTCACGCGTGGCGGTGGAGGAGAAGATGAACGGCTACAATGTGCGCGTTGCCCTGGTGGAGGGCAGGGTGCTCGCCCTGACGCGGGGCGGCTACGTGTGCCCCTACACCACCGCCAGGCTCTCTGCCAGGAGGAGGATAGGGCGCTTCCTGAAGGAGAACCCCGGAAAGGTGCTGTGCGGCGAGGCGGTGGGCACCAGAAACCCCTATGTGGTTCACCACTACCCGGAGGCCGGCGAGTTCGGATTTTTTGCCTTCGACATCAGGGACGCGGCGGGCAACAGGGCGATGCCGGTGCTGGAGAGGAACAGGCTCCTGGAGGAGTACGGGATCGAGCACGTGAGGTTCTTCGGGATATTCAAAAAGGAGGAGGCCACCGAGGCGGTTTTCAGGGTTGTTAGAGAGCTGGCCCAGGAGGGGAGGGAGGGGGTGGTTATCAAGGACCCGGAGATGAGGCTCCCGCCCATAAAGTACACCTCCTCCCAGACCAACGCCAGCGACCTCGCCTACGCCTTTCGCTTTCCCTACGAGTACGGGAGGGACTTCTTCTTCTCCAGGATCATCCGCGAGGGCTTTCAGGCGGTGGAGTGGGATGAGGGCGAGGCCGAGCTGGAGGAGCGCGCCCTCAGGCTGGGGAAGAGCATCCTACTGCCGATGGTGGAGAGCATCAGGAGGGTTAGGGATGGAGAGGTGCTCACGGAGGACCACGTGCTGGACTTCGCCGGTGAGGAGGAGCTGGAGGAGTTCCTCACCTACCTGCGCAGGCAGGGGGTGAGTGTGGTGGTGGACGAGGTGGAGCGGAAAGACGGCGGAGTAAGGGTCGTGCTCAGGAGGCTGAGGCGCTCCAGCACCGACAGGATACGCTCAGTTTTGAGCGGAAGGGGAGAGTAGCAACGGCACCTTTATATACGTTACCCTTGCTTTTTAGACTATGCTGAAAAAGGAGTTTCTCAGGCTTCTCAAGGAGGATGAGGAGTTCCGCCACGCTGTCGCAGGGCTAATAGGCTACGAGGAGCTCCTGGAGGGTCAGCGAGAGATAAGAAAGGAGCTGCGCGAGATATGGAAGAACATTGAGAAAATCTGGGAGGAGCTCAGGGAGCTACGCCAGGGACAGGAAAAGCTGTGGGAGAAGTACGACCAGCTTGCAAAAGGACAGGAAAAGCTGTGGGAGAAGTACGACCAGCTTGCAAAAGGACAGG
>JAADFX010000068.1 GCA_013152685.1 Methanobacteriota archaeon | reverse complement strand
CCCACTTGCTCCAGCCTCCCCCGCCTCATAACCCCCAGCCTGTCCGCGATATAGAACGCCTCCTCCTGGTCGTGGGTGACGAAGATGGCCGTAATCCCCGCCTCCCTGAGAATCCTCTTTATGTCCCGCCTTATCCTTCTCCTCAGGTCCACATCCAGGTTTGAGAAGGGCTCATCCAGCAGCACCACCTCGGGCTCCGGGGCGAGGGCTCTGGCGATGGCAACCCGCTGCTGCTGACCGCTGGAGAGCTCGTGGGGGTAGCGCTCCTCCAGGCCCGAGAGCCCCACCAGCTCCAGCACCTCATCCACCCTCCTCCTCAGCGCGCACCGGCTCCACCCCCTGAGGCCGAAGGCTATGTTTTCGCGCACCCTCATGTGGGGGAAGAGGGCGTAGTCCTGGAAAACTATCCCCACCCTCCTCTCCTCGGGCGGCAGCCAGGTGCCCTCGCCCGCCACAGCCACGCCGCCTATCTCTATGCTTCCGGCATCTGGAACCTCAAGCCCGGCGATCAGCCGGAGGGTGGTGCTCTTCCCGCATCCCGAGGGGCCCAGGAGGCAGAAGATCTCCCCATCTCCCACCTCCAGGCTCAGGTCGGCAACCGCCGGGGTTTCGCCGTAGCTCTTGGCAACACCGCTCAAAACCACCTGGGGCTTCATTCACACACCTCTCCTGATGATGTATGCCACCGGGATAATTCCAGCGAGCACTATGGTGAGAGCCGGCAGCGCCGCACCCCCCCACAGGGACTCGGCAGCCATCTGCCACACCCAGACTGCCAGCGTATCGTAGCCGAAGGGCCTCAGGATGAGGGTTATAGGCAGCTCCTTCATCACGTCCACAAACACGAGAACCGCGCCCGCCGCGATTCCGGGCACCGCCATGGGCGCCTGGATATCCCTCACCACCTCCAGGGGCCGGGCGCCGAGGCTCCTCGCGGCGCCTATTATGCTGGGGGTTATCCTGCTCAGGCTGGAGTCCACGGCGCTGTAGGCTATGGTCATGAACTTGACGGTGTAGGCGTAGATGAGCCCGACCACGGTGCCTGTGGCTATGAGCCCGGGGGCGAATCCCAGGGTGCCCTCCAGCAGGGAGTTCAGCCGGTGGTCGAAGGAGGAGAGCACACCCAGGGTGCCAACACCCACCACCGCTCCAGGCACGGCGTATCCCATGGTGGAGAGCCTCGCCAGCCTGCGCACCACCCTGCCAGTGCCCAGCTGCAGCACCCCCGCCAGGACAATGGCTATGAGGACGCACACCAGCGCCGCAGCCGCCGCGAGGCTCAGGCTTCTGCTCAGGAGCTGGAGGTACATCTCCGGGGAGGCGGAGGGAGCCGCCGTCTCCTCCAGGGCCCAGAGGGTGAGCTGGAGGACGGGCAGGACGAAGGCGAGGAGGAGCACAGAGGCGCAGAAGACCGCCGCCGCGGCTCCCCGCACGCCCCTCAGGGGCCTCTTCTCCATGCCGCCGCCCGTCTGGAAGTACTGCGCCCTACCCCTGAGCCGGTGCTCCAGGGAGACCACGGCGAGGGCGAAGAGGAGCAGAAGCCCTGCCAGCTCCATGGCCGCCTCCAGGTTCATCCTCCCGTACCACACCCTTATTATCCCCTCGGAGAGGGTGGGGAAGTTGAAGAACCTCACAGTGGCAAAGTCGGTGAGGGCCTCCATCATTACCAGCGCCATGCCTGCCGCCACCGCAGGTCTGGAGAGGGGCAGCGCCACCTTAATCAGGGTCTCGAGTCCCGTGTAGCCCATGACCCTGGAGACGTCTATGCTGGAGCTGGAGACCTGCCTGAAACCCGCCCTCGCCATCACGTAAACATACGGGTAGAGCACCAGGCTCATGACAGCCACGGCGCCGTAGCCGGACCTTATCTCCGGCAGGGTGATGCCCAGAAGCTGCCTTGCAGCGGTGCTGAAGGGCCCCGCGTAGTCGAAGGTGGCCATGTAAACATAGCCCAGCACGTAGGTGGGAACCGCCAGCGGGAGGATGAGCAGCACCTCAAAATACCTGCTGCCCGGGAACCTGTAGGCTGTGGTAAGCCAGGCCAGGGACACGCCCAGGAGGAAGCTCCCCGCGCCCACGCCGAGGAGGAGCAGCAGGGTGTTTCTGAGCATCAGGGGCAGCAGCGGACCCAGGCTCCTCCAGGTCTCCAGCGACGGCACCGCCACCTCCGCCAACACTTTTAGTACCGGAAGGGCGACCAGCAGAAAAATAAAAAGGGGCAGGATGCCTGCTGCACCGCGCAGCATTGTGCTACCTATAGCCAACCCTCTCCATGAGCTGTATAGCCTTTGCCTGCAGCCTGCCGTACTCTGCCACGTTTATCGGGTCTATCCTGAACTCTCCCCAGCCCTTCACCAGGGGGTGGGGCTCCACCTCCGGGTTTATCGGATACTCGAAGTTTCCGTCGGCGAAGAGCCTCTGTCCCTTCTCGGAGCTGAGCCACTCGATGAGCCTCACCGCCTCATCCCTGTTCTTGGCGTACTTCGTCACACCCGCACCCACGATGTTCACGTGCACGCCCCTGTCCTCCTGGTTCGCCCAGAATATCCTCACGGGGAGGTCCGGGTTCCTGTCGAGCAGCCGGGCGAGGTAGTAGTGCATGACCACGCCCACATCGCAGCCGCCGGCGGCGACGGTCTCAATTATCCTGGTGTCGCTGTCTATGAACCTGGGGTTGTTCTCAACCCATCCCCTGACGATCTCCTCGGCCTTCTCCTCGCCGTGGGCGGCTATCAGGCTGGCCACCAGGGACTGGGTGTACACCTTGGTGGATGGCCTGAGGCACAGCCTGTCCTTCCACCTGGGGTCGGCGAGGTCCTCGTAGGTGGAGAGCTCCTCCGGAGAGACCCGCTCTGTGTTGTAGACGATGGTTCTGACCCTCATCGTCAGCCCGAACCACCTGTTCTCAGGGTCCCTGAAGTTGGCGGGGATGTTCCTCTCCAGCACCTCGCTCTCCACGGGCTGCAGGAGGCCCTCCTGGGCCGCCAGCCAGAGGTTTCCGGCGTCAACCGCAATGTACACATCCGCAGGGGTGAACCTGCCCTCCGCCTTCAGGCGCTCCCTGATCTCCGCGTCCTTGCCGAAGGTGAACCTGACCTCTATCCCCGTCTCCTTCATGAACTCCTCAAACACGGGCTCCATGTGGCCGTAGTGCCTGGCGGAGTAGACGTAGACCACTCCTCCTTCCTTCGCCTCTGCCACCCTCTCCTCCTTCTGCGTCCCTACCGGCTCCTGCTCTCCCGTAAGGCATCCCGCAGTGGCGAGGAGCAGAAGGCCAGCAAGCACAGCCAGTGTGCGGCGCATCTCCTTCATAGCATCACCTGATTAGGTATGCCTAAGTTAGGTATATATTTAGGTTGCCCTAATTATCCCTTCTGAAGGCCAGGTAACCGTAGGTCTCACACCCGTACCTGCTGCTGCACCCTCTGCACTTCTCCAGCAGCGCACCCTCTCCCAGGCTCCTGAGGCACCGCCTCAGCGACGAGAGGCTGTGCCTGTGGAGCCTCACCACCGGCACCCCCCTGCTCCGCGCCGTCGCCACCGCCTTCCTGGCCATGTTGGTGGAGACCATGCTGGTGAAAACCATCACCAGGTCTGCGCCCCTCAGCCTGTGCTCCATGTTGCCCTTCCACCTGTTGAAAATTTCGACCTCAATGCCAAACTCGGCAAATATCTTAATATAATCCACTTTCAGCCTCTCCATGCCACCAATCAGTATTGCCTTCATAAAATCACCGATAACAACGGTATATATTAGGTTTATAAATACGTTCTCCAAAAACAGTTAGGTTTTTGCATTTTTTACGAATTTCTTTATGCATTCTATGGTTTCTATGCTCACAACGTGCTCTATGCGGTGGGCGTCCCTCCTGGCGACCTCCTCGGGCACGCCCATGATCTCCAGGAGCGTGATTATGGCGCTGTGCCTGTCCTTGATGCTCCTGGCAAGCCTCTCCCCCTCCTCGGTCAGGGATATGCAGGTGCGCTTCTCGTATATCAGCAGCCCCCTCCTGCTCAGCCGGTGCACCATCTCCGTGACCGAAGGGGGCTTCACGTCCAGAGCACGGGCTATGTCCCTCACCCTTACGTGGCCCTTCTCCCTCTTCACCTCGTAGATAATCCTGAGGTAGTCCTCCGCCCTTCTGCTCAGCCTCATGGGGAGCACCGACTTAGGCTTACCTAATTAGGTG
>JAADFX010000067.1 GCA_013152685.1 Methanobacteriota archaeon | reverse complement strand
AGACCTTCACCTCCTCCCCGGTGCGGTACAGCCTCCTGTCGGTCTGCATGGTGAGCGCAACCTGGCTGGTGGTCACGTACACCGGAGCCACCGCCTCCGCAATCACCTGACCGGTGGGGGAGTAGAGCACCGCGTGCAGGTAGTACTTGCCCTCCTCGCGCAGCCCCGGCAAGGAGAGGCTGAGCCGCTCTTCACCAGTGAGGTTCAGGGAGTAGCTCCTCTCAACGCCGCCGCTCACGGCAGCGGGAGCCGGCTGGAGGGAGGACGCTGAGGAGGGCGCCGCGTCTCTACCCGGAGCAGGGGCTGCCTCAGCCCCCACCTGGAGCACGCGCCCGCCTTCATGCCCCAGAAGTCGGGTACCCACCACACTGCCCGGTGCCTCAACGCGTCCCGCAGTGGCAGGGATGGAGCCGGTACGCGTGCTCAGCCCGCCCACCTGTGGAGGACATGCAGAGGTGCAGCCGCTCCTTCCGTAGTCGTTCCAGCCGCTGGTGGTGTTGCAGGTGTTCCCGTAGCCGGTATTTGTGGTATAGGAGGTGCTGATGTCGTACTCGGTGTTGTAGCAGGCGAAGCTGTTGTTGACGGAGTTTGAGTTCGAGATGTAGAGGAGTATTCCAATCCTGTTGAAGCTTGCGGTGTTGTTTACAAGCTGATTGATGCCCGAAAAGGCGATGGAGATTCCAGCATCGGTGTTGTACCTAACTACGTTGTCCCTGAGGATGTTGGAGTTCGACTCCTGGAGGCGGATTCCCCAGTAGTTCCTGCCGGCCAAATTCCCGGCGATGAGATTGCCCTCGCTCCTGTAGAGCATGAGCCCTGCGCTGCCCCATCCTCCGGGAGAGTTGTTCATAAGGGTGTTGTTCGCCAGAGTCAGGTTCCTGCCGCGGAAGACGTATATTCCAGTCCCCCTGTTGTAGCTCACATTGTTGGCGACCAGCCTGCTGTTGCTCACGTCCGTGAGGTACACGCCGATGCCGTTGCCCCACATGGTGTTGTTGGACATCTGCACACCGGCGGAGGTGTACACCTCCACGCCCCTGCTGCCGGAGGCAACTGTGCTGCTTTCCACGATGCTGCCTCCTGCGGTGTTGAGCAGGATGCCCGACTGCCGGTTGGAGAGGAGGCGGTTTTCCCTCAGAAGCACCGCGCCATCCCTAGCGTATATCCCGTGCCTCCCGTTGAAGCCGATGACACTGCCCCGGACGGTGTTGTTCCCGGAGCCGCCCTCAATGAGTATGCCGTCGCTGTACAGCCTGTAGCCGAAGTATGGGTCTGTGTAGTACCCGTTGTGCATCACCGTGCTGTCGAGAATCCGGTTGTGGCTGGAGCCCTGCAGCACTATCCCGCTGTAGGTGGAGTTGAGCACCTCCACGTGCCTGAGGGTGCTCAGGTTTGTGTTGTAGAGCCCTATGCCCACGGAATTCTTCACCAGCCTCGCCTTCAGCACCTCAATTTCAGAGCTGTCCCTGAGCACAACTCCCCCTCCTCCGGCGGCTGTGAAGTTCTCTATCCTGGAGGAGGTGACATTGAGGAAGAACACGCCGACTGAGCCGCCGGAGATGCTGAGGTCCTTCAGAACTATTCCCCGGCTGCTCACCGCCGCCACAAAGCTGGCGTTGGCGACTATCACCCTCCCGCTCTCGTTTACCAGCAGGTAGATGGGCTTTCCGTTGATGGTGTTGGAGGGGTCCAGAGACACGGTGGCAAGCCCGTACCCTATTTTGGTGTTCAGGTAGAAGCTGCAGTTGCCGGAGAAGCGGTTGCCTGTAACCACCAGGTTTCCGGCATCCTTCAGCCAGAGCGCCGTGCCCGTGCATTCCTCGGCGGTATTGTTCGCAATGGTGCTGTTTACCGCCTCCACACGGACAACGCCGGTGGTGGTGTTCCTGAAGGTGTTGCCTGTGATTGAGATGTTGTAGAACTCGTGCCTGTCGTATTTGAGCGCAACACCCCAGGGGGTCCCGGATATCCGGTTGTCGCGGATTGTTATGTTGTAGAAGGGGTAGTGCTCGCTTATGAGCAAGATCCCGGCATCGGCCATGGTGTTGCCCTCCACCCTCCAGCTGTGCTGCTCACCCCAATCGTCGTCCTTAAGCATAATCGCCCAGTTGAGGGAGCCCTCGAATATGTTCTGGAGCACATCAACCCTGTTGCTCTCTTTGCTGTAGATGCCGTACATGTTCCCAGACAAGGTGCTGCGCCTCACCACCACCTCACTGACACTCTGCAGGTAGATGCCGTACCTGCCGTTCTCCAGGGTGACGGAGTCCACCTTTAATCCGGACATTGCTCCCGATTCTATGTTGTAGTGGTAGTTGGAGAGCCTGATTCCCTGAATGGTTATGTTGCTGTATCTCCAGTTGTAGATGCCCCTGCCAATGCCCGTGCCTATGAGGGTAACCCCGGTGCCGTCCACCACCACGTTATCCGCCTTTATTATTATAACCCCGTACCATCCGGAGTCGGAGATCTGGTAGACGCCGGGGCACAGGCGGATGCTCCTGTTGACCACCAGGTTGTCCCTCGGAACCACACAGCCCTCCCTCATTACCACCGGCTTTGTGGGGCGAAGGGTGACCTTGAGGGTGGCGTTTTTAACAGAAGTGCCGCTTATGTTAACTTCGGCGAGAATCGCCTCCCCGGTGGCGTAGATGCGCTTCTGCGGAGCCACGCTTACCTCAGCCTCAACCCCTTTTATGTTCAGAATTGAGCGCCTGACGCTCCTGCCGCCGGCGCCCCTGTTCGTCACCTCCGCCTCCAGGATGTACCTGCCGCTTCTGGCGCCCTCGGGCACATAAAAGCTGAGGTCCCTGCTCCTGCCGGGTCCAAGAACACCGTCCACACTGCGGTTCAGGATAACCTTGCTGAAGGTGTCGGTGAGGCGCAGGGACAGGGAGTAGCTGGCGGCGACACCGCCCGCATTGTGGAGTGTGAGCACCAAGGCATCGCCGGGCGCGAGGGTGCTTCCGGTGTTCGGTGTGATGCTCAGCTGCGCCGGTGGAATGTAAAAGCCGGTCTGAAGGGTGGTGTTCCCCGATGTGAGGAGCACCCGCTTTAGTCCCGCGCCCAGTGTGGCAGGAAGCGGGAAGGAGTAGCCCCTTACCCCCCTCTCGCCCGGGGAGAGGTTAAACCTGATGCGCTCCGAGAAGTTGAGGGAGGGAATTGACAGGTTGAGCACCCTCTCCACACTTTCATTCCTGCCGTTTTTCACAACCACCCGAAGACTCAGGTTCTCCCCCGTCCTGTAGAAGGGCCTGTCAAACCCAACGCTCGTGTCGCTCCTCCTAACCATAAAGAAGGAGGAGGTGTAGGCGACCCTGCCTCTCCCCCGGCTGTAGTAGGTCTCCACATCCACCGTCAGGCGATACGCCCCGGGTGTGGCATTCATTGGTATGTAGAGAGCGGGGGTGAGGTTTGCATAGTACCTGCAGAGGGGGGCGGGGGCGTTTGCTGTCCGGTCACACGTGAGATTGAAGTTAAACTCCTCCGTCCTCACGGCAACAAGCCTGTTGCTGGGGTCAAAGATGCGTAACACTGCCCTGCTTCGGTGGGGGTATGTAGTAACCCGGGTGTAATAGACGGAGTAAACCCCGAGGCTGAAGTTCACCACCTCCCCCGCGAGGTACTCCGCCCGCATGCCGGATATCTCAGCTCTCACGTAGGAGTAGTACATCCAGAAGCCCCTCTCCACGCTCCCCACCTTTCTTCCGCCAACGTAGAGGTTCGCCCTGAGCCTGTCCAGGCCGCGCACCTCCGGCAGGGTGTACAGGAAGGAGGCGTTGCCTCCCGCAGGTACCGTAACCGTCCTGTTGTAGCTGCTGTCCAGGGGGTCCTCTCCCTTCGGAACCACACCCTTCATGTAGTGGTTCATCAGCCCCCAGGTCACTGTCACGTTCCTGTCCTCGTCGCCGTGGTTCCACAGGTGGAAGGTGAACACAGCGGGGCTCTTGTAGGGGTACTCCTCCCTGTCGCTGGTTACCGTGAGAACCACATCAGAGCCGCGGTAGCCGAAGCCCTCCCGCATCCTGTAGAACCTGCTCACCGCAAAGGGCTTTGAGCTGGAGGTGTGCACCCTGCCTGAGCTGTCGAGGATGGTGTACCTCGCCACCCAGATGCCCTCCCTGGTGGCGTTGAAGGTGATGTTAAAGCCCCCCTTCGCGCCCGGGAGCACTGTGAAGCTCAGGTTCCTCTCCAGGGCTATCGCACCCTCCGGGTCCCTTACGGTGACAACCGCCCTCATCCTGGAGTTTGCGGCAATGCTGTAGTTTACCGCAAACTCAGCGGCGTAGCCGGCGGACACAAAGCTCCCGCCGGAGGAGAGCAGGTAGAGCACGCTCCAGATCCCACCAGGAGCATTCGCCGGAAGCGTGTAGCTGAAGTTCACCTCCTGTGTGGTGTTGGCTGCTATGCTCCTGGAGAGGTTCACCCAGGCGACGCGCCTGTAGGAGGGGTCAAAAACCACAAAGCTCACGCCATCGGCGCTGGTGTTCTGGGGGGTGGTGATGTTTACACTCAGGCTGACCTGCTCCCCGGGGGCGAACTCCCGCACCGGGTACCTCAGAGGAGCTATGGCCGGGTTGTAGGTCCCTATGGAGAGGGTGATGTTACCCGGGGCGTGGCTCTCCATATTCAGGGTGTGCATGAGCATGAGGTTTCTCACCAGGGTTGCCTCGTCCTCCGTGCCCTGGCGAAGGCCGCGTGCCATGTCTGAGTAGAGGGTTGTGGCTATAACAGTGCCGTTGCCGTAGGGGTACATCACCATCGCGGGCTGGCCGTTTTTGGTCCTGGTGAGCAGCACTGTGGCGTTGGCGGGGTAGGTGGTGAAGAAGCCGTCCACGTTGGCGTCCAGGGTCTCCCCGAGTCCCGCAAAGGCAGGGAAGTAGGTGGAGATTACCACGGAGGCGTACTGGCACTGCTGGTCCTCAATCCAGCCGTACCCGCCCAGCATGCCCCCCGGCAGGAGCTCATAGTCATAGCCGTGCTGCTGGGCGAAGACTATCAGGGTCCCGCCCCCGGCGACGTAGTCCTCAAGCCAGGCTCTCACGGCTCCCGAACTCAGGCCGTAGAGACCGCCCGAGGCGACGACGAGCACCGGGTACTCCTCCGGCTCAATTTCGGCTCCCAGGCTGAACAGCCGGAAGGGAATGCGGCTCTCCCGGAGCAGGTTCCTGAAGTACAGGTAGTAGCCGCGCTTCAGCACAGCCACCCTGCCGTAGAGCTTGGAGTCAATGTTACCAGGCTGCCAGCCCTGAATGCTTTGGCTGAGGCTGAACACATCGTGGCTGTCGTCGGGCTTGTCGTTTCCGGGGAGGTCGGGTACTTCGCCGCCGTCGTCCTCTGGTCCATCACCCGACCCGGATCTGGAGACGCACCTGCCGCCGCCGTTTTTGCTCTGCACGCACACCTTGCCCTCCCTGGCGCAGTTCTCGGCTATGTCGGCAAAGCTGTAGTCGCAGTTGGAGCAGGAGAACTTCTGGAGTATGTCAAGCCCGAACTCGTCGCACCTGTAGATGTCGGGACTCACGTCGTCCCTGCACTCGTGCCCCCAGTTCTGCTCCCAGGATTGCACCGGGGAGGCGCACTCGGAGATGCACCATGCATGGGGTTCCAGAAAGTCTCCCAGTTTATCCCACAAACCTATCACACAACTAGCACTTGGCAGATTTCCGGCCACATCTGAGATTATGCACCTGGCACAGGCACCAATCTCGTCTGCCTTTTTCGCGGCTACGCCAGTTACGCACTTATAGGCGCATGCACCTCTCTTGGATTGTTTAAAGGCTTCTTCGAATGCTTTTGCAGCCTTTGCTCCCGCACAGCTTAAGGCAAAATCTGTCGCTGCCTGCTGTATCTCCAATAATGAGGGATTTTTCCATTTTTTGACTATACAGCTTTCGTAGCAGGTGAGCTTTGAGCAGGTGCCGTGGGGGTAGCCACCGTCAGGGGGCACTGTGGAGCACCCGGCTTCCTCCGCCGCAGCATCCTGAGCAAGAAGCAGGAGGAAGAGGAGGCAGAGCCACCACCTCATCCACCCGCCCCCCGGAATGCCTCACACAGACTAAAAACTGTGAACGTCCTTCCACAAAAATTCGGTAAATTGAAATTTTTATCACAAATATGGCAGGATTCTGTCACCTCGCTCCACTCCGGCTCAAAAATAAGTTTATCTCAGGATATTTGATAAATTTTACGTAGAAATAGTTGAATTCGATGTTCTTTTGTGACCTCAGGCGTCGAAAAGTTGCGCACCGCGTAAGAGATGCACGCCCTGCGTCACACGAGCTGCACCGCCCGGCTCCTCTTCCGGTAGTAATCCAGAATCTCCTCCGCCCACTCCACGAACTCCCTTTCGGAGGACATGAAGGCACCGTTCAGGCTAACTCTCCCGTCCCTGCAGGGGAAGTTTATCCCGGCTACCCTTCCGTCCACCACGATTATGTGGAGGGGCACGCTATCACACTCCCTCAGGCAGCACCTGCTCCAGAACTCCTCCCGCTCCTCGGGGGTAAGCCCCATCCTCTCAGCCACCCGCCTCAGCTGCTCCCTGCTTTCCTCCGCACTTTCCGTGCCGCTTATTCCGGTGTAGGCTACGCCCTCAGCTACCCTTCCGCCAATAAGCTCGTTAAACCTCGGGGACACCCTGTCGGATAGGACGCAGATTCTCTCCCGGGCGCGCTGAATGTGCATCAGGAACTCCGCTATGAAGGAGAAGGGGTCCTGCACATACTCCGCATGCTTAATCGCCCTGATGCTGTGCATAAACCTCGGCGGGAGGCAGGAGATGGTGAGCAGGCTCATCACCCCGGATCTTGAGTTCAGCACCTCAACATTCTGGCGCATCTCCCTGAGGCAGGTGACTATGTAGGTGCCCAGGTTGGTGAGGAAGAAGTGCTTCCTCCTCTCCTCCACCAGCCCCGTCCTCTTCAGCGACTCCATGTAGCGCCTCACGGTGGTGTAGGACTTGGGCACCCCGGCTCTAATAAGGGCCCTACGTATGTCGGCCACACTCACCGGGTCGTCCCTCAGCAGTGTGAGAATGTAGTACCTGTTGTCCAGAGCGCACTCTGCGAGAATCTCACACAGCTTGAGCAGCGCCACTTCTTCTCCACCCATTACATCCACTTCCTATATCCGGTGGAGGTGTGAACTCCTTCCTCGGAACAAAGGTGCCAAAAAGAACGCCGCCAAAACCTGCCAGCGTTCGTGCAGCAACTGCACCCCGCGCTTCCGACGACTGATACCGGCACTCTTCCTGTAATTCTTTGTCTGAGAAGAAATATAAAGTTTATTAAATTTATTTACACAAATTGAGGGTCATGATGGCGTTAATGCTGCGCTGTGGACCGCATGCGTACTCTGATGCTCCACGTCACAGCAGAAACCTCTAAATACCACCGGCCACAGAGTTAGATGTGGAGGTGTTTCCATGCCGAAGTATGTGGTAATCTCAACCCTTACCGACGAGGGGGCAAAGACTCTGAAGAGCAAACCCTCCCGCGTCAAGGAGGTGAACAAGGAACTCGAGAGCATGGGCGTCAGGGTGCTGGAGCAGTACGCCGTGCTCGGGAGCTTCGACTTTCTCAACATAGTGGAAGCCCCCGACGACGCCACCATAGCGAGGGCAATGGTGGAGCTCGCCTCCAGGGGCACTATACGCACGCAGACCATGCCCATAATACCCATAGACGAGTTCCTAGAGAAGCTGGGCTAGTCGCTGCTCAGGTCCTCGCCGCCGTAGAGCACCTGCTGCACCTCGTTGTACAGGTCGGCTATGCCCTCGCCCGTCTCCGCGGAGGTGGGGATGAGCCGCGAGAAGGCGTCCATCACCTCCAGGGCGCGGAAGAGCTCCACGTTGAGGTTTGCGGTGAGGGAGCCCTGGGCTATCAGCTCGTCGTAGAGAGCATTGGGGTCGCCGCTCCAGGTCAGGATCCTCTCCCTCTCCTCCTCACCGAGAAGGTCCACCTTGCTCAGGGCGCACACCGTGGGCAGGTCGAGTCGGAACTGCGCCGAGAGGCTCTGCAGCACCAGCGCTATAAACCCCTGGGGCGTCTTCGCCAGCGCCGGGTCGAAGAGGTATGCCAGCACGGCGCTCTCCTTCCCCAGCGTCTCCACCACCACGTGGCTGGAGCTGCGCAGGGTGAAGAGCTCCATTTGGCCGGGGGTATCTATCAGATAGTACTCCGTCACGAACTCGTCAAGCGCCTCCTTCACCTCACCTATCTTCAGCGCCAGCAGGTCGGCTGCCACTATTTGAGCGCCGTTGGGGCCGACGCCGTACTCCCGCATGACGTCGTCCAGGTTTATCCACTCCCTGACGTCCACATCCGGAGCGTAGGGCAGCCACTCCACGCCCGGGTCCAGGTTCACAGTAACCACGTCGTAGCCGTAGGTCTGCATCCAGTTCCTGAAGGCGCTTGTCAGCGCGCTCTTCCCGCAGCCCGCATTTCCCACGATGTACAGGTAGGCAGCCATACGCCTACACCGGCTTCAGGTAGCCCCACTTCTCCAGCGCCTCTCTGAGCTCGGGGCTCCTCTTCGCCCTCTCCTCCAGGCTCTCGCCACCAATCGCCGCGTCAATCGCCTGCCTCAGGGCTTGTGCCCCCGCCCGGGGTCCGCGGGGGTGCCCCATAACTCCGCCTCCCGCCTGAATCGCCAGGTCAGTGCCGAACATCTGGAGTATCTCAGGTATCAGCCCCGGGTGCAGGCCGCCCGAGGACACGGGAAGCACGGGCTTGAAGTACCACTCACAGGTGAGCATGCGGTTTATCCTCTTAACCTCCTCCGCCTTCGACTCGAGCTTTCCTATCGCCGTGCCGGTGTGCAGCTGGTCAACGCCCGCGATGCGGGCAAACTTTGCCAGGGCGAGCATGCTTATCCCGTGCCGCGGATTTCGGGTGAAGGCGGCATGCATGGCGCGGTGGGCGTGGATGGCGAGCTCAAGCTCGCCGCACACCTCACGCATGCTCTGCAGCGCCGAGAAGCCGGTCACCACGATGTCTATCATCACATAGCCCCCGCCGTGCTCCGCCACCAGCCTCGCGCGGCGCTCCATCTCCCTGTAGGGGGCGGTTATGTTCACCAGGTACTCCTTCCTCTCCCCCGTCTCCTTCTCAACCTCATCGCGGAGGCGGTATATCCTGGACACCCTCTCCTCAAACCTGTTGAAGTCGAGACTCGTGAAGTTCTCGTCGTCCTTCAGGAGGTCTATTCCGCCAAGCCAGAGCTCCCGGGCTATCTCCAGGTATTCCCCGGTGCTCCAGCCTATCTTTGGCTTGGGGACAGTGGCGGTGAGGGGCCTCTTTTCCACACCCATCAGCTTCCTGACACCCTCTATTCCAAATTCCGGTCCCGGAAAGCTCTCCGCGTAGCTTTCAGGTATCTGGAAGTCCTCCAGGCGCAGGTTCTTCACCGCCTTCATGCCAAAGATATTCCCGGCGATTCCGCTGAGGAGCTGCACCAGATTCCCGGCCTCCCAGAGGCCCAGGGGGTAGGCAATCCTCGCCCTGTAGCCATCGCCCTGCCTCTCCAGCTCGTACACCCGCGCCATGAGCTCCTTCGCCCTCTCCGGGAGCTTCCAGAGCGTCGTCCAGGTGCCTATGCTGCTCTCGCTTGCCACCCTGCCAGCAGCCTCCTCGGGGCTCACCCCCCTGGGCTCCAGGTAGAAGTCCACCAGAATCTCCTCATCCGACGGAGCATACCCTATGTCCACGAAATCCAGATACCACTCTCCCATCTCAACAACCTCCACTTTACCCATTAATTCTTAACTCCAATAACCTTAAATACTTGCGCCTTCATGCTTAATGCGATGAAGCGCCTGGTTATGAAGTTCGGCGGTACCAGCGTGGGCAGCGGCGAGCGCATTTCGGGAGTGGCAGAGCTCATCAGGCGCTTCGCGGCGCCTGAGACCGTGGTGGTCACCAGCGCCATGAGCGGCGTCACCGACAGGCTGGTGGAGATTGCCGAGCGGGTTGCGGACGGAGTGAGTGAGGACGAGATCCACGAGTTCATAGGCTACATGCGCAGGAAGCACACCGAGGCTGCCCGGGAGGTGGCCCCGCGGGAGGAGGTGGAAGAGCTCTGCGCCGAGGTGGAGCGCCTCCTCGGCGAGCTGGAGAAGATCCTCATCGGCATCTCTTACGTGGGCGAGCTCACCCCGCGCTCTCTAGATTATGTGCTCTCCTTCGGCGAGCGCCTGGCGGCGCCTCTGCTGAGCGCGGCGCTTCGCAGGCAGGGGATAGCCTCGAGGTGGTACACCGGCTACGAGGCGGGTATAGTCACCGACTCCAACTTTGGCAAGGCTTCACCGCTTATGGACATAACCCAGGAGCGGGTGCGCCAGGTTATTGAGCCGCGCCTTAAAGATAGCATACCCGTGGTCACGGGCTTCATAGCCGGGAATGAGCAGGGCAGGATAACCACCCTTGGCAGAGGGGGCTCCGACTACACGGCGGCGATTCTCGGCGCGGTGCTGGACGCGGATGAGATCTGGATATGGACGGACGTTGACGGCATTCTCACCACCGACCCGAGGCTGGTGAAGGAGGCGCGGGTAATAGAGGTGCTCTCCTACATTGAGGCGATGGAGCTGGCGTACTTCGGCGCCAAGGTGCTTCATCCCAAGACCATAGAGCCCGCGATGGAGAAGGGCATACCCGTGCGGGTGAGGAACACCTTCAATCCAAACTGCGAGGGCACGCTCATAGTGAGCGAACAGGAGAAGAGCAGCGACATAGTCAAGGCGATAAGTGTTATGAAGGACGTGGCCCTGCTCAACATCTCCGGGGTGGGGATGATAGGCCTACCCGGCGTCGCCTCGAGGGTCTTCACCGCCCTCGCCCAGCAGAAGGTGAACATCCTCATGATCTCCCAGGGGTCGAGCGAGGCGAACATCTCCATAGTGGTGGAGCGCGCCGATGTTGAGCGCGCCGTTGACGCACTCCAGGAGGAATTCCTGGGGGCGAACATAGTCAAAGACGTGCAGTACAACGAGAACGTGGCGATTATCGCAGTGGTCGGCGCGGGCATGCGCGGAACCAAGGGCGTGGCTGCGCGCGTCTTCACCGCCGTGGCCAGCGCGGGGGTGAATGTGCTCATGATAGCCCAGGGCTCCAGCGAGGTTAACATCTCCTTCGTGGTGGCAGACGAGGACGCCGCAAAGGCGGCGAGGGCGCTCCACGAGGAGTTCATTACAAAGGGGCAGCAGTCACATTTTCCGGAGTAATCCCAACTTTTATATAGCGGTAGCGCACAGGAGAATTACTCATGAAGCAGGTAATTATCCTTCTGGGGCTTATTCTGGTGGGCGCCGGTGCGGTGGGCGCGTCGGAGGAGCGCGAGCTGGAGGTAGGAGTTTACGACGACTACGTGGAGGTCATGTCCTCCTTCGAGAACGAGTCCCTGGAGTCGAGAATTGAGGCCAGGCTCTACACCGAAGGCGGAGAGGGACCCCTGGCCCTGGAGTTTGAGCACTCCCGGGAGTATCAGGGCGCCGAAGAAGAGGTGGAGATGAGGGTTACCTTCCACTCCCTGGTGGAGTTCGTGGACACCAACGGGGACGGCAGCTTTACCCAGGGCGTGGATGAGGTGGTTCAGGAGATACCCCTGGGCGACAGGGGCACTGTGATGTACAGGAGGCCGGCATCGGAGAGGATAACCGGGGACGGAGGCGCGGGCTTCAGGCTTACCGCGGAGGGTGAGACCCCCGAGGGCGCAAAGTTCGGGATAGCGGGAGTTCTGTTCAGCACCCCCGCCACCTACGAGGGGACCCCCCTGAAGGCCACGGAGATGAAGGTGCTTGTGCGGGTGGCAGACTTCCCCTTCGAGGAGGAGAACAGCAGGCTGGCGCTGAAGGCCGAGGTCTCCTCCGAGCTGGGGGTGGAGGCGGACGGCAGCTACTTCTACGCTGAGTCCCAGACCACACTGGTGTACTTCGACTGGTCGGGTGAGGTCAGCGCCGACGGAGCAGCCTCAGTGGCGAAGGTGTCCTCGGCCAGCTCCGACGGGGAGTGGTTTGTGTATGTGACATACCCCAGGGCGTCGGAGATAGTGCACGACCCCAGGGTTGGGGTGGAGCTCAAAGGGCAGGCGGGCGGTGCCCCTGCGGGGAGCGCTGAGCAGGGCAAGGGCATCTGCGGGCCAACGGCACTGCTGCTTCTGGCGCTTCTGCCTGCCGCCACCTACGCCGCGCTGAGGAGGAGATGAAAGCTTTTTAGTCCACCTCCCCAACTCTTTTTTATGCTGTACGTCCTTCCCTTTGCCCTGCTTTCTTTTGCAGTTACCTTCCTGCTCACCCCCAGAGTTATGGGGTGGGCGCTCCGGCGCGGCTTTGTGGGGAGGGACCTCCACAAGGAGGGCTCGCCCGGGGTGCCGGAGCAGGGGGGTGTTGCGATTGTTGCGGGCTTTCTGAGCGCGGCTCTGCTCTACGGCGTTGCCTCCGGGGCAGGTCCCAGCTACTACGCCACCCTCCTTGCGGTGCTTCTGGTGGCAGCGCTGGGCTACTACGACAGGATAAGGCGCCTCTCCGCAGCCGAGAAACTGCTGTACCCCGCGCTGATAGGCGTGCTGCTGGTGCCCTTCGTGGAGGACACCTCAATAGCCGGAGCTGAGCTGGGATTTCTCTACCTCATTGCGGTGCCCCTCGCCTTCATGTGCGCCTGCAACTTCACAAACATGCTCGCGGGCTTCAACGGCCTCGAGGTGGGCACCGGGGCTATAGCTTCGCTGGGGGTGGCGATTGTAGCTCTGCTTCACTCCCGGGAGGAGAGCTTCGCCATTGCGCTCCTGCTCTTCGCCGCGCTGCTTGCATTTCTGTACTACAACCGATACCCCGCCAGGGTGTTCCCGGGGGATGTGGCCACCCTTGCGATTGGCGCCGCGCTGCTTCCCGCGATAATATTCGGCAAGCTTGAGGTGGAGGGGGCGGTAATCTTCCTGCCCTACGTTGCTGACGCACTGCTGAAGTTCATCAGCGCAGGGATTATGACCAGGGAGGAGCAGACCCCCACGGTGGTGAGGGGGGGAGTACTGCATGTGCCCGAGGCAGGAAACCTCTCCCTGCCCAGGGTATTCCTCAGGCTGAGGCCCCTCACGGAGCCGCAGGTGGTGCTCCTGGTGTGGCTCGTGGAGGTTTGTGCCGTCCTTTTTGCGCTTCTCGTGGCGCTGCGGTAGGTTTATATCTCCCGGGGGAGAGCTTGCAGCATGCTCTGGGTGGACGTAACAAACCTGCCCCACGTGCCCTTCTTTGAGAGGTTTATTAAAGAAAGGCGATGTTTTGTCACCGCCAGAAGGCACGGCTTTCTTGAAGAGATGCTCAGGGCGCGGGGGATAAGCTTCGTCTCCGTGGGGAAGCACGCCCGTGGGAGGAGGGAGAAGCTCATCGCGAGTGCCAGGCGCATAATCCAGCTTGCCCGGGTGCTGGAGAGCAGGCAGGTCTCGGCGTGCATAGCCAAGCACAGCGTCGAGGCACCGCGAGTCGCCTTCGGGCTTGGAATCCCCCACTACCACTTCGTGGACAACGAGTATGCGGAGCACCAGAACCGCCTCACGCTGAGCCTGTGCACCCGCATCATCGCCCCCGAGGCTACTGACAGGAGGATGCTGCTCTCCCAGGGGGCGGAGGAGGGGAGGCTGCTGAGCTTCAGGGGCGTGCTGGAGGTCGCGCAGGTGAGAAACTTTAAGCCAGACGACGCGCTGGTGAGGTCGCTGAAGCTCCGGCGCTTTGTTCTCCTCCGTCCGCCGCCGGAGGGTGCGGCATACTACCAGGGGCGGAGGAGAACCCGGGAGATAATAGAGGTGCTGCGCGCCAGGGGGTACACGGTGGTGCTCATACCACGCGGAGATGAGAGCTACCCCGGCTGCATCACCCTCAGGAATGTGGACACCTTAAGCCTGGCCTACCACGCAGAGGCGGTGGTGAGCGAGGGGGGCACAATGAACCGCGAGGCCGCGCTGCTGGGAACGCCCGCGATTTCCCTGTACCGGGGAGAGCTTCTTGGTGTGGACAGGTACTTAATAAAGCTCGGGCTGATGAGGCACGCCAGCAGCGCAGAGGAGCTCCTGGAACTTCTTCCCGGGGAGGGGGAGAAGGAGGAGCTCAGGGAGTGCGCCAGGAAAGAGGTGGCGAGAATGGAGGACCCCTTCGAGGTGCTTGCGAGGGCAATGGGCGAAAGGGATAAATAGGCACCGCCGGCATGGAAATTATCGGATGCACTTCAGCAACTACGTCAGCATGGCACAGGCGAGGGAATGCGTGGAGCGGGGTGTGAGGAGGATAAGCCTCACCCCCACGGCGGCCAGGCAGACTCCGGAGAGGACGCTGAGGTTCCTGAGGGAGAGGGGCGTGGAGGTGGAGGTGGTGTGCTCCAGGGGCAGGCCCAAGAAGCTAGGGGAGGAGGAGGTGAGGAAGATCCTCGCAATGCGCAGCGCCGGGGTGAGCTTCCACCGCATAGCCCGCATGCTCGGCATCCCCAAGAGCACCGTCTTCGACTACACCCGCAGGTACTCCCACGTGGCGCTCCCCAGGGGTGAGGTGGAGATGGTGGAGCTGGGAGAGGCCAGGAGGGTGCTCAGGCGCATCGCCGGCGGAAGCTTTGACCCGGAGCTCAGGAGGCTGGCCTCCCTGGCGCTGGAGGCGGAGAGCAGGGAGGAGCTGGAGTACTACCTCCGCGAGCTTCTGCTGTGCGTGAGCGGGGAATAGTTTTTTATGTTAGGCTTTGAGATGTTATAGGGTGGTAGCATGGTGAAGAGGAAGAAGCAGCGCATTTCTATGCCCGCCTCGGGCGCCGGCCTGGTGCGCTACATGGACGAGGAGGGGCGGGGCATAAAGTTCAAGCCGGAGCAGGTGCTCTACGCCGCCCTGGGACTTATTCTGATTGAGGTACTCGTGAAGCTGGGGTTCGTATAGGGAATGAAGGTTGCAATAACCCGCCCCAGGGAGAAGGCCAGGGAGACCGCAGAGCTCGCCGCCTCCTACGGCTTTGAGGCGCTGATTGTGAGTGCCCTGGAGCTCGTGCCGCGGAGCGAGGAGGAGGTGAGGAGGGCCACCGGCAGGCTGGAGGACTACGACTGGGTGGTGGTCACCAGCGCCTACGGGGCGGAGCTGATGTGCCGCTACTTCGGCGATGAGCTCAGGCGCGCCAGGATCGCTGTGGTGGGGGAGAAGACGGAGGCGGCCCTCCGCAGAGCCGGCATCAGGGCTGCGCTCATACCCCGTGAGTTCAGGAGCGAGGGGCTCGTGGAGGCGCTCAGGGAGGCGGGCGCGGGGGGCAGGGTGCTCGTCGCAAGGGCCTCCGCCGGGAGGGAGGTGCTGCTGCGGGAGCTGGAGAAGTTTGCCTCCGTAAGGGAGGTGCACCTCTACGACCACGCCCTGCCCAGGGACAGGAGCTCAATACTCGCCCTGAGGGAGGCCCTGCTCCGGGGAGAGGTTGCCGCGGTGGTCTTCACCTCCGCCAGGACGGTGGAGAACGTCTTTGAGGTGCTGGGAGACGGGCTCACGGAGCTCCTCAACCGCGTGAGGGTGGTTGCCATAGCCCCGGGGACCAGGAGCGCCCTCCTGAAGCGTGGGGTTGAGCAGGTGGCAATGCCGGAGCGCTACACCCTCGAGGCGTGCCTGGAGCTGCTGAAGGAGGGTTGAAGGATGGAGAGAATGGTGGTGTGGCCGGCGAACATAGACTCAAACAAGTCACGGGCGGACGGGAGGAAGGTCGCCGAGAGGTATGCCGTCGCCTCGCCCACCCTCAGAGAGATCGCCGACGCTGCAGAGCGCCTGGGCCTGAACCCCAAGGTGGAGCGCGATAAGGCGTACCCAAAGGAGTGGTGGGAGGTCTCCGGACGCGTGGTGGTGGACAAGGCGAAGCCCAGGAGTGTGATTCTCCGGGAGATCGCCGCCGAAATCAGGAGGATGCGCTCAGGGAAGTAGCCCCCTGAGGAAGCCCACCGCCTCCTCGAGGGCATCCCTTCCTGCGGCGGTGTACTCCAGGCACAGGTCGGCCCGGGGCCTCGAGGACAGAATCGCCCCGAAGTCCAGGCTGCCCCGTCCGGGGGGAAGGCTGCCTGCATCCCTCAGGTGGAGTTCCGCTATCCGGGAGCCGTACTCCGCCACGATCCCGGGCACATCCTCCCCGGCATCGTGGAGGTGCATGGTGTCTGCCATGGCGCGCACATTCTCCCTGTCTATCCGCTCCACGAGCCCCACCACCTCCCTCAGCGTGGGGAGGAAGGAGGTTCGCCTGATGCTGAGGGCCTCCACGGCGATCTCCACCCCCAGCTCCACCGCAAAGTCGGCGAGTTCCCTGAAGGTGCTCACGCAGACCTCCATCGCCCCCTCCACGTGGGAGTAGCCGTAGGCCGGCACTGTTACCACCCGCACCGCTCCCACCCTGGAGGCCAGCTCAATCTTCTCCCTTATGTGCTCCGAGGCCGCCCTGCGGACCTCCTCCCTCGGGCTGACGGGGCTGAAGTAGTGGAGGTCGTAGGCCTGCACAGAGCGCACCTCTACGGAGTAGCTCTCCAGCACCTCCTCAGCGCCGTACCTTGCCAGCTCAAGCCAGAGCCCGAGCCTCTCGAACACACCCAGAATCTCCTCCAGGGGGGCGTCCATCACCAGGTCTGCTGCACCCAGCCGCATGTTCTGGAGATTGGGCCTTCCCATATTTAACTTTGAGCGATGTTATTGCTCTGCCCGTGGGCATGGGACGGATAACCCTCGTGGGTGTGCACCACAGGCACCAGGTAAGCATCGCGGAGGTGGAGGACGCCATAGCCGAGCAGAGCCCCGGAGTGGTGGCTGTGGAGCTGCCGGGCGACGACTACCTGAAGTTTCTGGAGGCGCGCTCCTACCTGGAGACGGAGATGAAGGTTGCGATAGTCACCGCCTGTGAAGTGGGGGCAAGGGTGTACCTCATAGACCAGCGGAAGGCCTACCTGGAGAGGAGGCTGAGGGGGCTGCTGAAGCTGAGGGACGGGCGGCTGTGGGAGGAGTTCGAGAGGGGGGACATCCCAGGCTTCTACCGCAGGCTGCAGGAGGTTGCACCCGGTTCCATCGCCCTCGCCAGGGAGGTGCTCCTGCTGGAGAGGGAGGCTGCCATGGCGATGAAGCTGCTGAGGCTGGAGGAGATGCACCCCGGGGAGAGGATACTGGCGGTGGTGGGGCACAGCCACAGGGAAAAAATAGAGGAGCTCATCGCAGACAGGCGCAGGCTGGAGGAGGTTATAAGGGCTAGGGGAATTCTGGTGGAGGAGCCCCTGCCGCTGAGCTGCGAGGAGGTGAGGGTGTACACATAGCACCGGGGCGCCCTCCCGGCTCCGGAATCCCGGAAACCCGCAAAACCAAAAGGTTTTTATACTGGGACTGGTGAGAAAATTTTCAGGAGGTTGCGGGAATGTATTATGTGAATGGACTAGAGTATCTTGGGAGAGATGTTGTTATCCGCGGGAGGACGATGAAGGGCGTCGAGGCAAAACGCTTCGTGACAATCAAGAAGACCGACAGAATGCCGACCAGAGAGGAGGTCCTGCAGTGGGCGAGGGAGTGGAAGCCTAAGGACAATGCCAAGCTCAAAAAGGTATGGGTAATGCAGATGGAAGGAAACAAGTGGCGCAAGGTGATGGATGTTATCAATCTGGAGTGAGTTGACTTCCGACCAGCCCCTCTATTTTTTCTGAAAGGCGGACGATGCTCCTGAGGGCGGGGGATTTATCATCCAGGTCCACCAGCGGGACGTTCTTTATGTCCGCCTCCACAACCCTGCTGTCGTAGGGCACCCGCTCCAGCAGCTCCACGCTGAGGTGCTCCTCAATAAACCTGACCTGCTCCTCGTCCGCCACCTTGTTGGCGACGCCGTAAACGCGCGCTATGCCCAGCCTGCCCGAGAGCTCCACCAGCCTGTTGGCCATTGAGATAGCCTTCGCCCCGGGCTCCACCACCACCAGCATGAGGTCAAAGTTCCTGGCGACACTCCTCCCCAGGTGCTCCACCCCCGCCTCCGTGTCCAGGATGAGCATCTCCCTGCGCCTCAGCACCAGGTGCCGCAGCAGCGCCCTGAGGAAGGTGTTCTCGGGGCAGAGGCAGCCCTGACCTGCCTGCTCCACTGTGCCCATCACGATAAGCCTCAGGTTGTCCCTGACGCTGGAAAATCGCTCCGGGATGTCGTCAACCCTGGGGTTGAGGCTGTACATCCCCGGAGCTATAACCGCCCGCTCATTTATCAGCTCCTTCAGGTGGGAGATGGGGGTGGGGTTCTCCACGCCGATGGCTGTGTGGAGGTTCATGCTGGGGTCAGAGTCCACCGCGATGACGCTGTAGCCCCTGCTGGCAAAGACCCTGGCGAGGGTGCCCGCGATGGTGGTCTTTCCCACGCCCCCCTTTCCCGAAACCACAATTTTCATCCCGCTACCTCAGGAGCGCCTCCGCCTGCTTCAGGCGCATGCTCAGCGTGTTGTACTCCTCGCCCGAGATCTCTCCCCTGGCGTAGGCTGCGTATATCTGGGAGCGCCTCTCCTCCAGGCTCTGCCTGGTATCCCTGACCCCGGGGTCGGTGCCTATCTCCATCTCCAGGGTGTCGGGTATTCCGTCGCCGTCGGTGTCAGTGGTGAACACGGGGGGTGCGCCCTCCGCGGGTGACGCCGCCGGGGGCGGGCTCTCCGACGGGGGCTTGGAAAAGATTGCATACGCCAGGCTGGAAACTATCATTATCCCCACGGCAAAGAGCGCCGCAAGCTGGGGGTTGAAGCGCCTGTTCTCCTCCCTTCGGCGCCGCCTTCTCGCCATGCCATAAAAAATCTGGATAACAACTGCCTCAAAATTGAAATGAGCCCCACGTCCCTGCCTTTTTTAGAGGTGAAACTTTCAGGCTGCTGGTATGGTGTATGAGAAGAAACTCCGCATAACCGAGGAGCTGAGGTGCACCCTGTGCGGCAGGCGGTTTGTGCAGGATGTGCTCTGGAACAGGGACTTCAGGATAAGGGCCAGGAGGACCCGGCTGGCGGAGGAGGAGTTCTCCCGGCTCTGCCCGGAGCACAGGTTTGAGCTCTACGCCGGTGAGATAGCCAGCGCCTACACCCGGGGGATAATATTCGACAGGGACATTGAAAAGATGGGCGTGGGCCTCGAGAGGCTCTGGAGCTACCTGAAGCTGCGGAGGTGAGCCGGCCTACTCCAGCGCCCAGCTGAGGTTGTACCTTATTGCGGTGTTCACAGTGGCGTTGTCGTAGCCGCTCCTGTTGTACTCATCCACGTATATGTCGTGGGACACCACAAAGCTGTACGCCCCCTCCTTCGTGGTCGTCACTATGTAGACATTCTGCAGGGCGGCGGTGCTCCAGGGGGTTGCCCAGATTGCGGTGAAGTTGCTGCCGTTCCAAATAAGCGAGGGGGGTGCAAAGGAGGAGTTTGCCAGGTTGGTGCTGCTGTAGCCGAAGGCGTTGTTGTAGGGGGCGGCGCTGGTTATGTAGCTGTAGTAGGGCGACCTGGAGAAGAAGGAGCTGAAGTAGTAGTGGTATAGGGAGGAGTACCTGTTCCCACTCACGTCGTTCTGAATCTTCAGGGGGTCGTTGGGGATGAAGCTCTCCAGTCCCACCTCGAGGCGCTCGCCGTTCTCGGCGAGGGGCGCCATCTCACCGTAGTACCGGGAGAGCCACCACCTGCCTTCAAGCATGTCGAAGAAGGAGGGGCCGTATCTGCTGGTGTGGTACCTGAAGTTCACCACATCCCCACCGAGGTCGTTGAGGAAGTACTCCGAGGTGTTGGACTGGTTCACCTCCTTGTTCCCCACCCTGGCGGGCGGCTCCACCGGGGAGCGGAGTATGGGCCAGGTGGTGATGTCGGGGGACTCCTCCTCCACCGTCCCCAGGCGGTAGAGGGTGGACCACCGGCTCAGCACCCACCATATCAGGGGGTCCTGAAATCCGGCGATACTGGTGTAGGACTTTATGAGGTAGCTCTCGGTGTAAACATTGCCTGACCTGTTGAACTTGAGGGTGTACCTCGCCCTGAGGGGCAGGTCCCAGGTCACGTTGGAGCTCTCGTCCCTCACCACGAGCCTCCAGTCGCCCCTTATCAGGGTGTACATCCCAAACTGCGCCGGTACCACCACCACATTGCCGGTGTTGAAAACATCGCAGTCACCGGGCACGCAAGTGTCGCCGGCGGGGTTGATTAGAGTTATGTTAAGACCTGTGAGCCGGGTGTAGTCTTCTATCGCCTCCTCAAGCACGGCGTTCATGCCCCTGAAGTCGGTTTCCTCACTCTCATTTACCCCGCTTAGGGCGATGTCCCTGATGAACCGGAGGCTCATGCCCGGGCGGAAGATCCTCGCAGTGGAGTCGAAATAGGACTGGGCGTAGGTGGGAACGGGCTTGTCGTGGGAAAAGGAGAGCTCCACCGCCAGCCTCGTGGCCTTCTGGGTGCTCACGGCGGTTATCTTCTCCATTATATCCCTTATGTCGGTGGCAATGCCCTCCGCCGTGGAGGAGACCTTGGTGGAGGAGATGTAGATGCCGGAGACCTCCGTGCCCGTGCTGACCATGTTCAGGAAGGAGGCTGCCAGTATTACGACGGGTATTGCCAGGAGGAAGGCCATGCCGCTGAACACAAAGGCGCTCCGCATCCTACTCCCTCCACAGGTAGAGCCTGAATATCACCTGCCCGGGGTTCTGACCCATGCGCTGCGCCGCAATCGCCTTCGCCTCGCTGGACTCCCAGTCTATCAGAAAGCTGGTGTTTGTCACCCAGTTGGAGGGCGCCGTGCCGTTGTAGGCAACTATGCCGATGCTCTTCACTTCACTGTGTCGAGCTCCGTGCCCGAGATGCTCCCGTCGTCGTCGGAGTCGTAGCCCATCTTTATGAGCAGCTGCTCCAGGGCATTCTTCTTTGCGGTCTCCACGTCTGGGCCGGGACCGGTGCCGAAGGCGAGCTTGCCCAGCTCGTAGCCGATGAGCAGCTGGTTTCCGGGTCCCTGCACATACCACCCATCCCCCTTGGTGTTCTCGAGGGTTGTGGATATGGTGTTGCTGCCTGTTTTTATTTTGCCGGTAACAAACTTGTACCTCTCATACCCATACTGGGTTCCGCTTATCTCGGTGGCGCCGTTGAGCACCATGGTGGCCTTGTCGGAATCCTCGTCGGCATTCAGGATGTAAACAGCGTTTGAGATGGTTGCGTTCTCGGCAATATCCGGCGCGGGAACACTGAAGCTGGCGGAGTAGGTCTGGCTCGGGTAGCCACCGGGATTCGGCCAGGGCGGGTTGTAGGGGAGGTTTACAATCTGGAGCAGCTTTGGACCCTTGACGTAGGTCCTTATCAGCGTCGGGGAGGCGTACCAGTAGCCGTTCTCACGCCTCACGCGCAGGGTGTGGGTACCGGGAGACTTGAGGTAGGAGGTGAGGTCCAGTATGGCAGCACTCGCCACGTTGTCCCAGTTGAAGTATCCGTATCCGGTGTTAAAAACCAGGTCCCCGTCAACCCAGACTCTTATACGGTAGGTGTGCCACCCCGCTGGAAGGTAGAGCCTGCTGAAGGTGAGGGAGCCCACCGCAGAGGGGTCCGGGGTGGTGAGGGTGAGGGTGAAGTCGTCGTTTGCCATAACAGAGTCGGTGGAGCTGTCGTTTACCACCACCTTCACATTCATTCCGGAGCCGTAGAGGCTTATTATCTTGCTGTTGCCCCTGAGGTAGGCCTCATAGGGATTGCCCCTGTCTCCCAGGAAGGAAAGTGCATGGGCGTTGCCCCAAACCTTCAGCCTGACCTGGTTGGTCCAGCCGTTGCCCACAACCCACTTGGTGAGGTCCACCTGGGCGGAGTACCACACCTGGCTCAGGGTAACCACTCTCTGCCACGCTCCACCGGTTCTGTTGTTCTTTATCTCAATGTAGAACCTGTGGTGGTCGGAGTTGGTGTTGATTATGAAGACGGTAAACACCGGCTCACCTGGCACAGTAAAGTTGAAGTAGTACCAGCCGTCGCCGTCGGTCTCTGTGCTGTCGTAGGTGCAGGAAGTTCTGGACCGACACTCCCCCAGGTAAACCTGGTCGCTGGCGTTAACCACGCCGTCGCCGTTTTTGTCGCCCATCACATTGTCGGTGTCTATGTTAATCGAGGGAGGTATGCCCACGTACCATGCCTGGCCGAGGTAGCCTTCCCTGCCCAGATAGACCAGCTGGGTGCGCACCGCCGTGGAGATGGAGGCATTCTGGGGCGGGTTATCCCCGGCTATCACCACCTCAGTGCCATTTGAATAGCGCATCACCAGCCTGTACCCGTAGTTATCCGGAAGTGCCGGTTCAAGCCAGCGCTCTACAGCTTCCCTCGCCTCGGAGGTGTTGCCGGAAATAACATCCCTGGACACCTCCTCCAGCAGGCCCTGCTTCGCCATAAGGTACATTACGTTTGAGGCCACCATCGTCTCCTTCGCTGCGCCTATCTGCTGTCCCAGGAGACCCCCCGTGGAGGAGGCGGTGGTGGCCGCCGCTATGACTATAAAAACAGGGATCATTGCCAGTATCGCGTCCATGGTAAAGATGAAGCCCCTCCTCATTCCGCCCTGCCCCCTGCCACCGCAACCACCAGGTAGGATGGCATCATGAGTATCCGCTGGGACACCCACATATCAGTGGCCCTGATTTTGACAAACAGCCTTCCCGTGGCTTCCGGGGTGGAACCTGTTACCGACACCCTCACGATGTTTGCGCCGGGGCGCAGCTCCGGAACAAAGGTCTCCGTGATGCTCCTGTTCTCAGCGCTGCTCAGGGTTCCGTTGAACACGTTGACGGAGTTCACATAGATGCTGAGTGTGCCGTTGAGGGCGGTGTCGGCATCGCCCGAGTAGGGGTGGCGCCTGCTTATGGTGACCTCGGGCACAGCCATCGGCACCCCCGTCCTCTTAAGCTCAAACTCATTCCCCCGTATCCAGGACTTGTTTATCACCTCGGGGTGCTGGAAGATCAGGAAGGTGGCGCCCTCCCCCCGCGAGTCCAGCACAACGGGCACCTCGTACACATCCTCGGTGAAGTTGTTGTACCTGCTAACCCCCAGGCGCTCATCGAACATGAACAGCACCGGAAGCTCCATGGCAAATAGCTCCTCTCCTAGCTCCCCCCTGCCGGCGTAGGGCACCATTGAGACCACCTCATCCTCCTCTATGTACCCGTCGCCGTCCAGGTCCACCAGGGAGTAGTTGTAGTGCATTATGGCTGCCACCGCCTGGGGGGTGAGCTCAACAGAGCGGTCGTCCAGGGGGACCACCGCCACCCTGGCCGGGTACCCTCCCGAAAGGTTGGCGAGGAGCGCCTCATTCAGGGTGTAGACCGCGG